>JAABRA010000231.1 GCA_011391155.1 Burkholderiales bacterium
GCATGCGCAGGCTCAGGTCGGTGCGCGAGTCGGCGTTGGACAGGGCGGTCTCCGGGTCGATGCGGCCGGCCTTGACCAGCTCCAGCAGGACTTGGTCAAAGGTGTGCATGCCCACCACGCTGCTTTTTTCGATCGCCTGCTTGAGTTCATCCACGGAACCCTTGAGGATCAGATCCGCAATGTAGGCCGAATGCAGCAGGGTTTCAGTGGCCAGCACGCGCCCCCCTTCAATGGCCGGCAGCAGGCGCTGCGAAATGATGGCTTGCAGGTTCAGCGACAGGTCCATGCGCAACTGCTGGTGCATGCTCTCCGGGAAGAAATTAACGATGCGCTTGAGGGCCTGACTGGCATTGGCAGCGTGCAGGGTGGAGACGCACAGGTGCCCGGTTTCAGAATACGCCAGTGCGTGCTCCATGGTCTCGCGGTCGCGGATCTCGCCGATCATGATCATGTCGGGCGCCTGGCGCATCGCATTGCGCAAGGCATCCGCGAAGCTGTGGGTATCGACACCGACCTCGCGCTGGTCCACGGTGCACTTGTCGTGGGTGAACAGGAACTCGATCGGGTCTTCGACGGTCAGGATATGGCCCTGGCTGTGGTGCGCCCGGTAGTCGATCATCGACGCCAGGGTCGTGCTCTTGCCCGATCCGGCAGAACCCACGACCAGCAAGAGGCCGCGCCGCAGCAAGGCCAGCTCGCTGACCACCGGGGGCAGGCCGAGTTCGTCGAAGGTGGGAATCGACACGTTGATACGGCGCGCCACCATGGCCGTCTGGCCGCGCTGGCGGTAGACGCTGATGCGAAAGCGCCCGATGCCCGGCGCGGTGTACGAAAAATTGCATTCCAGCGAGCGTTCGAAATCGGCGATCTGCCCAGCCGTCATCACGGAATAGGCCAGCACACCGGCGTGGTCCGGCGCCAGGATGGGCAGCGACAGCGGCCAGGATTCACCATTGACCTTGAGGTGGGGCGGGGCGCCGGTGGTCAGAAACAGATCGGAGGCGTTGGTATCCGCCATCTTGCGCAGCAGGCTTTGCAGTTCTTCATGGGCCATGAAAACTCCTTGATCAGGTTCAGGGGGGCGCTGCCTGAGCGTCGAAGGAGCCAGGCGACCACCGAAAATCCAGTTCAATCCTACGCCGTACCGCCCCTTCCGGCCACGGCGGCGAACCCATTTCTTGATGCAGTGCAAATTCAGGGCAGGCAACCGGCGGCCCAGCCGTTGCGCACGGCGCCTTCCAGGGTGGCCGGGTACGGCCCGTCGACATAGTCGCCACAGGCGCAGAGCCCGTCCGTGATGCGCAGCGCGGGCCGCGCGAGCCCGGGCGTGCAGGCGAAGGTGGCGCGCCGTTCAGTGAGCGTCTGCACGGGTTGCACCACCCGGCCCAGTTGCGCCAGCGCCTGGGACACCACGCGCGCCTGCAGCGTTGCACGGCCGCCGGTGCTGGCGCTGATGACGAAGGCCAGCAAGCCTGCGGGGCCCCCAAGCTGGCCGCGGTCAAACACGAACTGCGCCGGGTGGTCCTGGTCCGCCCGCAGCGCCAGCATGGGACGGGGCAGGCCCGTGGGGGCCATGGCGTACACCGTGGTGATGGATTCATGCCGCAAGGCGCCCGCGCGGGCGGCCCAGGCCTGCAGGTCCGTGGCCCGGGTTTCAGGGGCGTCGGCAGCAGTCTCGTCGCAGAGCCGAACCGTGTCGGTCGCGGAGGTTGCCAGAAGCACGCGGTCGAACGCCTCGCCGTTGATGCGCCAGCCGGCGCTGGAGCCAGAGCCGGGGTCGCCTTGCAGCGAGCGCACCCGCTGGCCCGTCAGCACGCGATGGCCCTGCCGGGTCAGCCAAAGTGCCGCCGGTTCGGGAAACAGGCGGCCCAGGTCCACGCGCGGCAGCAGCAGGTTGGAGCCGCCGCGCGGGCCGAACAGGGCGTCCTTCATGACCCGCAGGAATACCGTGCCGCTGGCCGCACTCGCGGGCGTATTGAGCGCCGAAACACACAGCGGCTCGATGAACTCGTCCTTGAGCCTTCGGGTGAGCGGGGCGCACAGATCGGCCACGCTGGCACCGCTGGCGCAGGTGAAGCCGCCCAGTTGCCAGCCGGTGGCGGTGCGCAGCAGGGCCAGCTTGTCACGCCAGCCCCAGCCGCGGGCGCGCAGGATGCCGGCGAGGGCGTCCCAGGGGGCGGGTCCGTCGGGCAGGCTCAACCCGGTGCCATCGGGGAAAGCCAGCGCCAGCGGCAGGCGCAACAAGGCCTGGTCCGGGTCCACGCCGACGAGGCGCAGCAGGCGCAGGGTGTCGGTGTAGGCGCCGATCAGGATGTGCTGGCCGTTGTCGAGCACCGCCTGGCGCCCGTCCGGCAGGACGACCGGCACGGCCCGCGCCCGGCCCCCCAGCGTGCGCGCGGCCTCAAACACGGTCACGCCATGCCCGGCCTGCGCCGCCGACACCGCCGCCACCATGCCGGCCCAGCCGCCACCGATGATGGCGACGCGCATTACAGCATCCCCAGCGCCTGCACCTTCCACGCCAGCCACAGCTTGCGCAGCGGGGTAAGCGCGATGCGCTGGTGCAGCACCTGGTAGTGGTCGCGTTCGATCTCGCGCAGCAGCGTGCGATAGATGCTGGCCATCATCAGCCCGGGCTTCTGCGACCTGCGGTCGGCCGCCGGCAGCAGGGCCAGGGCTTCGTCGTACAGGCCCTGGGCGCGGCGGCACTGGAATTTCATCAAGGCACTGAAGCGGTCCGAATAGGTGCGTTTCAGGATCTCGTGGGCTTTCACGTCGTACTGCTGCAACTCGCTGATCGGCAGGTAGATGCGCCCGCGCAGCGCATCTTCGCCAACGTCGCGGATGATGTTGGTGAGCTGGAAGGCCAGGCCCAGCTTGTGCGCGTAGGCGGTGGTGGCGCTCTGGGTCTGGCCGAAGATCAGGGCCGAGACCTCGCCCACCACGCCGGCGACCAGCTGGCAATAGCGCTGCAGCGCGGGATAGTCGAGGTAGCGCGTCTGCTCCAGGTCCATCCGGCAGCCATCGATGACAGCCTGAAGATGGTGCTGTCCGATGCCGTACAGCGGGCAGTGCGGCATCAGCGCCTGCAGCGCGGGATGGCTGGGCTGCCCGGCGAAGGCCTTACTCACCTCACTGTGCCACCACGCCAGCTTGGTGTGGGCCACGCCGGGGTCGCTCACCTCATCCACTACGTCATCGACCTCGCGGCAGTACGCGTAAAACGCGGTGATGGCGGCGCGCCGGGGCTTGGGCAGGAACAGAAAGGCATAGTAGAAGCTGCTGCCCGAGGTGGCGGCTTTCTGCTGGACGTAGTCTTCAGGGGTCATGGATGGGCGCGGTTGGGTTCGCGGGCCGGCGCGCGGGTCGGCGTGCGGGCCTTGGCCCCGATTGTCACATCCACACGGCGCGCCACAGCATCACGGGTGCGTCCCGGGCGGTCACGGTGGGCCGGGTGTGCAGCGTGGCGTGGTTCAGCGCCCGGATCTTGTCGAGGATGCGCAGGCCGCCCTGCACGACCAGGCGCAGCTCCCAGCCGGCCCGTCCCGGCACTTTTTTGACGAGTTTTGAGCCCTTTTGCATCATTCCCATCGTCCACTGGACTTGTTCTGCTATCAAAAGTGTTGTCTGCGGTGTCTGCACCCGACCGGCAGGGTCCACCCCCAGCGCGCTGCAGCGGTCACGCGGCAGGTAATAGCGCCCGCGCGGAACGTCCACGCTCAGGTCCTGCCAGAAGTTGATCAACTGCAGGGCGCTGCAGATCTGGTCGCTCTGCGCCAGGGAATCATCATCATCGACGCCATACAGGTGCAGCAGCAGGCGCCCTACCGGGTTGGCAGACCGGCTGCAGTAGTCCAGCAATTCCGCCCGGTCGGCATAACCGGCGCCGTCCCGGGTCTTGACCACGTCCTGCTCGAAGGCCTGGAGCAGGGCGTCGAGCAGGGGAACCGGCAAGTGAAACTGCCGGATGACCGCTGCAAGCGGATTGAAGACACCGGCCCAGCGGGGAGATGTGGGTTGGCCGCAGGCTGCGGCCTGGAGGTCGGCGCGAAAGGCGGCCAGATCGTCGAGGCGCTGTTGCGCCGGCGCATCGCCTTCGTCGGCGATGTCGTCCGCGGTGCGCGCAAACGCGTAAATCGCGGCGATGGCGGGGCGCAGGCGCGCCGGGCACAGCCATGAGGCCACCGGGAAATTCTCGTAGTGGGTGGGTGGCGGCGCCGGGGGTGCCAGCGGTGCCGCAGTAGGCGTGATTTCAGGGTTCACGGCCGGGATTGTCGCTTGACACGGATCAGGATTTATTCTAGATTACTAACCAGTCAGTCATTAACTTCTTCCCCCGCCACCCATGTTGCTCTCCTTCTTCGCTTCGTTTTCGCGCGCCCGATCGCACCCCGTCGTGCTGCTGGCAGGGAGCGCCTTGCTGTTGGGCGCCTGTTCGCGACCCGCGCCGCCCGAGGAGCCGGTGCGATCGGTCAAGGTGCTGACGGTGGGGGTGGGCGCGCTTGAATCGGGCCTGGAATACGCGGGAGAAGTCAAGGCGCGGGTTGAATCGCGGCTGGGCTTTCGCGTTGCCGGCAAGATCACCCAGCGCACGGCCGAGGTCGGCCAGCGCGTCAAGGCCGGCCAGTTGCTCGCCCAGCTGGACCCGCGCGACTACCAGCTGGCGGCGGATGCGGGCCGTGCGCAGGTCGCGGCCGCCCTGACCCAACGCGATCTGGCCGCAGCCGATTTCAGGCGCTACCAGGCGCTGAAAGACCAGAACTTCATCAGCGGCGCCGAACTGGAACGCCGCGAAGCGTCGCTCAAGGCCGCGCAGGCCACGCTGGAGCAGGCCCAGGCGCAGCTCGCCGGGCAGGGCAACCAGACCGGCTACACCCGGCTGGTGGCCGATGTGTCGGGCGTGGTCACGGCGGTGGAGGCCGAAGTGGGGCAAGTGGTCCAGGCCGGCAGCCCCGTGGTGCGCATCGCCCAGGATGGCCCGCGCGATGTGGTGTTTGCCGTCCCCGAGGACAAGCTGGCCCGGGTGCCGGTCGGGGCCGGCGTGGCGGTGCGGTCCTGGTCGGGCGCCGCAGCCTTGCAGGGGACGGTGCGGGAGGTGGCCGCGAGCGCCGACCCGGTGACGCGCACCTACGCCGTCAAGGTGACGCTGGCCGCGCAGGCCGCCCTGGACGCGCTGCCCCTGGGCGCCACGGTGTATGTCGTGCCGCCCGCGTCCGCGGTGTCCAGCGCCGGGGTCATCAAGCTGCCGACCAGCGCCTTGCGCCAGGAGGGCAAGGGCTCGGCCGTGTGGGTGCTGGACACCGCCACCATGACGGTGCGCCTGCAGCCGGTGCAGATTGCCACGGCCGACGGCAACGAGGCCGTGATTGCGGCCGGGCTGCAGCCGGGGCAGAAAGTGGTGTCCGCAGGGGTGCATGTGCTCTCGCCCGGCCAGAAAGTCACGATATACAAGCCAAATGGGCCTGAACCCATCGTCAAAAGGTCTTCAGATGCTATCAATCCGGGATCATCCGGGATGACCGCTTCATCTGCGCCAGGGCCGGCTTCCGCGCCTGCCGCGCCGGCTGCAGTGTCCGCCTCCAGCGCATCTGCTGTCCGGTGAGGCGTTCATGAAGCACGCGCATCCCGAAAAATCCTTTAACGTCTCGCGCTGGGCGCTCGAGCACGATGCGCTCACGCGCTTCCTGATGATCGTTCTGATGCTGCTGGGCGTGGCCGCCTATTTCCAGCTGGGGCAGGACGAAGACCCGCCGTTCACCTTCCGGGCCATGGTGGTGCGGACCTACTGGCCCGGCGCCACGGCCCAACAGGTGGCCGAGCAGGTCACCGACAAGCTCGAACGGACCTTGCAGGAAGTGCCCTACGCCGACAAGATCCGCAGCTACTCCAAGCCGGGCGAATCGCAGATCATTTTCCAGATCAAGGACTCGTCCAAGGCCGCCGACGTGTCCAACGTCTGGTACACGGTGCGCAAGAAGATCGCTGACATGAAGGGCACCCTGCCGCAGGGCGTGGTGGGGCCGTTCTTCAATGACGAATTCGGCGATGTGTATGGCGTGATCTACGCGCTCCAGGCCGACGGTTTCAGCGACGCCGAGGTCAAGACCTTTGCCGACGATGTGCGCCAGCAACTGCTGCGTGTGCCTGACGTGGCCAAGGTGGAGCTGTTTGGCGTGCAGGACGAGAAGCTCTATATCGAGATTTCACAGAAGCGGCTGGCCCAGCTTGGGTTGGACATGAGCGCGGTGCTGGCGCAGCTGGCCCAGCAGAACGCGGTGGAGTCCGCTGGCGCCGTGCAGACGCCGCTGGATGTGGTGCAGGTGCGCGTTGCCGGTCAGTTCAACGCGATCGAAGACCTCAAGGCCATGCCGATCCGGGGCAGCTCGGGCGCGCAGATCCGGCTCTCCGACATTGCCGACATCCGGCGCGGCTACGTCGATCCGCCCACCCTCAAGGTGCGCCACCAGGGCCAGTCCG
Source organism: Burkholderiales bacterium (assembly GCA_011391155.1). Taxonomy (GTDB): domain Bacteria; phylum Pseudomonadota; class Gammaproteobacteria; order Burkholderiales; family Burkholderiaceae_C; genus JAABQG01. Next base: position 6,478 of record JAABRA010000231.1, read on the forward strand.
TCATTGCCCTGGGGGTTTCCATGACCAAGGGCGGCGACATCATCGCGCTGGGCAAGGCGCTGGCGCGGGTGACGGACCACCTCGACAAGACGCTGCCGCTGGGGCTGAAGCTGGTGCAGGTGCAGGACCAGCCCAAGGCCGTGGCGACCTCCGTCAACGAGTTCATCAAGGTGCTGGTGGAGGCCGTGGCCATCGTGCTGGCGGTGAGTTTCATCAGCCTGGGGCTGCACAAGCGGCCCGGACAGCACCCGATCTGGCGCCGCTGGACGCTGGACATCCGCCCGGGCCTGGTGGTGGGCATCACCATTCCGCTGGTGCTGGCGATGACGTTCCTGGCCATGGACTATTGGGGCATCGGCCTGCACAAGATTTCGCTGGGCTCGCTGATCATCGCGCTGGGCCTGCTGGTGGACGACGCGATCATTGCGGTCGAGATGATGGTGCGCAAGATGGAGGAGGGCTACGACAAGGTGCGTGCCGCCACCTTTGCCTACGAACTGACCGCCATGCCGATGCTGACCGGCACGCTGATCACGGCGGCGGGCTTCCTGCCGATCGGCATCGCCAAGTCGGTGACCGGCGAGTACACCTTTGCCATTTTTGCGGTGACCGTGATCGCGCTGGTCTTGAGCTGGATCGTGTCGGTCTATTTCGTGCCTTACCTGGGTACGCTGCTGCTCAAGGCGCCGCCCCATGTGGTGGCTGCGAAAGAGGCCGGACAGGCCCATGATGAACCGCATGAGTTGTTCGACAGCCCGTTCTACAACCGTTTTCGCAAGGCGGTGAACTGGTGCGTTGAGCACCGCTGGATCACCATTGGCGCCACGGTGTTGATGTTTGTGCTGGGCATCGCCGGCATGGGCCGGGTCCAGCAGCAGTTTTTCCCCGATTCGAGCCGGCGTGAAATCCTGGTGGACCTGTGGCATCCCGAGGGCACCGCGTTCGCCGCGACCGAGGAGGTCGCCCGGCGCGTGGAGGCCCGGCTCATGACCGAGGCGGGCGTGAGTTCGGTCAGCCAGTGGATCGGTTCCGGCGTGCCGCGCTTCTACCTGCCGCTGGACCAGGTGTTTCCGCAGACCAACGTGTCGCAGCTGATCGTGCTGACGCAGGACCTGAAGGCCCGTGAAGCCCTGCGCGTGAAGCTGCCGGCGGTGCTGGCCCAGGAGTTCCCGGAGGTGCGCGGCCGCGTCAAGTTGTTGCCGAACGGACCGCCGGTGCCCTATCCGGTGCAGTTCCGCGTGGTGGGCCTTGACCCGCTGGTGTTGCGCGAGCGCGCCGACGAGGTGAAGGCGGTCATGCGCAACAGTCCCAACACCCGCGGCGTGAATGACAACTGGAACGAATCCATCAAGGTGCTGCGCCTGGAGGTGGACCAGGCCAAGGCGCGCGCGCTGGGGGTGAGCAGCCAGTCCATTGCGCAGGCCTCGCGCACCATCCTGACCGGCACTACCGTGGGCCAGTACCGGGAGGGCGACAAACTCATCGACATCGTGCTGCGCCAGCCCCTGGACGAGCGCGACGCCATCACCGACATGGGCAACGCCTACCTGCCTACGGCATCCGGCAAGTCGATTCCGCTGACCCAGATCGCCCGGCCGGCATTCACTTGGGAGCCGGGCGTGATGTGGCGCGAGAACCGCGACTATGCGATTACCGTGCAGAGCGACATCGTGGAAGGCCTGCAAGGCGCGACCGTCACGGCCGAACTGCTGCCGCAACTCAAGGTGCTGGAGGCGAAATGGGCCGCCGCAGGGCAGGGTGGCTACCGTATCGAGGTGGCGGGGGCCGTGGAGGAAAGCTCCAAGGGTTCGGCGTCGATTGCCGCGGGCATACCCATCATGCTGTTCATCACCTTCACGCTGCTGATGCTGCAACTGCACAGCTTCAGCCGCGCCATGCTGGTGTTCCTGACCGGCCCGCTGGGCATTGCCGGCGTGGCAGCGGCGCTGCTGGCGCTGAACCGCCCGTTCGGTTTTGTTGCGCTGCTGGGGGTGATCGCGCTGATGGGCATGATCCAGCGCAACTCGGTGATCCTGATCGACCAGATCGAGCAGGACCGCGCCCGGGGTGTGCCGGCCTGGGAGGCGGTCGTGGAATCGGCGGTGCGCCGGCTGCGCCCCATCGTGCTGACGGCTGCGGCCGCCGTGCTGGCGATGATCCCGCTGTCGCGCTCGGTTTTCTGGGGCCCGATGGCCGTGGCGATCATGGGCGGGCTGATTGTGGCCACCGCGCTGACGCTGCTGGCGCTGCCGGCGATGTACGCGGCGTGGTTCCGGGTCAAGCGGGAACCCGTTCCCGGTTAAAATTCGAGGTTGACCGATTTCATGCGGGCGGTCAGGAGGTTTGGCAGGCTTCCTGAGCGCCCGTGACTGTTTTCAAGCCCGCGCGGGTGGCGAAATTGGTAGACGCACCAGGTTTAGGTCCTGACGGTAGCAATACTGTGCGGGTTCGAGTCCCGCCCCGCGCACCACTAACGAGAGAAATACCATGGCTGTGACTGTAGAAACCCTTGAGAAGCTGGAACGCAAGATCACGTTGACGCTCCCCGTCAACGTGATCCAGTCCGAAGTCGACGCCCGCCTGAAAAAGCTGGCCCGCACCGTGAAGATGGACGGTTTCCGGCCCGGCAAGGTGCCGATGAACGTGGTCGCCCAGCGCTACGGCTATTCGGTGCACTATGAGGTCATGAACGACAAGGTGGGCGAGGCCTTTGCCACTGCCGCCAACGAGGCCGGACTGCGTGTCGCCGGCCAGCCGCGCATCACCGAAAAAGAGCAGGCTGGCGACGCCGAACTGGCTTTTGACGCCGTGTTCGAAGTGTTTCCGGACGTGCAGATCGGCGACCTGACCACCGCCGAAGTGGAAAAGCTCAGCGCTGAAGTCAGCGACAGCGCCATCGACAAGACCATCGACATCCTGCGCAAGCAGCGCCGCACCTTTGCCCAGCGCCCGATGGACGCCGCGGCGCAGGAAGGCGACCGCGTGACGGTGGACTTCGAAGGCAAGATCGATGGCGAGACCTTTTCCGGCGGCAAGGCCGCGGATTTCCAGTTCCTGGTCGGCGAAGGCCAGATGCTCAAGGAATTCGAAGAGGCCGTGCGCGGCATGAAGTCGGGCGAAAGCAAGACTTTCCCGCTGGCATTCCCCGAGGATTACCACGGCAAGGACGTGGCCGGCAAGACGGCGGACTTCATGGTCACGATCCAGAAAATCGAGGCGGCCCATCTGCCGGAGGTCAATGAGGCGCTGGCCAAGTCGCTCGGGATCGAGGATGGCACGGTCGAGGCGCTGCGCGCCGACATCAAGAAGAACCTGGAGCGCGAAGTCAAGTTCCGGCTGCAGGCCCGCAACAAGCAGGCCGTGATGGACGCCTTGGTCGCCAAGGCCGAGCTGGATCTGCCCAAGTCCAGCGTGCAGGCTGAAGTGGCCCGTCTGCTGGAAGGCGCCCGTGCCGAACTCAAGCAGCGTGGCATCAAGGACGCTGAAAACGCACCGATCCCTGACGACGTGTTCCTCCCGCAGGCCGAACGCCGCGTGCGCCTGGGTCTGGTGGTGGCGGAACTGGTTCGCGCCAACGAGTTGCAGGCCAGACCCGAGCAGATCAAGGCGCATGTCGAGGAACTCGCCGCCAGCTACGAAAAGCCCGCCGATGTGGTGCGCTGGTACTTCAGTGACAACCGCCGCATGGCCGAAGTCGAAGCCGTGGTGATCGAGAACAATGTGACCGAATTCGTTCTGGCCAAAGCCAGGATCAACGAGAAGGCCGTTTCATTCGATGAACTGATGGGGCAGCAAGGCTGATCGTTCCCCGATGCTTCTGGATACGCCGCCCCGGGCGTGCGCCGGGCTTGCAGTCCGGTCGACAAGCCCCACCTCGCTGGGGGTTGTCGGTTTTTTATTACAGTATTTGCATCAGCAGGAGAAAACATGAGCGCACTGGACATTCAAGGCCTCGGCATGGTCCCGATGGTCATCGAGCAATCAGGTCGCGGTGAGCGGTCTTATGACATCTATTCACGGTTGCTCAAGGAGCGGGTGATTTTTCTGGTCGGGCCGGTCAACGATCAGACCGCCAACCTGGTGGTGGCCCAGTTGCTGTTCCTGGAAAGCGAAAATCCGGACAAGGATATTTCCTTCTACATCAATTCTCCCGGCGGTTCGGTCAGTGCCGGCATGGCCATTTACGACACGATGAATTTCATCAAGCCCGATGTGTCCACGTTGTGCACCGGGTTCGCGGCCAGCATGGGGGCGTTCCTGATGGCGGCCGGTGCCAAGGGCAAGCGCTTTTCGCTGCCCAATTCCAAGATCATGATTCACCAGCCATCGGGTGGGGCGCAAGGCCAGGCGACCGAGATCGAGATTTCGGCCCGGGAAATCCTCAAGACGCGCCAGCAACTCAACAAGATCCTGGCGGACTGCACCGGACAGCCGCTCGAGAAGATCGAGCGTGACACCGAGCGGGACTATTACCTGTCAGCTGATGAAGCCCGGGAATACGGCCTGGTCGACCAGGTGATCTCGAAGCGACCGTAGTTTCCGCCGGTGGGCGACCGACTACGCTGAAGCGGCGTTTTCTGCACGGAAGACGCCGTTTTTATTTGGTTATCATTCAGAAATCCCGAAACAAGGCACTCCCGACATGGCCGAAAAAAAAGGCTCCGCCACTGAAAAAACCCTGTACTGCTCCTTCTGCGGCAAGAGCCAGCATGAAGTGAAAAAGCTGATTGCAGGGCCGTCAGTGTTTATCTGCGATGAGTGCATTGACCTGTGCAACGAAATCATTCGTGACGAACTTCCTGCGGTGGCAGATGGCCGCGAAGCGCGTGGTGAACTGCCCACACCCAGTGAAATCAAGGCGAATCTCGACAATTACGTGATTGGCCAAGAGAAGGCCAAACGCACGCTGGCGGTCGCCGTATACAACCATTACAAGCGCTTGCGGCACAAGGAAAAAGCCAAGAAGGACGACGTTGAACTGGCCAAGAGCAATATCCTGCTGATCGGCCCGACTGGCTCCGGCAAGACGCTGCTGGCGCAGACGCTGGCCCGCATGCTCGACGTGCCCTTCGTGATGGCCGATGCCACCACACTGACCGAAGCCGGCTATGTCGGCGAAGACGTCGAGAACATCGTCGCCAAGCTGCTGCAAAGCTGCAACTACGAGGTGGAGCGCGCCCAGCGGGGCATTGTCTATATCGACGAGATCGACAAGATTTCCCGCAAATCCGACAATCCCTCGATCACGCGCGACGTGTCGGGTGAGGGCGTGCAGCAGGCGTTGCTCAAGCTGATCGAAGGCACCATGGCCAGCGTGCCGCCCCAGGGCGGGCGCAAGCATCCGAACCAGGATTTCCTGCAGGTCGATACGACCAACATCCTGTTCATCTGCGGGGGCGCTTTTGCCGGGCTCGAAAAAGTCATCGAGAACCGCACGGAAGCCTCGGGCATCGGTTTTGGCGCCACGGTCAAGAGCAAAAAGCAGCGTTCGCTGACCGATGTGTTCAACGAGATCGAACCCGAAGACCTGATCAAGTTCGGACTGATCCCGGAACTGGTGGGTCGCATGCCCGTCATCGCCGCGCTGGCCGAGTTGACCGAGGATGCGCTGGTGCAGATTTTGACCGAGCCCAAGAACGCACTGAGCAAACAGTTCGGCAAACTGCTGGCGATGGAGGGCGTGGACCTCGAAATTCGCCCGTCCGCGCTGAAGGCCATCGCCCGCAAGGCGCTGGCGCGCAAGACCGGTGCGCGGGGCCTGCGCTCGATCCTGGAGCAGGCCTTGATCGACACCATGTTTGATCTGCCCAATTCGGCCAATGTCGAAAAAGTGGTGGTGGACGAATCCACCATCGAGGAAAACAAGCCTCCCCTGCTGGTGTACCGGGAAGCCGCGAAAAAGGCCTGAACCAGGCCGCTCCTTCGGTCGATCTTAGGGCGCTTCAACCCTGCAGCGGTTCAGGGAACCGGCAAGGGTTGAAAATCTCGCCATGACGACCATATTCAACGGGTAACTCAAGGGACTGCCATGTCTGGACATATACCGCTGCCTGCTACCCCGATCGATCTTCCGCTGCTGCCATTGCGCGACGTGGTGGTGTTTCCCCACATGGTGATCCCGCTGTTTGTCGGGCGTCCCAAGAGCATCAAGGCGCTGGAGGCCGCCATGGAGGCCGAACGGCGCATCATGCTGGTGGCCCAGAAGACCGCCGCCAAGGATGAACCGGCAGTCTCCGACATGTTCGAGGTCGGATGTGTGTCCACCATCCTGCAGATGCTCAAACTTCCTGACGGCACCGTGAAGGTGCTGGTCGAAGGGCAGCAACGCGCCACGGTCAACCGGATCGAAGACGGCGAATCGCATTTCATCGCCACGGTGACGCCGCTGGAGGCAATTGCGGCTGACGACAAGGCCAGCGAAATCGAGGCCCTGCGACGTGCCGTGATGCAGCAGTTTGACCAATACGTCAAGTTGAACAAAAAAATTCCGCCGGAAATCCTGACCTCCATTTCGAGCATTGACGATCCCGGGCGCCTGGCCGACACCATCGCCGCGCATCTGCCCCTGAAACTGGACAACAAGCAGATGGTCCTGGATCTTGCGGACGTCAAGGCCCGGCTTGAAAACCTGTTTGAGCAGCTTGAACGCGAGGTCGAGATCCTGAACGTCGACAAGAAGATCCGGGGGCGCGTCAAGAGGCAGATGGAAAAGAACCAGCGGGACTTCTATCTCAACGAACAGGTCAAGGCCATCCAGAAGGAACTCGGCGAAGGCGAGGACGGCGCTGACATCGAAGAGATCGAGAAGAAGATCAAGGCCGCCAAGATGCCGGCCGAAGCGCGCAAGAAGGCCGAAGGCGAGCTCAAGAAACTCAAGCTCATGTCCCCCATGTCGGCCGAGGCGACGGTGGTGCGCAATTACATCGATGTGCTGACCGGACTGCCCTGGGCCCGCAAGACCAAGATCAAGCATGACCTGGCCCACGCCGAGGAAGTGCTCAATGAAGATCATTACGGCCTGGACAAGGTGAAGGACCGGATCCTCGAATATCTTGCGGTGCAACAGCGCGTGGACAAGCTCAAGGCGCCGATCCTGTGCCTGGTGGGGCCACCCGGCGTGGGCAAGACTTCGCTCGGTCAGTCCGTGGCGAAGGCGACGGGCCGAAAATATGTCCGCATGGCACTGGGCGGCATGCGCGATGAGGCTGAAATCCGCGGCCATCGCCGCACCTACATTGGCGCCATGCCGGGCAAGGTGCTGCAGAGCCTGAACAAGATCGGCACGCGCAACCCGCTGTTTTTGCTCGACGAGATCGACAAGCTCGGCACCGATTTTCGCGGTGATCCCTCCAGCGCGTTGCTGGAGGTGCTGGACCCGGAGCAGAACCACACCTTCGCAGATCATTATGTCGAGGTGGATTTTGATCTGTCGGACGTGATGTTCGTGGCGACCTCCAACTCCATGAACATCCCCACGGCGCTGCTGGACCGCATGGAGGTCATTCGCCTCTCGGGTTACACCGAGGACGAAAAGACCAACATCGCCATCCGGTATTTGTTGCCCAAGCAGTTGAAGAACAACGGCGTGAAAGCCGAGGAACTGAACATCACCGACGAGGCGATCCGCGACATTGTTCGTTACTACACCCGTGAAGCCGGTGTGCGATCGCTCGAGCGTGAGCTGTCCAAGATTTGCCGCAAGGTCGTCAAGGGCCTGCTGCTCAAGAAGATGACGGCCCAGGTGATCGTTGCAGCGGACAACCTGAATGACTTTCTGGGGGTACGCAAGTTCTCCTACGGCCTGGCCGAAAGCCAGAACCAGGTGGGGCAGGTGGTAGGGCTCGCCTGGACCGAGGTCGGCGGTGATCTGCTGACGATCGAAGCGGCGACCATGCCGGGCAAGGGCGTCATCACGCGCACCGGCATGCTGGGCGATGTGATGAAGGAGTCCGTCGAGGCCGCCCGAACGGTGGTGCGCAGCCGCTCACGCCGCCTGGGCATCAAGGACGAGGTGTTCGAGAAGCGCGATATCCACATCCACGTGCCCGATGGCGCGACGCCCAAGGACGGGCCCAGCGCAGGCGCCGCGATGACCACGGCCTTCGTTTCAGCCCTGACCGGCATTCCCGTGCGTGGCGATGTGGCGATGACCGGTGAAATCACACTGCGTGGTGAGGTCACCGCCATCGGCGGGTTGAAGGAAAAGCTGCTGGCGGCCTTGCGCGGTGGCATCAAGACCGTGCTGATCCCGCAGGAAAACGTGAAGGATCTGCAGGAAATTCCCGAGAACGTGAAGAACGGCCTGGAGATCGTGCCGGTGAAATGGATTGACCAGGTTCTCGACATCGCGCTGGAACGCAAGCCGATGCCCTTGCCCGACGAAGAGGCGGCGGTCGCCGCGACGCCAGGAACGCAGACCGGTGTGGCGGGAAGCGAATCCATCAAGCACTGATCGATTTTTCAGGCCGTGGAATCCTCGGTTCAAAAAATTGCGCTATAATTTGAGGCTTGCAGCAGGCAAATTCGAGTATCAAATTTGCCTGCTGAATTTGCGGGAATAGCTCAGTTGGTAGAGCGCAACCTTGCCAAGGTTGAGGTCGCGAGTTCGAATCTCGTTTCCCGCTCCAAATTCAGAAGAAGATGCAAACTTCTTCCGGCAAGCAGGGAAGCACAGGCTTCCCTTTTTTGTCAAAGACTCGGTCGAAGAATATTGGCGCGGTAGCAAAGCGGTTATGCACCGGATTGCAAATCCGTGTAGGTCGGTTCGACTCCGGCCCGCGCCTCCATCAATGACAGCCCTGCCAACGTCCGCGTTGTCGGGGCTGTCTGCTTTGCGCGGCTTGGAAAGCGACCTGCGACAATTGAACAATTGCCTCGGTGGTGAAATTGGTAGACACAGCAGACTTAAAATCTGCCGTCCCTTACCGGACGTACCGGTTCGATTCCGGTCCGGGGCACCATAGAAAAGAGCCGACCATGACACGCTATAACGCCCCTTTTGAAATTCATGTACATGGGGATGTGCGCCTGCGCGCCGACGTAGGGTTCAATGCTCTGCAGGATGCCCTCAAGCCGCTGTGGAAATACGCGGGCGCCCGGTCGCTGGCCGATGGCGCAGCCAGCGCCTTCGAGGACGAGCCCGGTATCCGTTTCGACGCACCCGCGCACCTGCTGCAGATGTGCTGGACGGTCAACGGAGATGAGGATTTCCGGCAGGCGCTCGATGAAATGTGCATGAACCTGAATGATCTGGCGGATACCGGCGCGCCGATCGAAGTCACCTTCTACGACACCGAATTCGACGAAGAAGAGGGCGATGACAGCGAGGAGTCGCGGGATGATTTCGTGATGCTCTTCGTGGGGCCGACGCCCGCCGCCATCATGCAGGCGCAGCGCGACCTGCTGGTCGAGGACGTGGTGGCCCTGATGGAGCGTCATTTCGATGGCGCCGAACTCGGCGGCGTGGTGGGAGAAATCGACAAGCTCTTCACCCAGCGCTTCGATGCGCTGGTCAATTCACTGGAACTGGGCAAACCCCCGCGCGGGCCGGGGGGCTCCGGCCACGGTGGCGGCGGGCGCCGGCCGCGCCATCTGCATTGAGGGCGCGGTACGGCCTGCGGGCTGGCTCAGCCGGTCCTGGATGGTGCCGCGGCGCAGGTTAGCCCTACATGAATCCGCTCAAGTATCTGCTGGCCTATCCCGCTGACCTTCAGGCGCAAGTCAGGAGGGTCATGGACGGCAATGGCCTCGCTGCCCTGCTGCGCGGCAAATACCCCGCTGCTCACGGGATTCGCAGCGACCGCGCCCTCTACCAGTACGTCAGTGCACTTAAAGGCGAGTACCTGCGCAATGCGCAGTCCGTTGACAAGGTGCTGTTTGACAGCAAGATCCACGTGATCCAGCATGCCCTGGGCCTGCATACCGCACATTCACGGGTGCAGGGCAACCGGCTTAAGGCCAGCCATGAGATCCGTATCGCTTCGATGTTCAGGGACGCACCGCCCGAATTCCTGAGGATGATCGCCGTGCACGAGCTCGCTCACCTCAAGGAGCGCCAGCACGACAAGGCGTTCTACAAACTGTGCGGCCATATGGAGCCGGATTACCACCAGCTGGAATTTGATGTCCGCTTGTACCTGACCCACCTTGATCGCTCGGGCGAACGGCTGTGGGCCGGCGAAGGTTCAGGGGATGCTGCTGAATAGATAGCTCACAATGACCTGTTGACGCTGGGTTTGTGGCATTTTCCTTGAATTTCAGCGTAGGGCATGCACCCGGGCGTCCACGCCGAGCCAGCGCTGTGCCGCTGCCTGCAGGCTGTCCGGCGGGCCGGTGCTGATCAAGGTCAGCTGCCCAACAGGGATACCACCGACGGCCAGCGCATCCGCGGCTTGGAGCGGGGTTTGACGCGCCAACAGCAACTGGTGCGTGTGACGGGCAACCGGTTCTCCGGTGTCAATGCAATGAATATCCGGACCCAGCAGGGCGCGCAGCGGCTCGACGGCAAAGGCGTAATGGGTGCAGCCCAGCACCAGTGTGTCGATCTGCCCTGGATTCAAGCCAAATTGACCTATTCCCAGCGTATATTGGTCACATAACGCTACTATTTTTGATGTTTCCTGACGCTCGATCGCGTCCGCCAAGCCATCGCAGGGCTGCAGGATGAACTCCGCCAAGCCCGCCAGCGATGCCAGCAGGGCGGCGAACTTGGCGCTGCCCAGCGTACCGCGTGTGGCCATGACGCCGATGCGCCCGGTGCGGCTCAGTCCCACGGCGGGCTTGAGGGCAGGTTCCACGCCGATGACGGGCAGCTCGGGGTGTTCGGCGCGCAGCAGGTGCACCGCTGCGGCGGTCGCGGTGTTGCAGGCGATGACCAGGGCCTTGATGCCGTATTCAGCGCTCAAGAACGCCGTGATGGTGCGCGAGCGTGCGATGACGTGCGTGTCGTCGCGCTCGCCGTAGGGCGCATGGCCGCTGTCGGCGAGATAGACGAAGTTCTCGTGCGGCAATGCGTCGCGCAACGCGCGCAGGATGCTCAGGCCCCCGACGCCGCTGTCGAACACGCCGATGGGCTGTGCGGCGCGGACATCACGGCACACCGATGGGCTCAAGCGCCGGCGACGGTGATGCCCTTGAAGGTGCCGGTGGCGATCTTCTTCTGCCATTCCGCCGGGCCGGTGATGTGGGCGCTGGTGCCGCCGGCATCCACTGCCACGGTCACGGGCATGTCCACCACATCGAATTCGTAGATGGCTTCCATGCCCAGGTCGGCAAATCCCACCACCTTCGCAGTCTTGATGGCCTTGGAGACCAGGTAGGCGGCGCCACCGACGGCCATCAGGTAGGCCGACTGGTGTTTCTTGATCGCCTCGATGGCGACCGGGCCGCGCTCGGCCTTGCCGATCATCGCGATCAGGCCGGTCTCGGCCAGCATCATTTCGGTGAAACCGTCCATGCGGGTCGAGGTGGTGGGGCCGGCGGGGCCGACGGCCTCGTCGCGCACCGGGTCCACCGGGCCCACGTAATAGATCACGCGGTTGGTGAAGTCCACCGGCAGTTTCTCGCCCCTGGCCAGCATGTCCTTGATGCGCTTGTGGGCGGCGTCGCGCCCGGTCAGCATCTTGCCATTGAGCAGCAGGGTGTCGCCGGGCTTCCAGCTGGCCACTTCGGTCGGCGTCAGGGTGTCGAGATCGACCTTTTTGCTCTTGACGTAATCGGGCGTCCAGGCCACATCAGGCCAGGTGTCGAGCGAAGGTGGGGTCAGGTACACCGGGCCGCTGCCGTCCAGCACGAAATGGGCATGGCGCGTGGCGGCGCAGTTGGGAATCATGGCCACGGGCTTGCTGGCGGCGTGGGTGGGGTACATCTTGATCTTGACGTCGAGCACGGTGGTCAGGCCACCCAGGCCCTGCGCGCCAATGCCCAGGGCGTTGACCTTCTCGCACAGTTCCATGCGCAGCTCCTCGACCTTGCTGAGCTCTTCGCCGCCGCTTTGCGCCTTGTCGGCCTTCGCCTGCAGTTCGTGCATGTCGAGGTGGTCCATCAGGCTTTCCTTGGCCATCAGCACGGCTTTCTCGGCCGTGCCACCGATACCGATGCCCAGCATGCCGGGCGGGCACCAGCCGGCGCCCATGGTCGGCACGGTTTTCAGCACCCAGTCCACCACGCTGTCACCCGGGTTGAGCATGGCCAGCTTGCTCTTGTTCTCGGAGCCGCCGCCCTTGGCCGCCACGGTGACTTCCACGGTGTTGCCGGGGACGATTTCGGTGAAGATCACGGCGGGCGTGTTGTCCTTGGTGTTCTTGCGCTCGAACTGCGGGTCGGCCACGACTGACGCGCGCAGCGTGTTGTCAGGGTCGTTGTAGCCGCGGCGCACGCCTTCGTTGATTGCATCATCCAGCGAGCCGGTAAAGCCCTCCCAGCGCACATCCATGCCGACTTTCAGGAACACGTTGACGATGCCGGTGTCCTGGCAGATCGGGCGATGGCCGGTGGCGCTCATCTTGCTGTTGGTCAGGATCTGGGCGATGGCGTCCTTGGCGGCCGGGCTTTGCTCGCGCTCATAGGCGCGCGCCAGATGGGCAATGTAGTCGGCCGGGTGGTAGTAGCTGATGTACTGCAGCGCGGCGGCAACGGATTCGGTCAGGTCGGCTTGGCGAATGGAGGTCATGGTCGGGTGCCTTGTTGGCTGGGTTGGAGTGCGGGCTGTCCTGCGCGCGACGGAGCGCGTGTCGCGGGATGCTTCGGCAGGCAAGTTTACTCAACCGGGCTGACGCCAGGGTTTCAATGTCGGATGCCGGGCACCGCCGCAGCAACTCGCGTTCCCGCACCCAGGCCCGTCGGCTTGATCCCGTCCGGGCGGCCTGGGGCGCTGGTGTTGACGGTCTGGCGCCGTCCGGGGTTCAGTGATCCTTGTTGCCGTGCGCCATCAGCCGGTCGGTCAGGGCAATGGCCAGGGCGCTTAGCAGGAACACCACGTGGATGATGGTTTGCCACATCAGCACCTTGACGTCGTAGTTGGCCGCATTGATGAAGGTCTTGAGCAGGTGGATCGAACTGATGCCGATGATGGCGGTGGCCAGCTTGACCTTGAGCACCGAAGCGTTGACGTGGCTCAGCCATTCCGGCTGATCCGGATGGCCATCCAGGTCCATGCGGCTGACGAAGGTCTCGTAGCCGCCCACGATGACCATGATCAGCAGGTTGGAGATCATTACCACGTCGATCAGGGCGAGCACCACCAGCATGATGATGGTTTCGTTCAAGGCCGTGATCTGGACGTCGGACTTGTAGCCGATGCTGGTGACCAGGGCCTGCAGGGCGGTCTGGCTGCCAAAGACAGCCTCCAGCAGGTGCACCAGTTCGACCCAGAAATGAAAGACGTACACGCCCTGGGCGAGGATCAGTCCGAGGTACAGCGGCAGTTGCAGCCACCGGCTGCCGAAAATCATCCTGGGAACGGGGCGCATCGGCGGAGTCTTGCTGGGTGTTGGTTCGGTCATGATGCGTTGGCGGGGGCGTTGTGAGGTTGCCGGATTGTAGGGGGGCTGGATGTCATGCTGGCGGGCCGTTATATTTGTAATCTTGGAGACAGTCAGTGCCTTGTAAGAGCAAAACCGGACATTACTTTTTGATTTCCGCCGTCATTCGTCACATTCCCAGGAGACAAACCCATGAGTTCTACCGCCACTGGTGATTCCGCCCCGACCGAAACCCACGTCTATCTGCCGAGCGATGCGTTTGTCAAGAACGCGACCATCTCGGGCATGCCCGCCTACGAGGCGCTGTGCAAGGAGGCCGATGCCGACTACGAAGGGTACTGGGGCCGCCTGGCGCGCGAACTGCTGAGCTGGAAGACGCCCTTCACCAAGGTCCTGAATGAGAGCAGCGCACCGTTCTTCAAATGGTTTGAAGATGGCACGTTGAACGCGTCCTACAACTGCCTGGATCGCAACGTGGAGCGCGGCCTCGGTGACAAGACCGCCATCATCTTCGAGGCGGACGGCGGCGAGGTCACGCGCGCCTCCTACAGCGAACTGCTCGCCCGGACCTGCCAGATTGCCAATGGCCTGAAATCGCTGGGCATCGGCAAGGGCGACCGGGTCGTGATCTACATCTCCATGTCGATTGACGGCGTGGCGGCAATGCAGGCCTGTGCGCGTATCGGCGCCACGCATTCGGTGGTGTTTGGCGGCTTTTCGGCCCAGTCATTGCGCGACCGCATTGAGGACACCGGTGCCAAGGCCGTGATTACCGCGGATCACCAGGTCCGCGGCGGCAAGCAGCTGCCGCTCAAATCCATCGTCGACGAAGCGCTGGCTCTGGGCGGCTGCGGCTCCGTCGGCAGCGTGCTGGTGGTCAAGCGCAGCGGTGCCGAGATTGCCATGACCGCCGGCCGCGACCTGTGGATGCACGACCTGGTGGCCAACCAGCCCGTGACCTGCGAACCCGAGTGGGTCGAGGCCGAGCATCCCCTGTTCCTGCTCTACACCTCCGGCTCCACCGGTAAGCCCAAGGGCGTGCAGCACTCCACCGGCGGCTACCTGCTGCATGCGGCGCTGACCACCCAATGGACCTTCGACCTGAAGCCGGATGACGTGTTCTGGTGCACGGCCGACATCGGCTGGGTCACGGGTCACACCTACATCACCTATGGCCCGCTGGCGCTGGGCGGTACCGAGATTGTGTTCGAGGGCGTGCCGACCTATCCCGATGCCGGGCGCTTCTGGAAGATGATCGAGCGCCACAAGTGCAGCATCTTCTACACCGCGCCCACGGCCATCCGTTCACTGATCAAGGCCGCCGAGGCCAATGACGCCGTGCATCCGAAGAGCTACGACCTGTCGAGCCTGCGCCTGCTGGGCTCGGTGGGCGAGCCGATCAACCCCGCCGCGTGGGAGTGGTACTACAAGCATGTCGGCGGCAGCCGCTGCCCGATCGCCGACACCTTCTGGCAGACCGAGACCGGCGGCCACATGATCACGCCGCTGCCGGGCGCGACCCCCATGGTGCCCGGTTCCTGCACGCTGCCGTTCCCCGGCATCCAGGCGGCCATCGTGGACGAGACCGGCAAGGACGTGCCCAACGGGCAGGGCGGCATTCTGGTCGTCAAGAAGCCCTGGCCGTCGATGATCCGCAACATCTGGGGCGACCCCGAGCGTTTCGTCAAGAGCTACTACCCCGCTGACTTCCAGGGCAAGTACTACCTGGCGGGCGACGGCGCCATCCGCGACGCCAAGACCGGCTACTTCACCATCACCGGCCGCATCGACGACGTGCTGAACGTCTCGGGCCACCGCATGGGCACGATGGAAATCGAATCCGCGCTGGTGAGCTGCACCGAACTGGTGGCTGAAGCCGCCGTGGTCGGCCGCCCGGATGACACCACAGGCGAGGCCGTCTGCGCCTTCGTGGTGCTCAAGCGCCCGCTGCCGGTGGGCGACGAGGCCAAGGCCATCGCCAAGCAGTTGCGCGACCACGTCGGCAAGGAAATCGGCCCGATCGCCAAGCCCAAGGACATCCGTTTCGGCGAGAACCTGCCCAAGACGCGTTCCGGCAAGATCATGCGCCGCCTGCTGCGCTCGATTGCCAAGAACGAAGCCATCACCCAGGACACCAGCACGCTGGAAAACCCGGCCATCCTGGACCAGCTCGGCCAGGCCTACTGACCTACTGATCGTGCGGGTGAGCCCGGAGCCGGGGAGGCCGGGCTCCGCAACAGCCGGGGTGTTGCCATTGGGGCGAATCCTCCGGCCCACAAAAAAGCCCGCTGGTCAGCGGGCTTTTTTGCGTCAGGACAACGCGGTTTACTTGACAGTCATGACCCAGGCTGCAAGCTTCTTGGCATCGGCTTCGTTGACCTGCGCGTTTGCCGGCATCGGCACCGGACCCCACACGCCCGAGCCGCCCTTCATGATCTTGACGGCCAGCTTGTCCACGGCGGTCTTGTCGGCGGCGTACTTCGCGGCGACATCCTTGTAGGAGGGGCCGACCAGCTTTTTGTCAACGGCATGGCAGGCCATGCAGTTCTTGGAGGTCGCCAGTGCCTGATCGGCGAAGGCGGGGGCAGTCACGGTCAGGGCAACGGTCATCGCCAGCAGCACTTGTTTCATCGGTTTTCCTTGAAGAGTGAGTTACAGTCAATTAACGCGAGTGTAGAGAAACCGGTTGACCAATGCCAACACCGGTAAACCCTGATATGGAGGCTGAGATGTACTTTCTTGGAATCGGACTGGTCCTGCTGCTGATGAAATACCTGGAAATTGACCCGGTGGCGGCCTGGAGCTGGATGTGGGTGCTGGCGCCTTTCGGGTTGGCCGCCGCCTGGTGGGCCTACGCCGACTGGAGCGGCTACTCGAAAAAGCGGGAAATGGACAAGATGGACAAGCGCAAGCAGGACCGGATCGACAAACAGCGGGTGTCGATGGGCCTGCCACCCAAAAAGCGCGGTTGAGCCGGATTCTGATCAAAATATGCCATAACCCAGCGTCAATGGGTCATTGTTTGCTACTGTTTTAGTAGTTGTCCAGCACCGCGCCCTTGCTGGCGCTGGCGGCGTTGAAGGCAAATTTCGCCTGCACGCCGCGGGTGTAACGCGGCGCCGGGGCCGTCCAGGCGGCGCGGCGTTTCTCGATCTCGGCTTGTGGCACATTCAGCTCCAGCTTGAGCTGGTGCGCGTCGATGGTGATGCTGTCGCCTTCCTGCACAAACGCGATCGTGCCACCGGCCGCCGCCTCGGGCGCCACATGGCCGACCACCATGCCCCAGGTGCCGCCCGAGAAACGGCCGTCGGTGATCAGGCCCACGCTCTCGCCCAGTCCCTGGCCGACCAGCGCACCGGTGGGGGCCAGCATCTCGGGCATGCCCGGGCCGCCCTTGGGGCCCAGATAACGCAGCACCATCACGTCGCCGGGCACGATCTTGTTGTCCAGGATGGCTTTGAGCGCCGACTGCTCGTCGTCGAACACGCGGGCCGGGCCGGTCATCACCGGGTTCTTCAGGCCGGTGATCTTGGCCACGCAACCTTCAGGCGACAGGTTACCTTTCAGGATGGCCAGGTGGCCCTGGGCGTACATCGGGTTGTCAATCGGGCGGATCACGTCCTGATCGGCGCGCGGTGCATCGGGAATGTCTTTCAGCACTTCGGCAATGGTCTGGCCGGTGATGGTGATGCAGTCACCGTGCAGCAGGCCGGCTTTCAGCAGGATCTTCATGACCTGGGGGATGCCTCCGGCACGGTGCAGGTCCACGGCCAGGTACTTGCCGCTGGGCTTCAGGTCGCAGAGCACCGGGGTTTTC
Organism: Burkholderiales bacterium; assembly: GCA_011391155.1. Classification (GTDB taxonomy): domain Bacteria; phylum Pseudomonadota; class Gammaproteobacteria; order Burkholderiales; family Burkholderiaceae_C; genus JAABQG01. Next base: position 23,776 of record JAABRA010000231.1, read on the forward strand.
TGGCGCACGCGCTCGAAGTCGTCGATCGTCCACTCCACCTCAGCGGCGTGGGCAATCGCCAGGAAGTGCAGCACGGCGTTGGTCGAGCCGCCGGTGGCCATGATCACCGCCACGGCATTTTCGATGGATTTGCGCGTCACGATGTCGCGCGGCTTGATGTCCTTGCGGATGGCCTCGATCAGCACCTTCGCCGACTCCTTGGCCGAGTTCATCTTCTCGTCGTGCGGGTTGGCCATGGTGGACGAGTAAACCAGCGACACACCCAGCGCCTCGAACGCGGAGGACATGGTGTTGGCGGTGTACATGCCGCCGCAGCTGCCCGTGCCGGGCACGGCGCGCTGCTCGATCTCATGCAGGTCGAAGTCGCTCAGGTTGCCAGCGGCGTTCTGGCCCACGGCCTCGAACACGCTGACGATGTTCAGGTCCTGGCCCTGGTAGTGGCCGGGCAGGATGGTGCCGCCGTACACATAGATGGCGGGCACGTTGGCGCGCAGCATGCCCATCAGGCCGCCGGGCATGTTCTTGTCGCAGCCTCCGATGACGACCACGCCGTCCATCCACTGGCCCTGCACGCAGGTCTCGACGCAGTCCGAGATCACCTCGCGGCTGACCAGTGAGTACTTCATGCCTTCCGTGCCCATGGCCATGCCGTCGGAGATCGTGGGCGTTCCGAACACCTGGGCGTTGCCGCCGGCTTCCTCGATGCCGGCAATCGCGGCGTCCGCCAGCCTTTGCAGGCCGGAGTTGCAGGGCGTGATGGTGCTGTGGCCGTTGGCCACGCCAACCATCGGCTTGACGAAATCGCCTTCCTCGTAGCCCATGGCGTAGTACATCGACCGGTTAGGCGCGCGCGATTTGCCCTGCGTGATGTTCTGGCTGCGCGGGTTCATCGGCGTGATGGGAATGACTTTGCTGTCGGCCATGGGGAGTCTCCGGGTGTTCGGGTTTGAAAATTTCAGCGCAGAGTATGCGCTGGCCAAAACTATCTTTCCAATCTATTTTTAAGCGTCTATTAATATGTTCGGCATATGACTAAATCTCCCGATGAAGCCCGTATCGAATTGCGACCCTGGCGCCAGTTCCTGGCCGTGGCCGAGGAACTGCACTTTGGCCGCGCCGCCCAGCGCCTGCACATGACCCAGCCGCCGCTGACGCAGGCAATTGCCGGTCTGGAGGCGACGCTTGGGGTGCGCCTGTTTGACCGCACCAAGCGCAGCGTGATGCTCACGCCCGCCGGCATCGCACTGCTGGCGCCGGTGCACGACCTGCTGGCACGCGCCCAAGCGCTGCCGGCCCATGCGCGTGCGGCGGCGGCGGGCGAGGTGGGGGCGCTGCGGCTGGCGTTTGTATCCACCGTGGGTTTTGCGTTGTTGCCGCAGTGGGTGCGCGCCTTCCGCCAGCGCTATCCCGGCGTGCGACTGGAGTTGATCGAAGCCACCGGTGATGTGCAGGTGCAGGCGCTGGCGCGCAGCGAGATCGACGCCGGCTTTATGCTGCACTCGCCCGGTTTTGCGCCGCCGGGGCTGGAGCGCCTGCTGATCGCGCCCGAGCCGCTGGTGCTGGCCCTGCCCGAACAGCATCCGCTGGCCGCGCAGGCGTCCCTGCGCCTGGGCGACGTGCTGGCCGAGCCACTGGTGATCTTTCCCAGGCGCATCGTGCCTTCGATCTATGACGCGATCTTCGGCCTGTACCACGCGGCCGGCCAGTCGCCGCAGGTGGCGCAGGAGGCGATCCAGATGCAGACCATCGTGAACCTGGTGTCGGCCGGGCTGGGTGTGGCCTGGGTACCCGAGAGCGTGCGGCAGTTCCAGCGCA
>JAABRA010000221.1 GCA_011391155.1 Burkholderiales bacterium
GGCCGATGGTGGCTTTGTCACGGCCGATGATGCTGTTGTAGCCGGGGAAGCCGGTGGATTGCTCGGAGATCACGCCGAAGCCGGCCGAGTGGTGGTTGCGCCCGGTGATCAGCGCGGCGCGCGTGGGTGAGCACAGCGCGGTGGAGAACATGCGGTTGTAGCGCAGGCCTTCGCTGGCGATGCGGTCCATGGTCGGCGTCGGGATCACGCCGCCAAAGGTGCTGGGCACGCCGAAACCGGCGTCGTCGGTGATGATCAGCAACACGTTGGGCGCGCCCTTGGGCGGCACCACGCGCGGGGCCCACCAGGGCTTGGACTGCAGCGCGCCTTGCTGGATGACGCCGCCGAATTTCGGATCCGGCGCGGGCAGCTGCTTGTTGCTGACGGTCGTGGTGGCGCTGGGCGAGCCCATCGTGCCGTTGACCTGCTGGGCTGTCGCCGGGCCTGATGCCGACAGGGCGCCAAACATGATCAAGGCCGCGCTGGCCAAGCTTTTGATCCTGAGCATGGATTCATCCAAGGGTTGTGAAAATCCCGAACTATACCGACGGCGCGCCAATTTCATCTTGCAATTTCGGACGAAATAGCTGCCAAAATGGGATGCAGGTGAGCGCAGGTACCTCTGTGAGCACGGTGGCGTGCCGGGTCCGGCAATCTTCGCGGGGCCGAACAAACGGCCTTGAACGGTCGTATAAACACTTCATCGCAGGAGAAAAACCCTTGAAGAACGTTGTGGAGCCGAAACGGCCGTCACCCACTGCAATCAACGTGAGCGGGCCCGGCGACGTGCGCATCGGTCCGGTCCTTGCAATCCCGGACGTGCTGTCCGGCTTTGGGATCAGCCCGCAAAGGGCGTTTGCGCTGGTCGGATTCGATCCGCGATTGTTCGACGATCCTGACAACCGGGTCTCTCTGGATGCCTTGGGCAATCTGTTGCAGACCTGCGCCGCGCTCACGAACTGCCCCCACTTCGGGCTGCTGGTCGGCGAACGCTTCGAGCTGAAAAGCTTTGGGCCGCTCGGCTATCTGATGAAGAACTCCGCGACAGTGGGTGATGCCTTGCGCAGCTTGCTACTGCACCTTCACCTGCTCGACGCCGGAGGAGCGCCCCTGCTGCTGGCGCCCGACGCCTCCAGCGTCATCCTCGGCTATACGATCTACCGCCACGGCACGCGGGGGGTGAATGTGGTCCTGGACGCCGTCATGGCGATTGCCCAGCGCATCCTGGTGGAGTTGTGCGGGCCGGCCTGGAAGCCGCTGCGCGTGCAGTTTGCACACAGCCAGCCGGAAAACGTCGTCGCCTGGCGTCGGGTGTTCGGTTCGAACCTCGTCTTCGAGGCGGACGTCACGGGCATTTCGTTTGATGCGTCCTGGATGAAGCGGCCTGTCGAAGGCGCTGACGCCACGCTACATGCCTATCTGACCCGGGCGATCAGGGGTGTGCAGGCCCATGGTGCTTTGAGTTTTGCCGACCAGGTGGAGCGGGTGCTGCCGCAAATGCTGCTGAGCGGCATGGCGTCCGGCCCGGCAATCGCCCGCCTTTTCGGGGTTCACGAGCGCACGCTGCGCCGGCGCCTGGAGGCCGAAGGCAAGAGCCTGCAGCAATTGATCAATCAGAGCCGTTTCGAGCTGGCGCAGCAGCTTCTGGCCAACACCACGCTTCCCGTTTCGGAAATCGCCGCCGCCCTGTGGTATGACGACCCGAATGTGTTCTCCCGGGCCTTCCGGAACTGGGCTGGTTTCAGCCCGACGCAGTGGCGCACCCGGCAGTGAACCGGGGGTGGGTGTTGGTGTTCTGGAACGCCATCTGGCCCGGAAAACTGTCGTAGCCTGGGTTTTTATGCTTTTTTGCCGCTTTCCCAGCGTGAATTGGTCATGATAAGCTATGAATAGTGAAGCGTTTTCAGGCGGTTTGCCGGGTTGACTGCATCAACATCGCCCACCCCAATGGCCCGCAGCGCAGGACCACCCCATGACGCCCGGCACTGTGCGCTTCTACGATGAGGCGAATCAATAAGGCACGGCTCGGCGGCTCCTTTTTGTGCCGCGAATGGCCATTCCCGGGCAAACCGCCGCCGTCCCAAGGAGACACGACATCATGGCGAGCACTGCGATATTGAAAAGCCTGCTCCTGGCGCTCGGCGTGGGCCTGGCTTCGGGCGTTGCGGCACAGCCCGCCGCACAAGCACCGGCCAAAGTCGTCTTTCAGGTCAGCGACGGCGACGCTGCCAGATGGAACATGACCCTGAACATCGCCCGGAACGTGCAGCAGGAACTGGGCGCCGACAAGGTCCAGGTTGAAATCGTCGCCTACGGCCCCGGCATCGGCATCGGCATGCTCAAGGCCGACTCCCCCGTGAGCGGCCGGGAGGCGCAGGCCGTCAAGGCGGGCGTGGAGATGGTTGCGTGCGAAAACACCATGATCGCCCTGAATCTGACCGAAGCTGACATGGCCCCCTCGATCAGCTACGTGATGGCCGGCGTGGTGCAGTTGATGAAACGCCAGTCTCAAGGCTGGGCCTGCATCCTGCCCTGACCCGATCCGGGTGCAGCGACCGTTCGGCGCTGCGGGTCCGCGCCGAAGGTTCACGGCAAGCCCTGTGATTGCCCCTGAAGCGGCGGGATATATCGATGGCGCGGCGCGAGCGGAGCCAGGCCGACTATATTCTGGGCTTCAAAAAATGGAGCATTGAAATGCAATTTGTAGTGCGTGCCCTGACGGCATTGGTA
>JAABRA010000222.1 GCA_011391155.1 Burkholderiales bacterium
AATAGGCCATTTTACGTGAATTCCAGGGCTGGAGGGCCCTGCCGGCCCATCAGAGCCGGATGCGCTGTGCCAGTTCACGCAACCGGTCGATGCCGGGCGCCTTGCGGTAATCGAGGTCAGATTCTCATGGCGCCACCTTAAGCGACATCCATTCGGGTTGAGCATGTCGAAGCCCATCAGAGCCCTTCGACTGGCTCAGGGCGAACGGGGCATTTTGGCCGGCGCGTTTCCTTAAGCCTTAAGGTAACGCCATGAGAATCTGCCGCCGATTTCCCCTGCTTTGCCGGATTGATTCCAACGGTTAGTATGACCATGATGTCCCTTCTCGGTTGAGTTGATGAAAAGTTTGACCGCTCCATCGTGGCACTCAGTTGCGGAAAGCCGCAAGCCCAACCGCTCGCGGCTCGCCTGGAATGGGGACGTCCCTTTCATGCATTAGCGCTGTGAACTGTGAATTTTGGAGGTCATCATGAACGCTGTGAAATATCGTTCGAGCGCGGGTCTTTTGCTGGACTTGGGTCTGCTGTCCATGAATGCCGCCGTTGCGGGAAGTTGCAGTGATCCCTGGGTAACGCAAGCGGTCAGCCAGGCGTTCAGCAGACCTCGCGCTTCGGCGTTAGCGTCCGAGTGCAATACCAAGCAATACAACAATAGCTCGTGGAATAAGTGAGATGGATGGGTACGACTGGTTACGGGCGGCGGCTCTGGTGGCCATGTGTTACGGCGTCTATGTCCAGCTCAAGCGTCGCCCTAAACCCTTTGTGCATGCTGGGCGCCGCTACTATCCACTGCCCGACGGACGATTTTGCACGCGCTGGGGCCGCATCGTGCAGGATCCGCAACTTGAGGCGGCGCTGCGTGCCTGCCATGCGGCAATGGCCTCGTCAAACCCGCACCAGGACTGACCCCGGAATGGCATACAAGTCTTTCAGGTCGGGGGGCTATATTTCGGTACCCGCCTCGTCCAGACCACCCTTATCTGAGATCGCCTCCTCGACCCCCATTGCTGTTTTTGCGCCGAGGATGCGCGAGACCATCGCCGTTCTTTCGGAATCCTTGAAATGCAAGGACGGCGCGACATTGCGCACCTACGACCCTGTCGTCGCCAATCCGCCGTTTTCCGACCATGCTTGGCGCCCCTGTCATACCTTCCCTCATGCGGTTGGTATTTCGATCCGAATCTGCACGACGCGCAAGTAAGTTGCCGCGACCCGCCTTGGACAATCTGGACGCCCCCCCTCCTTCGATGCTGTCGGCACGCTTTCATCTGCGGTTTTTCCCGGCCCTTCTCAAAGGCCGCTTCGGCGGCAATGCCGCGGCACCAAAGACAAGCTTCGTTGCAGCAGGCTTCCTGAAGGGCGTACAGGTGCTGTTTATCGCTATCGCTGCCGCCAGTGCCGGCGTCTCACTGCATCCCGGCATCGCTGGCTGGTTGATGCTTTTCCTCGCAGCTGCGTGCGTGGTGTACACCCTTGTGATCAGCGTCCGTGAAGCGCGAGGAACAGTACCGACCTATGAGAACTTCCTGTTTCCACTGTTCTTTATGTGCCTCGCGCTGGGCCTCGCGGCTGGAGCGATCGCCGGGCTACGCGAACCAGCACTCGTCCGAATTATTTACGGCTGTGGGGGTATGGCACTCGGTTACGGGGCAGGATTACTGACGGGCTTGCACGGCCAGCGGCTGGGATTCTTTGCAGTCCTGCTGTATCCCTTCGCGCTCGCCAGCGCCGCTGGCATGATGCTCACGGTGATCCTGTTGCTGAGCACTTGAAATGTGATCCGTGTGCGCGAAATCGCACCATGGCCACCTTCGCATTGCTTGCAACCTGCGCCCGCGCTTCATGTATCAGGCGTCTGGAACCGGCACGACAACGCAGCGACCGACTTCCCTCCGATCACCCGGATGCTGCGCGTGCCCAACGTGCTGGTGATGAACGCCGACGCCGCCACGCGCCCCACGATCAGCACCCTCGCAGACCTCATCGCCCACGCCAAAGCCGCCCCCCCCGACCGGCTGAACCACGGTAGCGGCGGCAACCCGGCGCAGCCGGCGCTGCTGTCGGGCCAGATCGACTTCAACTTCGCCCCCCGCCACCGCCGCACCCACCATCAAGAACGGCAAGCCCAAGGCGCTGGCCGTCCGTGCCGCAGGGTCTTGGTCTGCGCGGCATGACGCTGCTGTTGAACGGAAATGCGCTGGCGCAAGACCTGTGCAGAGAGCGCGAACGGAAGCTGGGCGCTCCTTTGGCCGAATCCACCGCGCATCTGCCGGCCTTCCTGAAGACGCTGACGACGGCGCCGGTACTGTGGCAGTGAGCGCTGCGGGGCGCGGGACAAGCGGCAGCGCCATGGGCGGACAAAGAATGCGGGCGAAAGGCGGCGTCTTCCCGCGTCACCGCGCCATTTCCAGCGACAGGCCGTGAAGCCATCGGGCTCGTCGCCAAAGTTGGTCTGATGGGCCTTTCAGACTCAGTGCCATGGGTCGTTAGCAGGCCACCGACGATAGGATCGCACGCCTTGCCGTCATGGGGATGGTCCACTATTTGCCGTGGGCCGGCACCGGGAGAATCCGAGCAACCTGGCACCAGTCAAGCGCCGGGCCAACAGAGTGACCGTGGCCCAGCGCGAACTGTCGATGCTCCATCGACCTGCGCATCGCGCCGGGCAAACGGCTAGATACGCTTCAAAGGTAGGGCGCAGGACAGAGTGGCATCGGCGCGTAAAT
>JAABRA010000223.1 GCA_011391155.1 Burkholderiales bacterium
CGTGGGCGGCCAGCCCCTTGTCGGCCAGCCGGCGCAAGCCGATGTCCAGGATCTCCTGGTGGCGGGCTTTTTCTTCGTTCTGCGTGGCCTCGTCGTAGACGCCCCCCTCCGGTCCGATGACGGACAGGGGCAGCGGCATCACCGCGATCAGCGTGAGTTCCGCCTGGCTCCATTGCGCGATTTCCTGGCAGTCCAGCAGCGCCTGTTGTCCCGGTTCGGAGCCGTCATAGGCAAGCAGGATTCGTTTGTACATGGCATCCCTTTCATGGTTTGTCCCGGCATTGATACCCCATTCTGGCGGCATCTTAGGCGCATGGGGCGGCAAGCACAAAGACAACCCGCACAAGACGATGGGGCATGACGCCGGTCAGCCTCGAAGGAGCCCCTCAATCTGCCGGTCCTTGTATTCCCAGAGATCCGCCAGCCAACGGTGCAGGGTGGCGCGGAATTCGGCGTCGCCCTCATAGTCGCCGACGCAGAAATCGGCGGGAATGGGCAGCTGGCGCGCCCGCACGATCACCCGCGTGGCCCGGCCGCACAGGAACTGCCAGAACGTCGGCACGCCGTCTGGGTAGACCAGGGTCACGTCGACCAGGGAATGGAACTGATGCCCCATGGCGTGCAGCGCCAGCGCCAGCGCGCCGGCCTTGGGTTTGAGCAGGTGGCGGTAGGGCGAGCCCTGGGCCGCGTGCTTGGCCGGCGTGAAGCGCGTGCCTTCGGCGAAGTTCATCACGCTGGTCGGCACCAGGGCGAATTTTTCGCAGGCGCGCCGTGTGGTCTCGCGGTCCTGCTCGCGCAGGGCCGGGTTCTTGCGCAGCGCGGCCTTGGAATGGCGCTTCATGAACGGGAAGTCGAGCGCCCACCAGGCCAGCCCGATTACCGGCACGTAGAACAGCTGCTGCTTGATGAAGAACTTGAGCATCGGGATGCGCCGGTTCATCACGTGCTGCAGCGCAAAGATGTCGACCGCGCCCTGATGGTTGCAGTTCACCAGGTACCAGCCGCGGTAGGGCAGCTCGTCGATGCCTTGCACGTCCCAAACGGTGCGCTGCGTCAGCCGCATCCAGCCGCTGTTGCAGGCCACCCAGGCCGTGGCGATGGCGTTGAGCAGCGGGTCGATGCGCACGCGCACCGCCTTGAAGGGCAGGACCAGCCGGACCAGCGCCAAGGTGAAAAGCAGCGAACACCAGAACAGGGTGTTGATCAGCAGCAGCGCAAACGCGATGACGCCACGCGCGACGGGAGGCAGGAAAACGAGCATGTTCAGTGCCTGGACGATTGAGCGATCGCCTATTGTGCCGAAACCGCCCAGCCGGCTTGCGCGGCCGGGTTCGCGGGATGCGCTGCCCTAAGCGCCCTCGGGCTTGATCTGCGCGCGCTCGATCACCGGCTTCCAGCGCGCCTGTTCGGCCTGGATGAAGGCGGCGAACTCGGCGCTCGTGTTGCCCACGGCGAGTGCCGTTTCCTGGGCCAGCTTGTCCCGCACCAGGGCGCTGCGCGTGGCCTTGATGGCCTCGGCCTCGATCTTCGCGACATGCGCTTTGGGCCACCTGGCCGGCACCAGCAGGCCGTACCACTGGGTCATCTCGAAGCCCTTGAAACCCTGCTCGGCCACGGTGGGCACATCGGGTAACTGTGGCAGGCGCTGCGCCGAACCGGTGGCGATGCAGCGCAGCTTGCCGGCCTTGATGAACTGCATCAGCGCGGGTGCGCCGACGGCTGCGGCCTGCAGGCGCGCGGACAGCAGGTCGGTCAGCATCGGGCCGGTGCCGCGGTACGGCACATGCACCACGAAGATGCCGGTGGCCATCTTCAGATATTCGAAGGCCAGATGGCCGGCGCTGCCGTTGCCCGCGGAGCCGTAGTTGAGTTGCCCGGGCCTGGACTTCGCATAGGCGATGAATTCGGTGAGGTTCTTTACCGGCAGATCGGGGTGCACGACGTACAGGCTGGGCACTTTGGAGACCAGGGTGACGGGGATGAAGTCCTTCATCTCGTACGGCACCTTGGCGAAGATGAAGGGGTTCACCGCGAGCGTGCCGATGTGGCCCAGGATCAGCGTGTGGCCGTCGGTGGAGTTGGCCACTTCCTGCATCGCGATGTTGCCGGCCGCGCCGGGCTTGTTGTCCACGAACACGTTCTGGCCCATGGTCTTGGCCATTTCGCCGGCGACGGCGCGCGCCACGATTTCCGAGCTGCCGCCCGGCGCAAACGGCACCACCAGGCGCAGCGGCTTGGTGGGCCAGTCAGCCTGGGCACGGGCCAGCAGCGGCGTGGTCGCGAGGGCGGCAGCGCTGGCGCTGGCCAGCCACTGGCGGCGGGTGAGAGAGGAGAAGGAGTCGGTCATGTCGATCCTGGGTTGAACGGTGAAGGGGTTGGTGAAAAGAGGAGCCACAGTTTCATTCGAGCGTGATGCCGCGCGCCTTGACCACCCGGGCCCACAGCGCGATCTGCTGGTTGACAAAGGCTTGCGCAGCCTCGGGGTTGCCCTTCTGGATCTCGCCGCCGAGTGTGGCGATGCGGGCCTTGACCTCGGGCGCGTCCAGCGCCTTCTGGAGTGCGGCGGACAATTTGGTGATCACGGCCTCGGGCGTGCCGGCAGGGGCCAGCACCACGTTCCACTCGTAGACCTCGGCGCCCGGCACGCCGGCCTCGACCAGCGTGGGCACGTCCGGCAGGATGGGCGAGCGCTTGCCCGAGGTCACGGCCAGCGCGCGCAGCTT
>JAABRA010000224.1 GCA_011391155.1 Burkholderiales bacterium
GCAGTTCCTGAAGATCCCGCCCGGCGACGTGCGCTGGGGTCGCCGGGTCGAATTCCCCGGCGTGATGGACCTGGTGACGGTGGCCGACGCGGTGGACCGGTTCGATGCCTATGCCGCGGCCGCGGACGCCCGGGGCCGGCTGCCCCGCTGAGACCGCCGCGCCCGCCTGCGGCGAAATGTGAACTGGTTCACATTTTTTTCTCCTTCACGGCGAAACCGTGACGGGCTTGGTGTAAACGTGTCCTGAATGCCCGCGCTCGACGCGGGCATCGACCCACCGCCCCCCCGGAGTCGCCCGATGCGCAGCCACCCACCCCGCCTGCTGCCGGCCGCACTGCTCTTGCTGGCGTGCGCGCCGCTGGCGGCGCAGACCCTGCCCAACCTCACGACGTTCAACAGCACCGCGATCGCCTCGCACAGCGGGAAGTGCATGGAGGTTCCGGGCGCGTCGACCTCGGCGGACGTCCAGCTCACCCAGAACAACTGCAGCGGCGCGGTCGCGCAGACCCTGCGGTTCCTGCCGGTCGCCGGCCTGCCCCAGACCGCCAGCATCCGCACCGCGGCCGACCTGTGCCTGGCGGCCCGTGGCGCCGGCACCAGCAACGGCACTGCCGTGGTGCAGGTGGCATGCACCACCGGCGCCGACCAGCGCTTCCGGCTGGAGGGGCTGGGTACCGCCACCAGTTACCGCCTTCGCCACCTCACGTCCGGGCGCTGCGTGGAGATCGCCGGCAGTTCGTCCAACAATGGCGCCCTGGTGCGGCTGTGGGATTGCCAGTCGCCCACTTCCGGCCGCAACCAGAACTGGAGCCTGGGGGGCGCCACCGGTGGCGGCTTCGTCACCAGCCTGGCGATACCGGCCAACCAGGCCGAAGCGTCGCGCTTCCTGCAGCAGGCGACCTACGGCGCCACCGCTGCCGAGATCGCGCGCGTGGCCTCGCTGGGCTACGGCCCGTGGATTGACGACCAGATCGCGCGGCCGACCACCCTGCACCTGCAGGTGCACCAGTCGATCATGGGCGAGCTCGGCCCGCATTTCGCCAACCAGAACGACGTCGCCTGTGAGTTCTCCTACGCCTGCAGCCTGGCCCGGCACGATGCGTGGACCGAGATCGCGGTGACCGGAAACGACCAGCTGCGACAGCGCGTTGCCTTTGCGCTGAGCCAGTTCTTCGTGATTTCGGACACCAGCGACAGCGTCGGTTATTCGCACCTGGCGATCAGCGACTACTACGATTCGCTGGCCGTGCACGCCTTCGGCAGCCATCGGGCGTTGCTCGAAGAGGTGGCGCTGCACCCGCTGATGGGCGGCTACCTGGGCATGCTGCAGAACGCGAAGGCCAATCCCAGCCGCAACACCGAGCCGGACGAAAACTTCGCCCGCGAGGTCATGCAGCTGTTCTCGATCGGCCTGGTCGAACTCAACCTCGACGGCACGCCCAAGCTCGATGCCAATGGCAACACCGTTTCCACCTACAACAACGAAGTCATCACCAACTTCGCACGTGCGCTGACCGGTTGGAACTTCGGCGGCGCGACCAGTTGGTACAACTGGTCGGGCGACGTCAAGTTGCCCGGCCTGATCCGCCCCATGACGGCCTGGCCGGCCTACCACGACACCAACGCGAAGACGCTGTTCCCGGGCACCAGCCTGGCCTCGGGCCGCACCGCCGAGGCCGACCTCACGTCGGCCCTGGACGCGCTCGCCAACCATCCCAACGTCGGCCCGTTCCTGGCCAAGCACCTGATCCAGCGGCTGGTCACCAGCAACCCCTCACCCGACTACGTCCGCCGGGTGGCGACCACCTTCAACAACAATGGTGCCGGCGTTCGCGGCGACATGGGCGCCGTGGTGAAGGCCATCCTCCTGGACCCCGAAGCGCGCGACATGGCCGTTGCGGCACGCGATGAATACGGCAAGGTGAAGGAGCCGATGCTCAGGATCACCGCCATCTGGCGTGCGTTCGGCGCCCAGGGCCAGGCCGTCGCCACGCCGGCTGGCGCCACCACCCGCGCCCTGCTGCGCAACCGCGGCGCCGGCGTGGACATGGCGCAGACCGTCATGGGTTCACCGTCGGTGTTCAACTTCTACCGGCCCAACTACCAGCCACCGGGCGAGTTCCGCCGCCGTGGGCTGGTGGCGCCGGAGCTCCAGATCCTCAACGAAGCGACCGCCATGACGACGTTCAACCACTGGCATGGCCGCCTCTTCCAGATGGACAGGGACGACACCGGCATTCCCGCCACGGTCGCCAACGCGACTTTCTATACCGCGCGCTTCCGGCTGAACCTGTCGGCCGAGAAGTCACTCGCCGTCTCTCCCGGCGCCCTGGCAGACCGGCTGAACCTGCTGCTGATGGCGGGGCGCATGAGTCCGGCCATGCGGCAGATCCTGGTCGATTCGGCCCATGCCACGTCGATGAACGACGGCGGCGGTGACCGGGTGGAGGACATGGTGTTCCTGATTTCGTCGTCCCCGCAGTTCGCAGTGCAGAGGTAGGCCATGAGCAGCAACGATCATTCCAAGGCACGGCGTCGCTTCCTCGCGCAGTCGGCGCAGATCGCGCTGGGCAGCGCCGCCGCATGGGCCACGCTGGGCCAGCTGCAGATGGTGCAGGCCTCCGAACTCAACGACCCGGACGACTACCGGGCGCTGGTGTGCATCTACCTGTTTGGTGGCGCCGACAGTTTCAACATGGTGGTGCCGCG
>JAABRA010000225.1 GCA_011391155.1 Burkholderiales bacterium
ACAACCACTACGTGCCCAACCTCACCATCGGGCCGCTGGTGTGCGAGGCGCTGCGCAAGCACGGCGTCACCGCGCCGATCGACGTGCACCTGATGGTCAAGCCGGTGGACCGCATCGTGCCGGACTTCGCCGCGGCCGGGGCCAGCCTGATCAGCTTCCATCCCGAAGCCAGCGAACACGTGCACCGCACCATCCAGCTGATCAAGTCGCACGGCTGCAAGGCCGGCCTGGTGCTCAACCCCGGCACGCCGCTGGAAGTGCTGGACTACGTGCTGCCCGAGCTCGACCTGGTGCTGCTGATGTCGGTGAACCCGGGCTTCGGTGGCCAGGCCTTCATCCCCTCGGCGCTGGACAAGCTCAAGCGCGTGCGCGACCGCATCGACACGCTGGGCAAGGACATCCGCCTGGAAGTGGACGGCGGCGTGAAAGCCGACAATATCCGCGCCATCGCCGCCGCCGGCGCCGACACCTTCGTTGCCGGCTCGGCCATCTTCAACGCGCCCGACTATGCGGCGGTGATCGCGCAGATGCGCGCCGAAGTCGCCGCCGCGCGGGGCTGATTCCGACCACCCGTTCCCGGAGCCTGCCGATGAGCTTCAAGACCGCCGACCTGTGCGATGCGAACGAAGACAGCGTGCGCGTGCTGGACCTGCCGCTGCGCGACTACGGCGGCCGGATCGCCTTCCACGGACCGGTGAGCACCATCCGCGCGCTGGAAGACAACTCGCGCGTGCGCGAAGCCGTGGCCGAACCCGGCGCGGGCCGCGTGCTGGTGATCGACGGCGGCGGCTCCACGCGCCGATCGATGCTGGGCGACAACCTGGCAGCGATGGCCACGAAGAACGGCTGGGCCGGCGTGGTCGTGCACGGCGTCATCCGCGACACCGAAGCCATCGGCCAGCTGGCGCTGGGCGTCAAGGCGCTGGGCACCTGCCCGCGCAAGACCGACAAGCTCGGCCAGGGCCTGCGCGACGTGGCGCTCCAGTTCGGCGGCATTTCGATCATGCCCGGTGAATGGCTCTATGCCGACGAGGATGGCGTGGTGGTCTTCGCCGGTGCGGTGGCGCAGTCTTCATAGGTCAGGTCCAGCCAGCCGCTTGCCTCGCACTTCCCGGTGACCAGCGCCTCTATCCGCTTCGCGCGCTCGGCGTGCAGTTCCGGATTCCGCACGGGGTGGTAGCGGTTGGGAGCCATCGGCATCGCCATGAGGCCGTAGAACTCCGTGTCGGTGAGCCGGGAGAGGTCTTTTCCGTAGTAGGCGTGCGCGGCCGCCTCGAACCCGACCACACCTTTTCCATCCAATGATCCGAAGTAGGTGCTGGCCAGGTACAGGTCCAGCTGCTGCTGTTTCGTGGCGCGCGAGTCCAGCACCAGGGCCATGACATCACGGCCAAGATCCACCTTCCTGCAGCAGTTGAATACGCCCCGGTAGAACGACTGCATGGCGCCCTCGATCCCGTCCGCGTCGTGCTTCCCAAGAAACAGGTCCCGGGCCAGCACCGACGTGATCGTGGTCACCCCTTGTCCCTTGGAAAGGTTCAAGCCGGGGTGCTGGAGGAAGGTGGGGTCTTCCACCTTGATGACGACCTGGACATGTCGAGGCTGGAGCCTGGAGGCCTGATCAGGGAAAGGTGCCCGGGCCAGCAGCTCGCCAGCCACTGAGCTGGCCCAGAGAAAGATGACGAAAAGATAGATGGCCGTGAACAGGAACAGCCCAACCAGCGTGACTTTCAAGTATTTCAGCACCACCTGAACCTCCCTTGCCGCAAGCGAAATGTTCCTTGTTGGATCCAACGACGTTTGTCCGCCCCTATCCGCGACTATCCGCGTTCATCCGTGGCCAAAGCCTTTCGCTCCACCCTCGCCAAGGTCACGACGTAGCGCATCGGCCCGCGCGGAGCAGTCGCGTCGAAGGGCCAGCACGTCACCAGCACCAGCGAAGCGCCGTCGTCGCCGGTGGCAATGCGGTGGAGGCGCGAATCCACCACCTGCATCGCGGCCACGGTGAATGCGCGCGGACCCTGCGGTGTTTCCAGCGTGATGGCATCGCCGCGGCGAAGGTCGCGCAGCCAGGCGAAATGGGTGTCGCGATGGCCGCTGATGATGGTCGTGCCGGTGCCGCTGCCCGGCGCCGCGCTCGATTCGGCCCAGCCCGGGCCGAAGGCGAGCGGCCGGCCGCTGTCGCCGGCCAGCACCACCTGCGACACGCCCAGGCGTGGCTGCACCAGCCTGGCCACCGCGTGCGTGTCGGCCCAGGGCCAGGGCCGGTGCGCGCCGCCGTCGGCCTGCGCCAGTTGCCACGACGAATGCAGCAGCTGCTGCGCCAACGCCGCCTTGGCGGGAAGCCAGGCGGCGTTGGCGGCGACCATCATCGCCGCCGCCAGCAGGGCGCGGCCAAGCCAGCGGCGGGCAGGGGAGGGTGGGGCTTCCTTGCCCCGAGGGTGCGTCCCTGATGCCTGGCGGATGCCGCTGTTTTTCACGGCGCCTCCTGCGCCGTCCGGGGGGAAAGCAGGGGCGACGGCCGGCGCTGCAGCAGCGGGCTGGCGTCGGCCGGCACGAAGTGCCAGTGCATGTGCCGCAGCGCGCGCTCGACCGAGCGCGGGCCCGGGTCGGGGGCGGTGGGCTGGGGCGCGGTGTCGCGGCGTTCAACGATCAGGACCATGGCGGAATCCTCGGTGGGTGTCAGGAGTGCGCG
>JAABRA010000226.1 GCA_011391155.1 Burkholderiales bacterium
ACCACAATGGCAGTTTTCTCGATGGCGAAAGACGTCGACGGCGTGCGGGACGGGACGGGACGGGACGGGACGGGAGAAGCAGCTTGATGGTCAAGCGGCCGTTGTAGCGGACGTGATCCCCGGAACAGGCAGCCTGCTGATTTATCTCTTGTTCTGCCGAGTTCAGGTACTCACATCGACGCCGACGAGCACGATGCTGTCGGAAGCGAAGTGGTACAAGAACACGACGAGATTGGTGGGTGCGAGCACGTTCTTGACGACGCGCCCGCTGTTGGCCGGAAGGTAGGCGCATAACCTGGTCGTGCCCGGCGCAAACCGGTGTCATGCCAGGACTGATGCCACCGGCGCTGACTGGTACCGCCCACGTGAAATTCTGTCGAGGTCACTTGAAAACACTGCTAC
Organism: Burkholderiales bacterium; assembly: GCA_011391155.1. Lineage (GTDB taxonomy): Bacteria > Pseudomonadota > Gammaproteobacteria > Burkholderiales > Burkholderiaceae_C > JAABQG01. The sequence goes on from JAABRA010000226.1 coordinate 403, forward strand.
TGAAGGTCTGGGATCGCCTCCGATCCAGTTTCTGGTTCGTGCCAGCGGCCATGGCCTGCCTGGCCGTGGCGCTGGCACTCTGTACCGTCGCGGTCGACAAGGCTGTCGGTGACGACTGGCTGGAGCACCTGGGTTGGAGCTATTCCGGGGGCGCCGAGGGGGCCAGCCTGTTGCTGGGCACCGTTGCGGGGTCGATGATCGCAATCGCCGGGACCGTTTTCTCGATGACGCTGGTGGCGATGTCGCTCGCCTCGTCCCAGTTGGGGCCGCGCCTGCTGCGCAACTTCATGCGTGACACCGCCAACCAGGTGGTGCTGGGCACCTTCGTGGCCACCTTCGTATATTGCCTGCTCGTGCTGCGCACCATCCGGCGCGCCGACGAGGTGGCCTTTGTGCCTAATCTCGCCGTCAGCTTGGGCCTGCTGCTGGCCATGGTCAGTATCGGAGTACTGATCTACTTCATCCACCACGTTTCGGTTTCGATCCAGGCGAATGAGGTCGTGGCAAGGGTCGGCAGGGAACTGGAGGACGGAATCGGCAGGCTGTTTCCCGGCCACTTGGGCAAGCCTGGATATGAACCCGCGAACGTGCCGGGAGATGCCGATCTGCCAGTAGCGTTCAGGCGCGAGGCGCGTTCAGTCGGTGCCCTTGAAGACGGCTATCTCCAGTTGATCGACGCCGACGCGCTGATGGCTTTGGCCGGCCAAGAAGACCTGCTGCTGAGACTGGAGTGCCGGCCGGGGCACTACCTCGTCCAAGGCCAGTCGATGGTGATGGTCTGGCCCGGGGAACGTGTGACGGAAGCCCTGGTGGAACAACTAAACGACGCTTTCGTGTTCGGCAACCAGCGTACCGCCACCCAGGATATTGAGTTCTCCTTCCTCCAGTTGGTCGAGATCGCCGTGCGGGCCTTGTCCCCGGGGATCAACGACCCGTTCACGGCGATCGTCTGTGTGGATCGACTGGGATCGGCCCTGTGTCTCCTCGCCCGACGAGCCATGCCATCACCGCTGAGGTTCAACGATCACGGGCTACTGCGGTTGGTGGCGCCGGGGCCCACGTTTGCAGGGATCGTCGACACAGCCTTTAACCAGATCCGACAAAGCGCCCGCTCGAACCCGGCCGTGGCAATCCGCATGCTCGATACCATCACCCAGATTGCCGGCCACGTGCGACATGCGCAGGACGCGGCCTGTCTCCAGCGCCACGCCAACATGATTGTCAGAGGGGCGCGGGAAGCCGTGCCAGAGGCGGAAGACCGGCTTATCGTCGAGACGCGCTTCATGGCGGCGGCACAGGTGCTGCGTGAACGGCAGGGTTGACGCAGCCTCTGACCAGCAGGCTGCGCACGAACGCGGGACCCGGAATGGAGATCTCTTTACCATCGCGCAGCCGCTCGGATGCAGCCAAGAGCATGCGGATGTCGTAGGTGGAGTTGAACACTTCCGGGAGGTCGCGCTCGACGTTGAGTAGAATGTAGACGGCTTGCTGCGGCAACGCTCCGCGTAATTGCGCACCTGTTTTGCTTCACGCCGCCAAAGCTAGTTTGGCCACGAGCCACCTCCAGGGCGGCGCCCACCGGGATGACCCACGCCAACGCAATCAACTAATTTTGATCGGATTGTGCCGGTTCAGAATTTCGCAGATTCCGGATTCGCTCGCTTCGGGAATCATGACTTTGATTTGAAGCATAGATTTATCACTGAAGACCTTTTCGCGCGGAAGTCCGTCATTGATCAGATCGTCAACGACATTCGTGAGGGTAGTCTCGCTGTCATAGGTTGCGGTAATCGTCTTTAACATTTGATTCTCCTGATGCAATGTGGTCCATTCCAGAAATCCCGACAGTTGGTTTCCTGCTCGCAAGCAAGTCCCCGTCCGCCTCTTTTACCTTTGCCTCTTGCTTCTTTGACGTGGCTTTTCGCTTACCCGTCACCCGTCGCGATGTGCTTGTCGTATTTGCTCACAATCAACAGGTACGCTTAACCGACATCTGTTCGAGTGAGCATAGGCATCGAGGACAAAGGAATCTGTACGCTACCGCGCATACATCTTCAGCGTTCAGTGCCGATCTCGATCTGCATACTGTTACTGTGTGGTGATGGCGTTCGGCGCCGAGTCCGGCGCAGGTTCGGAATTCGCTTCGGGCAAAAATGGCTTGAGTGCCTCGCGGGCAATCTGGACGATGCATGCCCGGTCTTCGTCGTTCAGATTGTCCGCAGTTTTCAGGCGCGCAATCAGTTCCGTCGGTATTTTCGCTGCCGCCGTGAGCACTGCCTGTTCGGCCTCCGC
>JAABRA010000227.1 GCA_011391155.1 Burkholderiales bacterium
GTGCGAGCGGCGCCCCATGTCACCACTTCTGTCCGCGCTTGCAGCCGATCGCCCGTTTGCGATCGCCCCATGCCCATGCCCACCCCACCCCCGCCCACCCTCACCCGCCACCTGCGCATCACCGGCCGGGTGCAGGGCGTGGGTTTCCGCTGGAGCCTGGCGCAAGAGGCCCTGCGCCTGGGCGTCACCGGCTGGGTGCGCAACCGGCAAGACGGCAGCGTGGAGGCCGTGGCGCAAGGGCCGGCGGCGGCGGTGCTCGCGCTCATCGAGTGGGCGCGGCACGGGCCGCGGCTGGCGCGGGTGGATGGGGTGACGGTGGAGGACGTGCCGGCGGAGCGGTTCGCGGGGTTTGCGCAGCGCGAGACGGTGTAGCGGGCCAGGTTGGAGCGCCGGGGGTGTGCTGGAGGCTGCCTGGGGCCTCTGGAACGCCGTTTTCCGATCAAAAACCGCCGATTCCCAGCGTCAGACGGTCATTATCAGCTATTGTTTCAGGACTATCCGGGGTGTTTCGGAGGTGTCGTGGCACGTCGGTCAGGCCGGTGCCATGCCTTCAAGCGCTCGGGCGGCGCTGAGCAGGCCGCCCAGAATCTGGTCAGCCACCGGCTGCGAGAAGCCCTCGGGCAGCTCGTCCTGAACCTGTGCCACCACGGCGGGCGTTCGCTCGACCAGGTCCTGCAGCAGGGGTTCGGCGGTTTCTCCGTAGCCCACTTTTTTGGCAGTGCTGTTGAAGTGCCGGCGCTGGATGGTGTGCATCAGGTAGTGCCGGTTCTTGCCCAGCAGCGCCATGGCCAGCTTGAGTTCGCGCGTGGCCCATTGGTTGGGCCCGTTGCCGATCACCGGGTGGGCGGACATCACGTCATACAGCGGCGCAAGGCGAAAGCGCCCGGCAGCGCCCGCCTGGAGCTGGATGCTGAAGTTCTTGGCATGTCCGTCCGGCGCGCGCAGCATCCAGAACAGGATTTGCGATGCCATGAGGGTGCGCAGGTCGCGCTCGGCGTCCAGCGACTGCTGCACCAGCGTGAACAGTGGCGCCAGCCCGGGCCCGCCTTCGTTCTCGTACTTGATGTGCGGCGATGTGCCGGTGGCCTGGCAGAAGTCTTCCTGCATCAGGCGCAGCAGCCGGCTGCCGTCGGACGACTTCACCCGGTCGAAGCGCTCCACCATCAGCACCCGCTGCCGGCCAAACGTGGCGATATCGGTCTGTGCGGCGGGCAGTCCGTAGGCCTTGAGCAGGCGAAGGCACAGCCATTCGTTGTCCACCGAGGTGCTGAAGTCGGCCTGCCGCCCGCCCACCAGCCCCAGCGGCAGCTTGAAGATGTGCGTGGTGGGCGTTGCGCCGCGCGGCTTCATCCACTGGCCGTTCCACCACAGGAAGGCGTCTTTCTCCTGGGCGCCGGCCAGGGAGATGCGGAAGTCGTCGTCGGGGTCGCGGGCTGCGGCGAAGCGCTCGGGCGTCACCATGTCCAGGAGGTGGCGTTCGATGGCGGCATCGTCGACCACGACACCGTCGATACGGTCCACGCCCACCGGCAGCGCGCCTTCGGGCAAGAGTTGCAGCGCCCCGGCGCAATCGCGCCCGATGGCGGCCAGCAGGTCGAAGGCGTCGGTGGAGCCGGTCCTGAAGCGCTCGGCCACGCGCCGGCGGATGGTGTCGCTGTCGGGCAGCAGGCCTTCAAAGTAGTGGGCGACTTGGGGGCCTTTCAGCGGCTCGTTGTGCAGGCTGAAGGGCAGCGACAAGGAGATGGGTCGCCCGCGTGGCGAGGCGATCCAGCTGGCGTCGTAGTGCAGCTCCATGTCGCCACGGGCCGTGAGGGTCCAGCGGCCGACGGGGTCGCCGTTGGCCCACAGGGTCAGGGTCTGGCTGTGCGAGCGGCGCCCCATGTCACCACTCCACCGGCTCGGCCGGCACGGCGCTGTCGCGCTGGCCCAGCCGCAATTCCAGCCCGACGGCCGCGCACCAGCCCAGCAACTGCTTGAAACTCAGTTCGTCCGGGTGCTGCTCCAGATAGGAAACGCGGTTCTGGCTCAGCCCCAGCCGAGTGGCCACCTGCGCCTGCGTGAGCTTGCGGTGCTTGCGCGCGGACTTCAGCAACTGGCCGAGCTGCAGCGCAGTGATCAGGGGTTGTGAGGGTAGGGCGGTAGGCATCGATATAACATCTGTAAACCGGATATTTCTATTTTATCTGGAACGCGGATAAATCAGCAATAGCTGGATGGCGGATGAATCCGCATGTTGTCCAGCGCTTGCAGCCGATCGCCCGTTTGCGATCGCCCCATGCCCGCCTCGCCCCCGCCCGCCCTCACCCGCCACCTGCGCATCACCGGCCGCGTGCAGGGTGTGGGCTACCGCTGGAGCCTGGCGCGGCAGGCGCGTGCGCTGGGGCTGACGGGCTGGGTGCGCAACCGGCTGGACGGCAGCGTGGAGGCGTTGGCCAGCGGCCCGGCACAGGCGGTGCAGGCGCTGATTGACTGGGCGCACCGCGGGCCCGAGCTGGCGCGGGTGGACCAAGTGCAGGTCACCGCCGTGGAGGCCGGCGATGCGCTGGCGGGCTTTGAGCAGCGCGAGACGGCCTGATGCGCTGGCGTTCAAGCCGGGCCAGGCCTTCTTGGGGCTCTCAGAGGGTAAATATGATCCAAAACCCCATCATCCCAGCGTGAAATGGTCATAATTCGCTATTGTTTCAGGACTAATTG
>JAABRA010000228.1 GCA_011391155.1 Burkholderiales bacterium
TGGACCCAACGGCCGCCGCGTCGGGCGAGGGCTTTCGCATCAGCCAGCTGTGGGATGGCTCATTGCCGGTGGAGAGCTGGATCAACGACGGCCTGAGCTGGACAGTGGAGCATTTCCGCCCCTTTTTCCAGTCGGTGCGCGCGCCGATCGACACCACACTGACCAGCGTGGAACAACTGCTGCTGAGCGTGCCCGTGCTCGCCATGATCACGCTCATGGGCCTGCTCGCCTGGCAGTTTGCCGGCCGCGCCATCGCCATCGGCACGGCCGTCTCGCTGCTGCTCATCGGCATGCTGGGCATCTGGCCCGAGGCGATGGTCACGCTCTCGCTGGTGCTGACTTCGCTGGTGTTCTGCATCGTGATCGGACTGCCGCTGGGCATTTTGCTGGCCAGCAGCGACCGTACGCAGCGCGTGATGCGCCCGGTACTCGACGCGATGCAGACCACGCCCGCCTTCGTGTACCTCGTGCCGGTGGTGATGCTGTTCGGCATCGGCAATGTGCCGGGTGTCATCGTCACCATCGTCTTCGCGTTGCCGCCGCTGGTGCGCCTGACCAACCTGGGCATCCGCCAGGTGCGTCCGGACCTGATCGAGGCTGCGCGCGCCTACGGTGCTTCGCGCTGGCAGATGCTGGCCAAGGTGCAGCTGCCGCTGGCCATGCCGTCCATCATGGCCGGCATCAACCAGACGCTGATGCTCTCGCTGTCCATGGTGGTGATCGCTTCGATGATCGCCGTCGGCGGCCTGGGGCAGATGGTGCTGCGCGGCATCGGCCGCCTCGACATGGGCCTGGCCACCGTCGGCGGCCTGGGCATCGTGCTGCTGGCCATTGCGCTGGACCGCATCACGCAGGCCCTCGGCCGCCCGGGGCGGGGCGCACGCCACTGGTGGCAGCAAGGCCCTGCGGGTCTGGTGCTGGGCCTGTTGCGCCGCAAGCCTTCGCCGGCTGGGGCAACTCCGCCCCTGCCCACCTCCACCGCGCAAGCCGCAACGCTTTCCACCTCCTGAGCGCCCAGTTGCGCCCGGACCATTTCCCACCATTGAAAGGAAACCCATGACATTCCACCAACCCAACCGCCTCTGGCGCACCCTGCTCGCCAGCGGCCTCACGGCCTTCGCTCTCACCAGCCCCGCCTCCGCCCAAAGCCTGCCCGGCCAAGGCGTCAAGGTGCAGCCGGTTCAAAGCTCCATCGCCGAGGAAACATTCCAGACGCTGCTGGTCTCGCGCGCGCTGTCCAAGCTGGGCTTCGACGTGTTGCCCATCAAGGAAGTGGAGTACCCCACGGCCCACGTGGCCCTTGCCAACGGCGACGCCACCTTCATGGCCGACCACTGGGATCCCCTGCACGCGGACTTCTACAAGAATGCCGGCGGCGACGCCAAACTTTCCCGCCAGGGCGCTTACTCACCGGGCGCTGCGCAGGGCTACCTGATCGACAAAAAGACCGCCGAGGCGCACAAGATCACGCACATCGACCAGTTGAAGGACCCCGCCATTGCCAAGCTGTTCGACCACAACGGCGACGGCAAAGCCGACCTCACCGGCTGCAACCCCGGCTGGGGATGCGAGGCGGTGATCGAGCACCACCTCGATGCCTACAAGCTGCGCGACACCGTCACGCACGTGCAGGGCAGCTACGCCGCGCTGATCGCCGACACCATCACGCGGCACAAGCAAGGCCAGCCGATCCTGTACTACACCTGGACGCCCTACTGGGTGAGCGGCGTGCTGCGCCCGGCCCAGGACGTGGTGTGGTTGCAGGTGCCGTTCTCGTCGCTGCCGGGCGAGCAGGCCAAGCTCGACACCAAACTCGCCAACGGCCAGAACTATGGCTTCGTGCTCAACACCCAGCGCATCGTTGCCAACAAACAGTTCACCGAGAAGCACCCGGCAGCCGCCAGGCTGTTCAGCGTCATGGCGCTGCCAGTGGCCGACATCAACGCCCAGAACCTGCGCATGCGCGATGGTGAGAACAAGCCACAAAACATCGAGCGCCACACCGACGCCTGGATCAAGGCACACCAGGCCACGTTTGACGGCTGGATCACCCAGGCCCTGGCTGCCGCGCGCTGACCCTTCGCCCCTTTCTCTTCTCCTTTTCAATCAAGAAAGACAAGCAACGAATGATGAACACCCGAAACTTCACACGCACCCTGCTCGCCGGTGGCCTTCTGGCCATGGGCCTCAACGCCCACGCGGCCACCGATCTGCCCGGCAAGGGCATCCGGGTGCTGCCCCTGCAAAGCTCTCTGGCCGAAGAGACTTTCCAGACCGTGCTGGTGAGCCGTGCGCTGAAGAAACTGGGCTACGACGTGCAGCCGATCAAGGAAGTCGAATACCCCATGGCGCACCTGGCCGTGGCCAGCGGCGACGCCACCTTCATGGCCAACCACTGGAACCCGCACCACTCGGAGTTCTACAAAAGCGCCGGCGGCGACGCCAGGCTCTCGCGCAAAGGCGTGTACTCGGCGGGCGCCAGCCAGGGCTACATGATCGACAAGAAGACCGCCGACCTGCACAAGATCACCCACCTGAGCCAGCTCAGCGACCCCAAGCTGGCCCGCCTGTTCGATGCCAACGGTGACGGCAAGGCCGACCTGGTCGGACCCAGCGCAGGTTGGGGTGGCGAGGCCGTGGTGGCCCACCAGCTGAGCACCTTCAAGCTGCGCGACACCGTG
>JAABRA010000229.1 GCA_011391155.1 Burkholderiales bacterium
GATTGAATAGCATTAAACGACCACCCGACGCCGGGATAGTGCCAAAAAAGGGGCTCTCTTTCGTTTCGGGTGGTCCGCTGGACGCTGTTGATGCCTCAAGCAGGTGCCACCTGGGCACCGGCCGCCCGGGCAATGGCTTATTGCTGCTCGATCTTCGCGTCGCGGATGGCTTTGGCCCACTTGGCCGTTTCAGCCTTGTTGCGCTGGGCCAGCGCCTCGGGCGTGCCCGGGTCGATCGCAAAGCCGTTGGCGGCGAACTTCTCCTGCAGATCCTTGCTGTTGGCTGCGGCGTTGATGGCCTGGTTCAGTTTGGTGACCACGTCTTGCGGCGTGCCGGCCGGCGCGAAGACCGCGAAATAGGCGATCAGTTCGTAGTCTTTCAGGCCGAGTGCTTCGTTGACCGTCGGCAGATCGGGCACCGCAGCCGCGCGCTTGGTCGACGTGACGGCCAGGCCGCGGATCTTGCCGGCCTTGTGCTGCGGCACGGTGACGCCGAAGTCAGCCGAGAACATGTTGACCTGCCCGCCAATGAGGTCGGTCATCGCCGCCGGCCCGCTCTTGTAGGGAATCGGGTTCATCTGGATGCCCGCCATGCTGGAAAGCATCTCCGACGACACCTGCTGGGACGTGCTGGCGTAGGCAAAGGTCACCTGCCCGGGCTTGGCCTTGGCCAGGTCGACGAATTCCTTGAGTGTTTTGGCCGGCACATCGTTGTTCACCGCGATCATCAGCGGCACCGAGCCCAGGAAGCCCACCGGCACGAAGGCGGTGTCCTGGTCATAGGGCAGCTTTTTCATCAGGAACTTGAGCGCCGCATTGGTGCTGTTGGTGCCGATCAGGATGGTGTAGCCGTCAGGGGCCGCCTTGGCCACCGTGTCGGCGCCCAGCATGCCGTTCACACCCGGCTTGTTTTCGACCACGATGGTCTGACCCAGCGTCTCGGACATCTTGGCGGCGAAGGCGCGGCCGATCTGGTCAGTGGCGCTGCCGGCGGCAAACGGCACGATGGCCTTGATGGGCTTGGTCGGGAACGGCTGGGCCAGTGCGACCGTGCTGAAAAGCACGGCGCCGGACAACACAGCCAGGCAACGGGAGGCAAAACGCATGGAAATCTCCTTCAAAGTAATGTGTGGGTCGAGTTTAGGGGCTATTCAAACGGTGTCCGCATCCAGCGGGAGGTTCAGGATGGCAGCGCTCAAGGTCTTGCCATGCGCGTCCAGCGCCAGCGAACGCGTCACGCCGCCGCCCAGCGCGTCATGCATCACGAAATGCACCGCGCCCAGGTGCGGCATCGGATACCTCTGGACCGCTCCGTGCACGACGCCTTGGTAGTGCGCCCGCACGCGCTCGGCAGTCAGCAGGCGTTCCAACCGTGGATAGTCTGCCGGGTCATGGGCGATCACGCTGAGCGTGGCCCGGTTGCCCTTGTCGCCCGAACGGGCCAATGCGATGTCGCGCAGCTTCATGTCACAGCTCCAGAATCCGGCATTCGGGTTGCACCGCATCACGGGGAATCAGTGCCGAAGCCACTGCGATCACCTCGCGCACCGACATCGTCACGCCGCCACCGCCCGCCGGTCCATTGAGGTACAGCGCCTCGACCTCCTGGCCGATGCGTTCGGCTTGCGCACGGGTGGCGGTACGCGCGGCCAGGCGCACGCGAACCTCGTAAGGTTCGCGGTCGGCACCCAGGCCGGGGCCGTGCATGGCGTTGACGCCGATCAGCTCGGTGCGATATTCCAGCCCATCCAGCGCGTCCAGCCCCAGGCGCTGCAGGCGGCGCTCCAGCACGGCCAGCGCCAGCGCACCGCGCGCCCGCGCGCCGGGGCCAGCGTAAGAAATCTGCCCCTCGCCGATGAAACCTTCACGATAGCCCAGCGTCACCTTCAGCTGGTCAGGCCGGGGGTGGCCGCTGGCGCCCTGGACCTGCACGCGGTCCGGGCCGACTTCCGTCAGGCGCACGGCTGAAAAATCCGCCACCACGTCGGGCTGCAGATAGCGGGCGGGGTCTTCGAGTTCGTAGAGCAGTTGCGCGGTGCAGGTCAGGCGATCGACCCGCCCGCCCGTGCCCGCCAGCTTGGTGATCACAAAGCTGCCGTCGGAACGCACCTCGGCCAGCGGAAAGCCCACTTCGTCGAGCCGGGGCACATCAACGAAGCCCGGGTCGGCAATGTAGCCGCCGCTGACCTGAGCCGCGCATTCGAGCAGATGCCCGACCACGATGCCCTGCCCCAGACGCGCCCAGTCGTCGGCCGACCAACCGAAGTGAGCCATCAGCGGCGCCAGGAACAGCGCCGGATCGGCCACGCGCCCGGTGATCACCACATCGGCACCGGCCTGCAGGGCGGGCAGCAAGGCCTCCGCGCCGAGATAGGCGTTGGCCGAGATCAGCCTCCCGTCCAGGGAGCGCACGGTCTGGTCAGAGTCCATCAGCGGCACGTCATTGGCCAGCATCCAGGCCAGCACGTCGTCGCCCGTGACCACGGCCACGCGCAGGCGCGCCAAGCCCAGCTCGCGCGCCACATCCAGCACCGCCTCGCCGGCGGCCAGCGGGTTCGCCGCGCCCATGTTGCTGATGATCGTGACGCCCTGCCGCACGCAGGCCGACAGCACTGCGCGCATGCGATCCTTCAGCAAGGGGTCGTAGCCGGCCTGCGGGTCGACGCTGCGGCGCAGTT
>JAABRA010000230.1 GCA_011391155.1 Burkholderiales bacterium
GCGCCAGCGGGTCAATGAGGCGCTGACCGCGCTGGCGGCCCGCCGGCTGATCCGTGTGGAATATGGCGGCCTGCGCGTGCTGGACCTCGCCGGGCTGCGTTCCAGCGATTTTTAATGATCAAATTGGCACTATCCCAGCGTCAAAAGGTCTTTGTTAGCTAGACTAGTAATAGCGATGACGATGCAAAAACCACCTGCCAAGACGCTCCGCCTCTCGGTGCCCGCAGCGCCCGCCCCATCCGCCTCCGTCGGCCCCACGGGCGCGTTCAAGCCCGCATCCGGCCCCTCCGGCACCGTCAGGCGCGCGGCCGCGCCGGCCGGCACGCTCACCCGTGTCGCGGGGCCCACCGACACGATCCGCCTGAACAAACGCATGGCCGAGCGCGGCCTGTGCTCGCGGCGCGAGGCCGACGACTGGATCGCCCGGGGCTGGGTCAAGGTCAATGGCGAGGTCGCGACCATGGGGCTGCAGGTCAAGCCCACCGACCGCATCGAGATCGACAAAAAGGCCGAGGGCCAGCAGGCCACGCAGGTCACCATCCTGATCAACAAGCCCATGGGGTTTGTCAGCGGCCAGGCCGAGGACGGCCACGAGCCCGCCGTGACGCTGTTCACCGCGCAGAACCGCTGGCGCGACGATAACGCGCGCTTCTTCTTCCACCCCTCGCAATTGCGCGGCCTGGCGCCGGCCGGGCGGCTCGACATCGACTCCATCGGCCTGCTGGTGCTCACGCAGGACGGCCGCGTGGCGCGCCAGCTGATCGGCGAGGACTCGGTCATGGAAAAGGAATACCTGGTGCGCGTGAGCTACCTCGGCACCGGCGAGCCCGCGCGCGTCGGCGACGAACGCCCCGGCGCGCTGCGCACCATCCATGAGAACGACCCGGTGACCACCGACGTGCAGTCGGTGTTCCCGCCGGCGCTGCTGGCGCGTCTGCGCCACGGCCTGAGCCTGGACGGCCAGCCGCTCAAGCCCGCGCAGGTGGACTGGCAGAACCCCGAGCAACTGCGTTTCGTGCTGACCGAAGGCAAGAAGCGCCAGATCCGCCGCATGTGCGAACTGGTCGGCCTGAAAGTCGTGGGGTTGAAGCGCGTGCGCATCGGCCGCGTGATGCTGGGCAACCTGCCCGTGGGGCAGTGGCGCTACCTGGCGCCGCACGAGCGGTTCTGAAACGCGGCACGCGCAAGATCAACAGCCGTTCATTGGGCGCCATGGCTATTGCATCCAGTTTTCAAGCTTGAGTCCCTTGACCCGCCCGAAGTCCTTCACGTTGTTCGTCACGATCACGGCCCCGATGCTGCGGGCGTGAGCGGCAATCAGCATGTCGTTTGCCCCGAGTTGCTGGCCTTTCTTTTTGAGGTCGGCGCGTATTTCAGCGTAGTGTCTTGCCGCGTCCGGCGTCCAGTCGAGAACCTCGACATGCCGGGCAAACAAGTCCACCACTTGCTGATTGGCCTTCTTGCGGGACGACACCTGAACCCCGTAAAGCAGCTCGGCCAGGGTCACCACCGAAATGCACTGCTGCGCCAGCGGCACGGTCTCAATTCGCTCAAGCAAGACGGGCGCCGACTTGCGGGTGATGAAAATGCAGGTGTCGGTATCCAGCATGTATCGGCTCATGGGAAGGCCCGCTCCTGCACCGGCAAATCCTCGACGCCGTCCATGAAGTCATCCGTTGCGCGCACATCGGAGTCAAGGAAGGACTTCCAGCTGGTCGGGCGCGGCGAAAGGATCACGTCGTCGCCGACCTTGCGGATGTAGACATCCTTCATCCCCTCCGGAAACCTGAATTCCAGCGGAATCGTCACCACCTGGGCACGGTTGTTCTTGCCGACGCGGGCTGTTTGCAATGTCATGAGTTACTCCGATTTGCCATGTATCAAAGTATATGGCTTAATTGGCATGTGTCAAGGCATGTATCTTGGATGAGGACGACGCATTCGCCCGGGCGGCAATGGGCCCCGCCTGCGCAGGTGAACGGGAGCGGGGAGTCGTCCAGCCTTCGGGCTGAAAGCCGAAGCCCCAGGCGGAACCCTCTCCGGGCGGCTAGACAGAACGCCCTAACGCGGCACAGGACCGCCGCAGACAATGTTGCAACGACCGTGGCTTCTGACCCGCGGCGCTGCCATTGATGACCAAAAGAAAACCGGCCTCCGAAGAATCCCTGAACCACCTGCGCCCCTCCGACCTGCGCGGCGTGGCCCAGCTGGCCACCCAGGCCACCCAAGGCGTGACCCGCATCGTCGAGGGCGTGCACCAGTCCGTCTACGACACCATGGGCGTGCCCGGCGGGCCTGCCACCGGGCAGACGCGCGGCGTGACCGGGCTGGTCTACAAGAGCATCCACGGCGTCACGCAGGCGGTGGGCAAGGCGCTGGACCTGGCGCTCACCGCGCTGATCCCGCTGCTCGAAACCGCCGGTGCTGAAAAGCCCGGCAGCGCACAGCGCGAAACCGTGCTGGCCATCCTGAACGGCGTCATGGGCGACCACCTGGTGGCCAGCGGCAACCCTTTGGCCATCCCGATGACGCTGCGCCACCAGGGCCAGGCGCTGCGCTGGGCCGTCGAGCCCCGTCCGGCGAGCCTGGCCGGGGCGGCGCCCAAGGTGCTGCTGATGATCCACGGCCTGTGCATGAACGACCTGCAGTGGCACACCGAAAAAGACGGC
>JAABRA010000242.1 GCA_011391155.1 Burkholderiales bacterium
TGCCGAACGACAGGCCAAAGCCGATGCCAGACAGCAGATCCGAGCCGATCTTCTCCTGCAGGTACAGGATGACGGCGTAATTAACCATGTGCCCGCCCGTGAAGGCCAGCAGGGACGACAGGTAGAAGGCGGGCATGGCGTGGCGCGATTTCGGGCGGGACTGCGGATTACGGACGAGGCGTGATTTCGATCAGGGTCGGCTGGGCATCCTCGATGTGCCAGCTCGGGAACGAGGCGCTGGTGACATAGACCTGCCCCTTGGGCGAAATTTCCACGTCGCGGGTGAAGGTCACCTTGCGCTGCATGGGGACCACGGTCCAGGCCTGCGTGGCGATGTCATAGCGGTAGACCGAGTCGGAGTTGGTGCCATTGACCCACACCTGGTGGCGTGCGCGGTCCACGTTGAGCGAATACGGCGTGTCACTGCCCTTGGGCAATACGGGCAGGTCAAACAGCGTGAACTGCCCGGTCTTCGGCGCGTAGCGGGCGATTTTCGACTCGTTGAAGGCCACGATCCACAGGTTGCCATCGCGGTCGGAGCGCAGCCGGCGCGGGCCCTTGAACGGGGTCTTGATCATGGTCACGACGCCGGTGGCGGGGTCCACCGAGGCGATCTCGTCGGTGTGCAGGCGGGCGATCCAGGCTTTGCCGTCGGGTGTGATGTCGATACCGTAGGGCAGCGGGACGCCGGTGGACACGTGGTCCACCTTGACGTAATTGGCCACCGGAATGCCCCAGGCCAGCAGCTTGAAGATGAAGGGCGTCAGCTTGACGGTCAGCTTCTCCATGGTGCTGCGAAACGGCAGGTCGTAGCGTGTGAACCTGGCGCTCGTGCGGTCGAACATGCCCACCTGGTTGGACAACGCCAGCGTGAACCAGACGCGGTCCTTCGCGTCGAAGCGCACCGTGTGCGGATAGAAGCCGCCGTCCATCTCATGCGCGCGAAACGCCTTGGTGACCGGGTCGAACTCGATCAGCCGGCGCTGGTAGGACGGCGTGATGAAGATGTGTTTGTCCTTGGGCGACTCCGCCAGCGAATGGATGCCCTGGTAGGTCTCGTGCTTGGGGAAGTCGTGCAGGCGCCCGGCCAGCAGGCCGCCCAGCGTGTCGCCCGGCTGCGGCGGGATCTTGTAGACCGTGAATTTGCCCGTGGCCGGGTCGATCTCATAGATGCGGTCCTGCAGGTTGTCGCCGACGTAGACCAGGCCGTTGCTGTGCAGCAGCAAGTCGTGCATCTGCGACATCGCGTCGCCGATCGGCATTTCGCGGATCGTGGTGCCGGCCAGCGCAGGCGACCAGGGCGTGCCCTGGGGCACGAGGGCCGGGTTGGCGTTGACTTTTTTCCAGTGGGCTTCCAGCAGGGCCGGAATCTTCTCCTGGCCTTCGCTGGAAAGGCGTGCGCCGTAGCGCACCATGCGCCGTATCGCCACTTTCCATTCTTCGGCGGTGCGATCGCGGCGCAACAGCGCGTTGCCCTGCTGGTGACAGAAGTTGCACTGCAGCATGAACTCCTTCTTCAGGTCCGCATCGCCAAAGTCGATGGTGGACGACCAGGCGTTGGCCGGTTGCTGCGCGGCCAGGGCGGCAACGTCCATCTCCGGCGTCATGACCAGGGGTTTGTCCAAGGCGCTCGCCGCCACCGTGAGGTCCTGGTAGCCGGGCTTGCGCAGGCGGATCTTCCAGGGATGTTCTGCGGGGGGAATGTCCGCGACACCAGCGGCATCGGTAAAACGGGCCAGCTCGAAGAAAGCCTGCTGCGGCTTGCCGCTGGCGGCGTAGCCGTTGTCGGAGCTGTCCACGGCTGCCACCTTGACCGGTTGCCGGCTGACCATGACGGTGGCCAGCGGCTTGCCGCCCGGGTCCTGGACGCTGACGGGAACGGCGAAGGCGCTGCCCGCGATCAGGGCGGCCAGCGTGAAAAGGGGGTGCTTCATGATCGTGTTTCCTCTCAAGGGATCAAAAAAATTCAGCGCCCACACGGCGCTTCATGGTGCGGGCGTAAAAGCTGGGGGCAAACTTGCGCACCCACCACGCCATGCGTGAGGTGGTGTCGGGCAGCAGCAGGGGCTGGCCCTGTGCCATCGCCTCAAAAATCCGCTGCGCGATGTCATCCGGGCTGGACTCGCCGCCCGCGGTGATGCGCGCGGAGGTGGCCGAGGCGCCCTGGCCGCCCAGCGCCGCGCCGCCAATGCCGGTGGCAATGAAGGAGGGGCAGACCAGCGTGACCCCCACGCCCCGGTCCTCGACCTCGGTGCGCAAGCTGTCGAAAAAGCCGTGCAGCGCGTGCTTGCTGGCGGCATACCCGGTGCGCCCCAGCAGCGGCGCGTAACCGGCAACGCTGGAGATCGCCGCCACCACGCCCCGGGTGGCGAGCAGGTGGGGCAGGGCGGCGTGGGTCAGCTGCATGGTGCCGAAGAAGTTGACCTCCATGACGCGGCGGATGACGCCGGGGTCAGTGTCGTGGAACAGGCTGCGGTGCGAGATGCCGGCGTTGTTGATGAGCCCGTCGAGCGCACCGAAGTGCGCCACGGTCCGGGCCACGGCGGCCTGGCAGAGGGCCGGATCGGCAATATTGCCGGCGATGGCCAGCGTGCCGGCGGGCAAATCCTTCACGAGCGCGGACAATCGGTCGGCGTCCAGGTCCATCGCGGCAATGCGCGATTCGGCCGCTGCAAACCGGCGGCACAAGGCTGCGCCGAGTCCGCCGGCGGCGCCGGTGATCAGGATGACCTTGCCGAAGAAGTCGCGCTGGGTCATTAGCGGGTGTTCTGTCGGGAGTTGCGGTACAGGTCGAACACCTGGGCCGACGTCAGTTTCGGCGTATAGCCAAACTCCTCCTTGAGCCGGGTGTTCAGCAGCACCGGGCGGTAGCGCAGGAAGTCGAGCTGTTCCGGCCCGTATTGCGTGAGATGCAGCTTCTTCAGCAGCCACAGCGCCGCCTGCAGCACGGGGGCGGGCAGCACGCGGCAGGTCTTGCCCAGGCGCCGGGCGATCTCGAAGATCGTCAGTTTGCCGTCGCCCGCGACGTTGAAGATGCCGGTCTTCTCCGAATCGATGCCATGCAGGATGGCGCCCACCACATCCTGGTCATGGATGAAGACAAACGGGCTGTCGGAGCCGGCAATGGCCAGGATCTTCGGCTTTTCGAACAGGTCGGTGATCTGGTTGCGCACCGTCGGGCCCAGGATGGTGCCGATGCGGAAGATGACCTGCTCCAGTTCGGGGTGGCGTTTGCGGTAGTCGGCCAGCATTTCTTCCACCAGCCGCTTGTGGCACGAATAGGCAAACGCTTCGTTGCCGCGCACCGGATCGGATTCCGTGAGCCACTCGGGGTTGTCGGCGTAATAGCCATAGGCCGCGCCGCTCGACGACACGATCACCCGCCGGACCCCGTGTTTCACGCAGGCCTGCAGCAGGTTGCGCGTACCGTTGATATCGACGTCGTATTCGAAGGCGCGGTTGCTGTTCTTGCCGGGCGTCACGATCGAGGCCAGATGCACGATCACATCCGGCCTGTGGCGCGCAACGATGGCGTCCACCTCGGCAGCGCGAATGTCGGCCACTTCGTAGGCCACGCCGGGCAGTCGGGTGGCGGGCTCGCGCACGTCGAGCGCGATCACGATGAGGTCGCCGCGCCGGGCCAGGGCGGCCACGGTCTGGCTGCCGAGGTAGCCGGAGCTGCCGGTGACGAGGACTTTCAGGGGAGGCATGCTGGGTCTCACGGAATCAGGTGGGTTGATGGGGGAACCGGGGGTACTTGCGCGGATCGCGCTTGCTCCAGAAGGTGGCCAGGGCCAGCCCCGAGACGATGTGCCAGATGCCCCACCACGCGGTGATGATGGCCATGCCGCCCAGGCCGTCGAACAGGTTGAAGATCAGGATCAGGCCCAGGCCGGAGTTCTGGATGCCCATCTCGAAGGTGACGGCACGGCGGTCGCGCTCGTTCAGCCCGAGCAGGGTGGAGAGGGAGAAGCCGGTGACCAGCGCCAGGCCGTTGTGGATGAACACCACCACCACGACAAACTGGATGTATTTCAGGAAATGCTGGAAGTTGGCGGCCAGCGCGCCGACCACGAACAGGCCGAAAACGACCATCGAGAAGATCTTCATCGGCTTCTGGGCGCGTGCCGCAAACCTCGGAAACTGGTGCGAGACCCACATGCCCACGACCAGCGGCAGGCCGAGCAGGATCACGATGTCCTTGAGCATGACCAGCGGATCCAGCGAGATGGTGCGCATCAGGTCGTGGGTGACCGGGCTCAGGTTGCCCCAGAAATTGAAGTTCAGCGGCGTCATCACGATCGCCAGCGCGGTGGACACGGCGCTGGCACTGACCGACAGCGCCGTGTTGCCGCGGGACAGGTGCGTCAGGAAGTTGGACAGGTGGCCCGCCGGGCAGGACGACACCAGGATCATGCCCAGCGCGATGCTGGGAATCGGGTTGATGATCCAGATCAGCACATAGGTCATCGCCGGGAAGACGATGTGGTGGCCGATCGTGGCCAGCAGCAGGCCCTTGGGCGATTTGAACGCAGTGCGGAAATCGCCGACCTTCAGGTCCAGCGCAATGCCGAACATCACCAGCCCCAGGATGATGTTCAGCACCGCCAGCGTGGCGGGATTGAAGTGCAGTTGCACCTGGTCAATGGGCAGCATTTTTGTCTCCTCGTTTTATGGATCCGGTCTGGGCCGGTCGGGTGAAGCACGATGGTAGGCCCTTGCCTGGATTCCGCCCTTGTCCCAGAATCCGGTTAATTTGTCAATTCACGCCAATTTGTGCGTGCACCCAAACGCACAGGAGCTTGAAAACGTGGACTCGCAAAGCAGCGTGGGTGCCGGCTACGTGGCGGGACTGATCGAAGTGGCGGCCCTCGCCGGGGTGGGGCGTGACGCGCTGCTGCATCAGGCCGGCCTGCGCGATCCGGACAGCGCTCAGCCGCAGGCCCGCTGGCCGATGGCGGACGTGATTGCCCTGTTCGAGGCCGCCGTCGCCTTGACCGGCCGCGAGGATCTCGGGCTGGCATTTGCCCGCCGGGTGCGCCCGGGCACCTTCAATGTGCTGGGCTATGCGCTCATGACCTGTCGGACGCTGGGTGAGGCGATTGAAGTGGCTCAGCACTTTCGCCGCCTGGTCTTCGACATCGGTTACAGCGAGATGCGCTTTGTGGTGAACGAGCAGGAAGCCCGGCTGGGCTGGCACGTGGTCTCGCGGGCCTTGCCGTATAGCCGCAGCCTGGCGGAGTCGCTGATCGCCAGCTGGACCCACTTCGGGCGCTGGATGGCGGGGGTGGAGCTGCCCTTGAAAGAGGTCCTGTTCCTGCACGCGGCGCCGTCCGACGTGCGCCCTTACGAGGCTTTCTTTGAATGTCCGGTGCGTTTTGATGCCTGCGAAAACACGCTGGTTTTCGCAGGGGCGCTGCTGGACATGCCCCTGCTGCAGGCCGACGAAACCCTGCATCTGGCGATGCGGGAACAGGCGCGCGCCGCCATGGAAAAAGCCTTCAGCCAGACCGACATCGGGCATCGCCTGCGCCAGGCGCTGATTCCCCTGATGCCCCGCTGCGAGGCGACGCTGGAGAAGGCCGCCGCCGCGCTGTCGCTGTCGCCGCGCTCGCTGCAGCGCCGGCTGGGTGAATCGGCGCTGGGGTTTCAAAGCGTGCTGGATGCGGTGCGCCGGGACATGGCGATCATCTACCTGCGGGATCCCGCCTTGAGCGTGCTGGATGTCGCCTTGCTGCTGGGTTACGCGGAACAGAGTTCCTTCACGCGGTTTTTCCGAGCTTGTTTCGCGCGGACGCCCTCCGGGTGGCGGCGCGCGCAAGGCATTGCGATGTAGGTTCCGGCTGCATCGGCCCATTCGGGTGGGGTCCTCGCGACTGGCCGTCGGTCGGATCCAAGGGGCGCCTGTCTACGGGAACAGGCTGGGACGCGTTACAGTGAATAGAGTGCTGTTTGAATCGTTTAGTGGGGAGATGCCGCAAGCGTTTTCCTCATAGGTGCTTTCAGGTAAAGCCTTGAACCTTCGTTGCTGCGGCGACTCCAATAACAAACGGCCTCCGGAGGATGATCCCTATGAAAAATACCTTGCTTTGTGTGGCAACGGCGGCCTTGCTGGCCGTGGCTGGCCTCGCTTCAGCAGCGCCGGGTGGTGGTGGCGGAGGTGGGAGCCGTGGAGGCGGTGGCGGGGCCTACCACGGCGCGCCTTCTGGCGCAGGCGGCGGTGGGGCGCGCTACGGCGTTCCTGCAGGGGGTGGCGGAGCCCGTTTTGGCGCCCCCTCCGGCGGCGGTGGTGCCTACTATCGCGAACCGCCCCGCGCGGCGGGAGGAAATTTTTACCGACCGCCATCCGGCAATGGCTTCCATGGCAACGCCGTGCGTCATCCGGGCTGGAGCGGTAGCCCCTGGAGACCGCCCGGCACTTGGAGTGGCTCGCGGTGGGGCTGGGGCACCAGCGCCCGATGGGGATGGGGTGCCCCGGGATGGGGATGGGGATGGGCCGCTCCTGTCTGGGGTTGGGGCGCTGGCTGGGGTTGGGGGGCCGGCTGGGGTTGGGGGTGGGGTGCGCCCGCCTGGGGTTGGGGCACGGGCTGGGGCTTTCCAGCCACCTTCGGTTCTTCTTTTGACACGACCGTCAACCTTGACGCGACGCCCCAGGTGTTCATCCAGCAAGAGCCGGCGGTCGCTGATACTGCCAGCAGCTTCTGGTACTACTGCGCCGATCCGGCGGGCTATTACCCCTACGTACAGACCTGCAACCAGACGTGGATGGCGGTCATTCCGCAAGCACCGTCTGATTCGCCTTCGGCTCCTCGCCTGGCCCCCCCCTGATGGTGATCATCATGAAAAAACCACGCCTATCCACGATCCTGGCCGCAGGCACCCTGGTGGTGCTGGGCGGCTGTGCCATTGCGCCCACCGCCCCGACCGTCATGGTCCTGCCGGGCACCCAAAAGAGTCCAGCCCAGTTCCAGGCCGATCACCTGGCGTGTCAACAGGAGGCGCAGGCGCGGCTGGCGCCTGCCACGGAGACGGCCAACCACCAGGCGGCCTCGAATGTGGTGATCGGCACGGTGCTCGGGGCTGCGGTCGGCGCCTTGCTGGGGCAGGGGTCCTACAACCCCGGCGCTGTGGCGGCCTGGGGCGCAGGGACTGGCTTGCTAATGGGCAGTTCTGCTGCCGGGGGGAGTTCGCAGGGGTCAACGTACAGCCTGCAGCAGGGCTACAACCACGTCTTCATGCAATGCATGTACCAGCGTGGCCATCAGGTGCCGGGGCAGGTGGTCTACCCGCGCCAGGGCGCAAGCATCCAGCCGCCCGCGAACTATCGGGCTCCGACGTACCCCTCCTCCGCGTACCCGCCGCCCAATTACCCGGCGCCGTACTACCCACCCCCGAACACCGCGCCCCCGGCCTACCCGCCTCCCAACACACCGCCGCCGTCTTGAGGCGGATGTCGGGTGGGCAATCGGGGTGGGGCTTTCGGATGCTGCCGTGCCGGTTACCGACTGACGAAAATCAGTGTCCACCGGAAATTTCGGCAGGTCTGCACCAGGCCCTGTAGTATTTGCGGGCATCAGATCCCTGAACACCCATGCCATGACCCTTGAGATGAACCCCGGCACCGACTGGAAAGAGCAGGTTGCCGCCGACGAGGCCGAGCGCTTCGCGGAGTATGCCCGTCAGTTCGCCGCCATTCAGGCGCGCAAATCCCGAAAGTACGGCGCGGGCCGCGCCCTGCATCGCAAGCAGATCACGGCGGCTCACGGCAGCTTGATCGTGCGCGACGACCTGCCCGATTTCGCCCGCCAGGGCCTGTTCGCGGCGCCGGCCACGTTCGACGTGACGGTGCGCCTGTCCAACGGCGGGCTCGATCGCGCGCCCGACCGCACGCCCGACATCCGCGGCTTTGCGATACGGGTGCTGGGCGTGGAGGGAGACTCCGCGCTGGGCCATGGTCCGGCCCGCAGCCAGGACTTCACGCTGATCAACCAGGAAGCATTTGCGTTTCCGAAGAGTGACGAATTCGTCGCCTTCGTCACTGCTGCTGCGGGTGGCGGCGGATCGTTGCTGAAGTTCCTCTTCAAGCGCTATGGGGTGTTTGGCGTCCCGGCGCGCACGCTCAAGCTGATCAAGTCCGTGGGCAGGCCCTTTGGCGGCTTCGCCACCGAGACCCTGTTCAGCGCCGTGCCGATGGCTTGCGGGCCGTATGCGGTGCGGGTTCGCCTGGTGCCGGCCGGTGCCAACGGCGTCGCCAAAACCGGGGCCAGGGAAGACTGGAACGCCGATTTCAGCGAACGCCTCGCGAAACACCACCTGCAGTGGGACTTGCAGTTGCAGCCATTTGTGAGCGAGGCGCTGACGCCCATCGAGGACGCCTCGGTCAACTGGCCCAGCCCCTACACCACGGTGGCGCGGCTCAGCCTGCCTCGCCAGGACACGGCTTCGGCCAAGGGGCAGGCACTGGCCGCCGAGGTCGAAGCCGGCGTGTTCGACCCCTGGCAGGCGCTGGCGGCGCACCGCCCGCTCGGCGATGTGCAGCGGGCCCGCAAGGTGGTGTACTTCGAAAGCCAGAAGGGTCGCGGGGCGGCGTGACGCCTTGTGGGTTTTGGACAGTGGTAAACGCTGGTCCAGGGCCTGCCAGCTGATCTCCCGAGGGAAAATTTCACTCGAATTGGCCTCTTCCCAGCGTCGCAGGGTCATTGTTTGCTATTGATTCGATACTTTTAAGGCGCGACGCTCCCGCGACTGCGCACGGGTGGGTTTGCCGTGAACGTTGCTTTGTCCCTGACCTCGTGAGAACTTGTGGGACAGTCCAAGAGTGATATGCAATGAACTTTGCGCTGTCCCCGACCTGGTGAGAACTTGTGGGACAGCCCAAGAGTGACATGCAATGAACTTTGCTCTGTCCCCAACCATCTAGGAATTTATATGAACCGAGTCCTCGCCCACACCGGCGCCCGTTACCCCATCGTGCAGGCCCCGATGGGCTGGATCGCGCGGTGCACCCTGGCCAGCGCCGTCTCGCGCGCGGGCGGGCTGGGCATCATTGAAACTTCGTCGGGCGAGACCGCCGCCTGCCAGCGCGAGATCACGCAGATGGTTGCCAGCGGCCTGCCGTTCGGCGTGAATCTGCCGATTCGCTTCCTCAAGGACGACGCCATGCTGCGCTTCGTCTGCGAAGCCGGCATCCGCTTCGTCACCACCTCGGCGGGCAGTCCGGCCAAGTTCATCGCGCCGCTCAAGACTGCCGGGATCGTGGTGTACCACGCCGTGCCCACGCTGGAGACCGCGCTCAAATGCGTGGACGCGGGCGTTGATGGCCTGGTGGTGGAGGGCGCCGAGGGCGGCGGTTTCAAGAACCCGGAGGAGGTCAGCACGCTGGTGCTGCTCCAGGCGATCCGTGAGCGCGTGGACGTGCCGCTGATCGCGGCCGGTGGCATCGTTGATGGCCGCGGCATGGCGGCGGCGTTCGCGCTGGGTGCCGAGGGCATCCAGATGGGCACCCGTTTCGTGGCCAGCCTTGAGAGCCCGGTGCACGACCACTACAAGCAGGCCATCGTGGCGGCGCAGGTCACGGGCACCTGGATGCTGAATACGAAGTCCACGCCGTGCATCCGTGCGCTCAAGACCGACTTCACGCAAAACATCCACACGGCGGGCTTGATGCCGGCGGACACCTTCACCGGCATCCAGCAGGTGTATTTCGGTGGCGACATGAACGCCGCGCCCGCGCTGGCCGGCCAGTCGGCCGGGCTGATCCATGCCGTGAAGCCGGTGCAACAGATCATCGACGAAACCGTGGCCGAGTTCCACGCCATCAGCGCGCGGATGGGGGCGATGGCGGCGGCGCGGCATTTCGGCTGAAAGGAAACGTCCTGGGCGCGACCCGGCAGGAACATGTCGTTTTGTGGAGCCGAACGGGACCACGCCGGGGCCGTCCAGGAAGCCGCCGATCGGGGCCGGCGGCGTGAAATGCTGAAAATACTGATTGGTTAACAAAAATACCACATGGTATTTGTGGATACCGATGAGTATGTACTATTCGGGTGCGTCCAATTTCGGCGTGGCAAATGCACAGTTTCACTTTTGGAGTCCCTCATGAAAAAGACCCTCATCGCTTCCGTTCTGGCCCTTGGCGCGGCTTTCTCTGTCCAGGCCAAGGACATCGTCGACACCGCCGTTGCCGCTGGCAATTTCAAGACGCTGGCCACCGCGCTGACCGCTGCCGGCCTGATCGACACCCTCAAGGGCCCGGGCCCGTACACGGTGTTCGCGCCCACCGACGCGGCGTTTGCGAAGATTCCCAAGGCGGACCTGGACGCGCTGCTCAAGGACAAGGGCAAGCTCACGGCCGTGCTGACGTACCACGTGGTGCCCGGCAAGGTCATGGCGAAGGACGTCAAGGCCGGCAATGTCAAGTCGGTGCAGGGCAGCGACATCGCCATCGCGACCACGGGCGGCGTGAAGGTGAACAACGCGAACGTCACCGCCACCGACATCGTGGCCGACAACGGCGTGATCCACGTGCTCGACACGGTGATCATGCCCAAGTAATCGGCGGATCCTGGGGACGACACAGCCCATGGCTGTTGGCAGGGCAGGCAGTGCGGGTGACCGGACTGCCTTTTTTCATGGCGCCATGCCGCACGGTTCGAGGGCCTTGGCTGGTCGAGCCACAATGCGACCATGTGCACCAACTACACCCCTTCGTCGCGTGACCGGCTGCGTGCCGAGCAGCTGGGCGTGGCGCACCTGCCCGAGGCCGACTGGCCGCGCGAGGTGTACCCGGGCTACGAGGCGCCGATCCTCGTGCGCGGCGGTGCGCCGGGGCAGCATGACGCGGCCCCGCGCTGCCTGCTGGCACGCTTTGGCCTGATTCCGCGCTGGAGCCGCGACGCGGACCACGCCCGGGATCTGGCGCGCCACACCACCAACGCGCGCAGCGAAACCGCGGCCGTGAAGCCCAGCTTTCGCGGTCCCTGGCGCGAGCGGCGCTGGGCCCTGGCGCCGATGGAGAACTTTTTTGAGCCCTGCTGGGAAACGGGCGGTGCGGTGCGCTGGCGCATCGCGTGCGCCGATGCTGACCTGTTCGCAGCGGCCGGCCTGTGGGAGCGCTGGCTTGATCCTGCCAGCGGCGAGATCACGGCCAGCTTCACGCTGCTGACGGTGAACGCCGACGCCCATCCGCTGATGGCCCGCATGCACCGCCCCGGTGATGAAAAGCGCATGCCCGTGCTGCTGGCGCCGGGCGATTTCGAGACCTGGCTGCACGCCACGGATGACCAGGCCCACGCGCTGGTGCGCAAGGCGGGGGCGGTGCCGCTGGCCGGGGAGCCCGCGCCCCGGGAGCCGCCATCGCGCGCGGTGCGTCGTGTACCGCCGGCCCCCAGCCACAATCACACCCAAAGCCTGTTTTGAGGTCGTGAAACCTTGCCCAGCTCCCAACCCGTCAGAAACCCATGTCCACCATCGCCCCCACCATCGATCCCGAAAGCAACCCGCGCGTCAAGGCCGTCTTCGACGACATCCGCGCGACGCGCAAGACCGGTTTCATCAACAACCTCTGGCAGCGCCTGGCGTTTGATCCGCCATTGCTGGAGGCCACCTGGGCCGAGGTCAAGCAGGTCATGGCCACGCCCAGCGCCATCGATCCGCTGACCAAGGAGATGCTCTACATCACCGCGTCCATCATCAATGGCTGCAGCTACTGCGTGCATTCGCATACCGCCGCCGCGAAGGCCAAGGGCATGACGCCGCAGCAACACGGCGAGCTGCTGGCCATCGTCGCGCTGGCCGCCAAGACCAACCAGATCGTCACCGGCCTGCAGGTGCCGGTGGATGCGGTGTTTGACCAGGGCTGAGGCGTTTTCCCGTCACACCGCTACGATGGGTCCTTTTTTGAAGCCTGCCATGCCCCTGGAAACGATCGAAATTCAAACCGGCGACCACCCGCGTGCCACGGTCATCCTGCTGCACGGCCTGGGCGCCGACGGGCGCGACTTCGTGCCCCTCGCGCAGGAGCTGGATCTTTCCCCTGTCGGGTCGGTGCGCTTCGTGTTCCCGAATGCGCCCGAGCTGCCGGTGACGATCAACGGCGGCTACGTCATGCCGGCCTGGTACGACATCCTGGGCCTGGACCTGACGGCGCGCGAGGACGAACGCGGCCTGCGCGCCTCGCAGGCCGCCATCGAGGCGCTGCTCGCGCGCGAGAAGGCGCGCGGCATCCCGGCCAGCCGCATCGTGCTGGCGGGCTTTTCGCAGGGCTGCGCCGTGGCGCTCATGACCGGGTTGCGCCATGCGGAGCGACTGGCCGGCATCGTCGGCCTGTCGGGCTATCTGCCGCTGGCGGCCCTCACGCCCGCCGAGCGCCATGGCGCCAATGCCAGCACGCCGGTCTTCCTGGCGCATGGCCGCCAGGACGACGTGGTGCCCATCCTGGGCGCGATGGCGTCGCGCACCGCCTTGCAGGCGCTGGGCCACGCCGTCGAATGGCACGACTACCCGATGGGGCATTCGGTCTGCGAAGCAGAAATCGTTGAGCTGAACCGCTGGCTGCTGCGGGTGCTGGCGCCAGACTGATCGCGCCGCTCACCTGCCCGCCCCATCCACTCCCGACCCGACGCTTGCCGGGTCGTCTCCAACGGAAACTCCATGACCGAATCCTCCACCATTACCGCCACCGCCCCGGCGACAGCAGCACCCGCCTTCGAGGTGCTGCCGCGCGACCTGTCGCCATACCGCCAGGGCAACATCGGCATCGACTACGTGCACCGCTTCGAATCGGGCCGCCCCGGGCCGCATGTGCTGATCAACGCGCTGACGCATGGCAACGAGTTTTGCGGCATGGTGGCCGCCGCGCACCTGCTGGACACGGGCGTGCGGCCATTGGTCGGCACCTTGACCATCAGTTTTGCCAATGTGGCGGCGTATGAGACCTTCGATCCGGCCCGGCCGTTCGACAGCCGCCAGCTCGTGCACAACCTGAATCGGGTCTGGTCCGCCGAGTGGCTGGACGGCCCCGAGGACAGCCCGGAGTT
This sequence comes from Burkholderiales bacterium, assembly GCA_011391155.1. Lineage (GTDB taxonomy): Bacteria > Pseudomonadota > Gammaproteobacteria > Burkholderiales > Burkholderiaceae_C > JAABQG01. The sequence continues at coordinate 13,038 of JAABRA010000242.1, forward strand.
GCGGCGCGCCCGTGAACTGCGGCCCGTGGTCACGGCGGCCGACCACTTGCTCGACATCCATTCGACCAGCCAGGACGTCGAGCCGTTCTGGGTCTACCCCGCGTTCGCGCGCAACAGCGCCGCCGCGCTGGCGATCGGCCGCCCGGCAGTGCACCTGGTGATGCCCGGCGGCCTGGGTTCGGGCACCCCGGTGATCCAGCATGGCCACTTTGGCGAGCCTTCCGGCCGGGGGGCCGGCATGGTGGTCGAGTGCGGGCAGCACTTTCTGCAGGCCAGCGCGGATGTTGCCATCGACGTGACACGACGCTTCCTGGCCCACTTCGGCCTGATGGCGCACGACGCGGCGGCCGAGTCACCCGTCGCCGCCCGGCGCTTCGAGCTGCTGCAGACGGTGGTGATCAAGACCCCGGAATTCAGGTTTGTCCGCCCGTGCGTGGGCTTCGAGGTCTTCGCCAAGGGGGCGCTGATTGCCACCGACGGGGCTGACGAAATCCGCGCGCCCTGCGAGGACTGCACCATCCTGATGCCCGCGCGCACGACGATCGTGGGGCGCGAGGGCGTCTACCTTTCGCGCCCGCTGGCTTGATTTCCGCCCGCGTGGAAATGACAGGCTTACCAAGGAGTTCCCGTGCCACGTCTGAAACCACTGCCCCCTGAAACCACGCCGGAACTGAAGCCGTTTTTCGACTTCTTCCTCGGCACCCTGGGCTTCACGCCGAACAGCGTGCTGACCATGCAGCGCAAACCGAAGCTGGTGCAGGCGCTGGCGCAGCTCAACGCCGCGGTGATGGACCCCGAAGGCGAGGTCGACCTGGGCTTTCGGCGGTTGATCGGCCATGTGGCCAGCAAGGTGTCGGGCTGCCTGTATTGCCAGGCGCACACGCTGCTGGGCGCGCACAATTTCGGCATCAGCGACGCCAAGCTGGCCGATGTCTGGACCTACGCGACCAGCCCACACTACAGCCCGCGCGAGCGCCTGGCCCTGGACTTCGCGCTGGCCGCAGCCAGCCAGCCGAACGCGGTGACTGATGCGCAGTTCGCCGAACTGCAGCAGCACTGGAGCGACGGCGAGATCACCGAAATCCTGGGGGTGGTGGCGATGTTCGCCTTCCTGAATCGCTGGAACGACACCCTGGGCACACCGCTGGAGGCCCGCCCGGCGCACGTGGCCGAGAAGGCCATCGGCGCCCGGGGCTGGACTGCCGGAAAACACGCGCCCTAGCGCACGCATGCCCACCTCTGCCACCCTGGAACGCCGGACCCGGGCCGCCCTGCGCGTGACCCTGAGTTTCTACGTGCTCAATGGCCTGTTGGCCGCACTCGGCTTGCTGGCGATCACCAGTGCCATCCACGTGTTTCTGGGTGAGTTCGCCGCTTCGGCCGCCTCCATCGGTGTCATCGTCTGCATTCCGCCGGACCAGCCGGCACCCAAACGTGGCAAGTTCTGGCAGCTTTTGCCGGCGGCGCTGATCGGGCTGCCACTGTTCCTGGCCGTGCAGGTGCAACACGCGGCGCCGCTGCGCCTGGGGCTGCTGCTGGTGGTGGCCGCTTTCATGGCCTTCCTGGCCGCGGCGTGGGGCAAACGCGGCATTCCCCTGTCGGTGTCGATCATGTTTTCCATGATCTTCTCCATGGCGGTGCCGGATCACGCGAACAGCGCCACCAACCTGGCCACCAGCCTGTTTTTTGCGCTGGGCGCCGCGCTGTACCTGGTCTGGGCGACGCTGGCCAATGCGGCGCTCAATGCGCGCTACCGGGTGCAGATGCTGGCCGACACCTTGTTGTCGCTGGCCAGTCTCATGCGCACGCAGGCGCTGCAGTTCATGCCCGAGGTGGCCGGCGATGGCCGCACGGGCGCCCCCCTGATTGGCCAGTTGCTGGCGCGGCAGGCCGCGCTGGCCGACCAGTTGCAGACCGCCCGCGACATCCTGCTGGAGGCCCCGCGCACGCCGCGCCGCCAGCGCCTGGCCGGCATGCTGATGGGCGTGCTGGAGCTGCGCGACCATCTGTTGGCCTGCGAGCTGGACCTCGACACGCTGAAGTCCCACCCGGGCCATGTGCCGGTGCTGGCCGCACTGCGCGAGGCGCTCGACAGCCTGGCCGGGCAGGTGGAGCACATGGCTGACGCCCTGTTGCTGGGCCGCCTGCCCGCGCGCTTCGAAAGCCTCAAGCCCGGGCTCGTGGCCCTGCACTGGGCCGGGGAGGCCCCGGCGCTCGCGCCGGCGGGCATGCCTTCGCCGGCGGTACTGGCCCGCGGGCTGGCCAGCCGCATCGGGACGATCGACGAGGAAGTCCTGCGGCTGCTGGCCCTGGCGCGCGGCGAGGCCGAGCCTGACCTGGTCCTGGTGCGTGCCAGCTGGCAGTTGTTTGTCAGCCCGACGGCGTGGTCGTGGCGGCCGTTTGCCGGGCTGTGGCGCTGGGATGCACCGCCGCTGCGCCATGCGATCCGCGCCGCGCTGGCCATTGGCACCGGCTACGCCATCGCGCTGGCCTTGCCGTGGGGTACGCACGACTTCTGGATTTTGCTGACCATCGTGGTGGTGCTGCGCGGCAGCCTGGCCCAGACGCTGGAGCGGCGCAACAGCCGGGTCGCCGGCACCCTGCTGGGCTGTCTGCTGTCGGCGGCGCTGCTGTCGGCGCATGCCCCGCTCGCAGTGTTGCTGGTGACGCTGACACTCGCCCAGGCGCTGGCGCATGCGTTTGCCGTGCGCCGCTACCTGGTCACGGCCGTGGCGGCCACGGTGTTGGGCTTGCTGCAGTCGCACCTGCTCAATGCCGGCACCAGCCCCACTTTTGATGTTGTCGAACGCATGGCTGACACCCTGATCGGCGTGGCCATTGCCTGGGCCTTCAGCTATGTGCTGCCCTCGTGGGAGCGCCATCAGATTCCGGCGCTGGTGGCGCGCTCGCTGGCGGCGCAGGCGCGCCATGCCCGTGTCGCGCTGGGCCTGGGGCAATTGCAGGCGGTCGATAACGAACCCGAACTGGCCTGGCGGCTGGCGCGGCGTGAGGCCTACGACAGCCTCTCGGCGCTGGTGCAGGCCACGCAGCGCTCGCTGTCGGAGCCCCGCGCCGTGCGCCCGCCGCTGGCGCCGCTGGGCCGCCTGCTGGCGCACAGCTACCAATTACTCGCGCAGCTCACCGTCATCAAGACCATGTTGCTGCTGCGTCGCGAGCGTTTGCAACCGGCACAGATCCGCGCGCCGCTGCTGCGCGCCGCCGGGGCGCTCGAAGCCACGCTGACCGGCGATCTGCCCGCCACGGCCGATCGGCCGGACCGATCTGGTGTGCAGGAAGGCCCTGTGGCCTTGCCCGATCCGTTCGAGAACGACCTCAGCCCCTGGGTGCTGCACCGGCTGGACCTGGCGTGCGGCATTGCCGGGCAGCTGCGCGGCGACGCCCAGGAGGTGCTGAAACCGGCATCGAGCCGGTGACGGTGCAGGCCACGCCAGTGAGGCCGGATCCGGATCCGGCGCGGGGTCAAGGCGTCAGCGTCACGCGCCACCACGCGCCATCGGCCAGCCGGGCGCAGGCGCCGTCGGGGACTGGGGTCAGCCGTTCGATGCGGGCGGCCATGGGTTTGAGTTCGGCGAGCTCCTTCCACTGGCCTGGCGCTTCCCAGCGTAGCGCGTGCAGGGCGCGCAGCTGCATGTCGGGCGCGATGACGGTGGGGCGGTGGCCGGGTTGCTCGACGATGGCCGCCAGGCGCTGTTCCAGTGCGCCCATGCGGTGGTTCGAAACATCCATGGCCCGGGCGTAGGGCTCCAGGACGGGCGGGCGGAAATGATGCAGCGTGAGCACACCGCCGATATGGGGCGTGGTCACGGTGGCGATGTCGAGCCGCCCGTCGCCGTCGAAATCGGCCACGCCCACCGGGTTGAGCCAGCGAAAGGGCGCGCCGGCGTGCGGACTGCGGGCGAGTTCAATCAGCACCTGCCCGGAAGGCTTGGCCCGCGAAGCATTCGTCGGTGCCTGCGGCCGCAGGCCCAGGACGACCAGCGCCGCCCCCCGGATCGCATCGGCCTCCACGACGATGATCTCGTCGCGGCCGTCGCCGTCGAGATCGGCGAGCCGGGGCACGCGGTCCTCGAAGACCCGGTGAAACGGCAAGTTGTAGACCACCTCCCGGAGCGTGCCCGAGGGGCCCGAAACCAGGGCGTGCAGGCTGCCCGCGTGGACCGGTGAGCCCAGCGCCGTGTGCGGGTACCGCGAGGTGGGCGAGCCGAGCCAGGCCCACAAGACGTCTTTTTGGCCGCGCGCCGCCTGGCTATCGGGCAGAAGGTTCTGCGCGGCGGGGGGCGGCATGGCAGGGGCAGCGACCGAGGCGCCGCATTCAACGCTGGCGGGTTCGACCTTGAGGCCCATGGCCAGGCAACTGGTCCACAGCCCCAGCAGGCTCAACCCCAAGCCCGCCCGCCCCAGGATGGCGGCCCCGCGGTGGGTCCGGCCAGCGGCGGGATTGTTGGTTTTCATCGGCGTTGGTCGTTCCGCGACGCGATGTCTTACAGGGGCGGGGGCTGAATCACCCCGCGCCGTCCAGCCAGGCCCCGACCCGCTGATTGAACGCCTCCGGCTGGTCCACCATCACCCAGTGGCCCGTGCGAAAGCCCGTCACGGCGTTGCCCGGCCGGGCGGCGATGCGCGCCAGCCACGCTGGGGAATGGAACATGAAGGGCTTGCGCTCGCCGTAGAGATAAAGCAGCGGGCAGGCCGGATCGACGGGCGCTGCGTCGCGGAAACCGCCGCGCAGGCCGAACCATTGCATCGCGTACGGGTAGTTCATGGGCCAGCCCATGGTCTGCGCGGGAGTGCGGCAGTGCATGCTGCGCGCCATCGAGCGGGTCATGCGGTCGCCCAGCGCGCCGCTGACGGTGCTGCCCAGGGTCCAGGCCAGCGCCAGCCAGACCTGGTAGGCCAGGATCTGCCACTTCGCCTTGCCCGTCAGCGATCGGGCGAAGGCCGGCGAGTTGTGGTCGCCAATGTCCACCGCCACGATGTGCGACACCTGTTCGGGGTGCGCCGCTGCAAACGCGTAGCCAAAGGCGCAGCCCCAGTCGTGCAGCAGCAGTGTGACCGGCTGGCCCGGGCTGACGGCCTGCACGATGGCACTGAACAGGGCCGTCATGTCTTTCAGGGACGTGGCGCGCGCGGGCTTGGCCCGGTCGAAGCCCGGCAGCGTGAAGCGCACGCAGCGGTGCCGGTCCTTCAGTGCTGCCACCGTGGTGTCCCACAGGCGGCAGGTGTCGGGCCAGCCGTGGATCATCAGCACGGTGCGCGCGCCGGTGCCTTCGATGAAGATATCGATGTCCTGGACAGTGAGTGCGGGTGGCTTCATGGTGAATGCGGCAAAACGGATCGGAGGTTGTAGCACGCAACGCCGTGTTGCGCCCGACTTCTGAATGCTTTGAAATAGATAGCTGAATATGACCATTTGACGCTGGGATAGTGCCAATTTCGTTCTAAAATGGTGGCGTCAGGCCGTCCGTGGGCAGCGTCACCCGTGCCGACAGCCGCACCTGCCACCTCAACTTTCAAAGGAATCCAATCATGCGTATCTCCCTGTTGCCCGCCGTCCTGGTCATGTCCGTTCTCGCGGGGCCCGTGCTTGCCCAGCAGCCGCCCGCGGCCGCCAAAGTCACGGTTAACGAACCCGGTAAAGTGGGTGTCGCCGAAACCCTCAAGCTCACCGCCGGTGTGGTCGCCATCGACAAGGCCAGCCGATTGATCACGCTCAAGACCGCGTCGGGCAAGATCCTCGACCTGGTGGCCGGGGACGAGGTCAAGAACTTTGACCAGATCAAGGTGGGCGACCAGCTGGTCGTGATGTACGCCCAGGCCCTGACCCTGCAGGTCAGGAAGGGCGGCGGCATCCGCTCCAGCACCTCCACCACCGACACCGCCCAGGCCAAGCCGGGCGAGAAGCCGGGGGCTGCCGGCGCCCGTGAAGTGACCATCCTGGCGAATGTGCTCGCCGTTGACCCGAAGAAGATGACCATCACCGTGCGCGGACCGAAGGGCAACATCGTCGATCTGAAGGTCCAGAACCCCGAGCATTTCAAGGTCGTGAAGAAGGGCGACCAGATCGAGATGGTCTATGTCGAGGCCGTGGCCATCAGCGTGGAGCCGGCGCCGAAGAAGTCCGCGAAGTAACAGCCAGCCTGGCTGAATCCGGCGGTGACCCCGGTTGCCGCCCCGAACGGGATGCGAAAGGCATCCCGTTGTTGTTGGCGCTGGCCGGCGTCCCCGCATTGCGGCCCTACGCTGGCGCGCGGGGTGACGGTCAAGGCGGTCAAGCCAGTCAGAAGGCCCGGCCCAGGAAGAAGTAGAAGCTCTGGTTGCCGTCCGCCGCGCGTCCGTAGGCCAGGTAGGCGGGTCCGATGGGCGTGTCCGCACCGACGAAGAGGCTGCCCGAGGTGAGCAGACCGGTGGGCGCGTCCGGCAGCAGTGGCACGCCCACCCGGCCCAGTTCGAGCGATGCGCCGCCATACGCGCCGTCGAGCAAGGTGCCTTTCATGATCCGGTGGTAGTACATGAGCCGGCCGTAGGCCAGGCTGTTGCCGTACAGCTGGCCGGTCTTGTAGCCGGACTGCTGCAGGAAACCGCCCCACTGGAACCAGTTGTAGAGCGGCAAGGGGTCGCTGCCGAGCTTGCTGCCGGCCTTCAAAGCCAGATTGAAGGTGTGCGGGCCGAACGAGTAGGCCCCGGTCGCTTCGATCGTCCCCCGGGTGTAATTTTCCGCAGCGCCCAGGGACGTGTTCGAGCTGTACACATTCGCGCCGAATCGCCACCCTGAGCGCGGAAAATGCACGTTGTCCAGCCGGTCAAGCAACAGGCTGACATTGACCGCCCCCTGGGCAATGCGTTCGTCGTCGGGGGCCAGGAACACCGAGCCGGTATCCAGCGCGGGCTTGACGGTGCCGCCGACCAGTCCAACGCGCAACTCGCCGAATTCCTTGAACTGCCGACCGACCGCCAGCCCGAGCAAGGCTGAACTGAAGGTGTAACTGGCAATGTTGTTCTGGCCCTGGTACAAATACACCGGGCGCGTCGTGTAGCTCAGATTGGGCGCCACGAAGTACGTGCCCTCGGCGTTGAGTGGCTGGTAGAACTCGCTGGCCACGATATTGTTGAAGCCAAACTGCACCAGTGTTCGCCAGGAGGCCCCGAGCGAGTTGATCCAGGTCTTGCGATAGCTGGCCGCCAGATTGAAGAACGATGAATTGCTGGTGAAATCACTCGACAGGCCAAGGCCGAAGCGCAGATAGTCCGGCCCCCAGGATTTTTCGATCGCCTCCACCGCCAGCACCCGCCGGCCGGGTTCATCGATGAGCCGATAGTTCACGTGCTCGAAGTCCCCGGTGCCATAGATCCGGCGCATGTCCCGGTCGAGCTTGTCCTGGTTGATGGGCTCGTTTGCGGCGGTCTCCAGCATTGCCTGTACCGCTTGCGGGTTGACGCGCGTCAAGTTGTCAAACCGGATCTCGTCGATCGGCGTCAGGTCAGGCGCCTGCGCGACGGTCTGGCGCTGCCGCAGTGCGGCGTACTGCTCGCTCGGCAGGGACAAGCGCTCCAGCTGCGCTGCGACTTGTCCCGCCGCCGCTTCGCCCAGGGGAGCGATCCTGGCCAGGCTGTCAAAGTCGGCGGTCGTGAACTCGCCCAGTTCCGGTGAGATCAGGATGTCGTCGGGCTTGAGCAGGGCCAGCGAGGTCTGCACGTTCTGCTCGGTCAGGATGCTGACCATCTGCCCCGCAACGCCGAGGATGCCATCGAGCTGGTCGCGCCGCAGCAGCGGCGTGCCCACATTGACCGCGATGATCACGTCGGCACCCATCGAGCGCGCGGTGGCCACCGGCAGGTTTTCGGTCAGCATGCCGTCCACCAGGATCATGCCGTTCATCTCGGCCGGTGCAATCGCGCCGGGCACCGACATGCTGGCACGCATCACGTTGGCCAGCTCGCCCTCCTTGAAGACCACGGCCTTGCCCGTCACAAGGTCGGTGGCGACGGCCCGGAACGGGATGGCCAGCTTGTCGAATTGCTGATATCCCTTGACCCTGGACAGCTTGCGCAGCACGGTTTCGAGCTGGACGCCCGTCACCACGCCCTTGGGCAGCTTCAGGCTGGAACCCACCAGACCGACCTCAGGGCTGAAAAGCAGGGTGTAGTCCTCTGCCTTGCGCTGCATGGAAAGCTCGGCGCGGGGCGGCCTTTCCTTGAACAGCAGCTCCGTGGTGATCGAGCCCGTGATCTCGTCCATTTCGTCAAGCGTCATGCCAGTGGCATAGGCGGCGCCCACCAGGGCCCCCATGCTGGTGCCGGCGATGCAGTGAATCGGCACGCGGTATTTTTCCAGCACCTTGAGCACGCCGATGTGCGCCGCGCCGCGGGCTCCGCCCCCGGAGAGCACCAGGCAGATTTTCGGGCGTTTGGCCGGAGCAGCCGTCTTGGCGGCGTCCGGCGGAGTGTCGGCGGCTTGGGCGCCGGTGGCGATCAGGGTGGCCAGCAGCAGTACGGCGCGAGGCACAACGCCACAAAGAGGTGTTCGCATGTCGGTGTCCAGTTTTTATTTCGGGTTGCGGATGCGCTGTGAAAAGTCAGCAACGATGCCCGCGGCCTGGGCCCTGGCGTTGATGTGGGCCGCCTGTTGAACGTCGGCAAAAGGCCGGCCGCCGTCGTCGAGCCGGCCGTTTTCCGCCATGTATTCAGGAACGTGACCGCTGGCGAGGATTTTCCAGCTGATGGGCAGGCGGGCCGGGTTGACGCGGGAGTTCACCCAGATGTTGGTGGTGCAGTTGGTGGTCAGGCTGTTGTAGAACTGGGGCTTGTCCTTCAACCCGTTGATCTGGCTGATGTATTCCAGAAAGAAGCGCCGGCGACCCTCTGGCGTGCTTTTCACCCGATAGACATAGACATCCTCGGGCGGGTCACGCCGGAAATTGGTGCGCAGCCCGATCACGTCGCGCTCGTCGGCCACGACGTAATAAAGTTCGTACTGACGGAAGAATCCCTTGACGGTGGAGTAGCCTTCGCCCTTTTCCGTGCGCGTCTCGATCGACATGGCCAGGTGCTCGCCGCCGGCAAAGGCGAAGCTGACGAACACATGGGCAATGTCTGGCCCCATCCAGTACGAGGCCACGATGTCGATGCCCTCGAGTTGACGCAAGTCGTACGACTTGTCGTACCAGGCCGGTGTGAAGTCGGTCTCGGTGCGGTAGCTGAAGTTGCGGATGTTGTGCACCGTGACGATGTCGCCATCGACACTGGCCCAGGGCAGTTTCGCCACGTTGGGCAGCCAGTCGCGCTGGTTGGATGGCTGGAGGTTCCCCCACCACGCCAGCACGCCCAGAAACAGCACGAGCCAGGTTGCCAGCGCGCGCCAGCGATGGCGGCCCAGGAGCAGCGCGGTCAGGGCGGCGAGCGTTGCAAGGCCAAACCCTGCCGCGAGTGTCGTGCGCAGGGTTTCAGAGGACGGGCCGGAGATGGACAGGGCCAGCACGCCCCAGGCACCTGCCAATGCCAGCACGATGGTCAGCAAGACCCGTCCAGACCAGGCAACAACGCGATTCATCGGTGGATCATGGGGTTGCGAATCAGTACCGGGCTACTGCCTTGCAGCAAGCGGTCGCTTCCGGTGCAGGCGCAGCGGCTTCCGGGTGCTGAAATCGGGCCTGCGAACGCCTAGAAGCGGAAGGTCGCGGCGACCAGCGGCCCATTGAAGTTCAGGTCCTGGACCCGGTCGCCGGATTTCATGGCGTAGTCCAGGTAGCGCCACATCGCGCTGAGCTCGCCCCAGCCGAATTTGTAGCCGACGCCGGCAGCCGCCTGCCAGGTCAGCTTGGTCGCGCCCGTGCCCACATCCACGTAATAGGGCATGAACCACTGGCGATTCTCGCCAAAGGCATAGCTGCCCTTGGCGCCGACAATGCCGTCCCAGTACGTTTCGCTGACGGCGACCGAGCCGGAACGACCCGCCACCGGGCCCGAGCCGATGGTGCCCCCGAACGAATAGCCCAGGGTGGTCTTCATATCCAGCATGCGCGCACCGGCGAGCAGGTCGACGGTGTAAGCCGGATTGCCGGTGGGCAGCCGGTACTCGCCAGCGATCGCCCACACGGTGCCCTTGAAGTCGAGGCTCATGCCCGCGGACACGCTTGCGGGTTGACCGTTGATCGCGAAATCACGAAAGCCGCTTTTTGAGTTGCCCAGGTTCAGGTACATGACGTCGTTCCACAGGCCCCATTGGCCGTTGTGCACGTCGAGCGAGCCCATGAAGACCATTTTCAGGTTGTCGATGATGGTCCCCGCATCCAGGCTGGCGCTGGAGCTGGGGTTGCCCGGCAGCCCGGGAAAGGTCGTCGAGCCGCCAATCGTCGGCAAGTAGCCGTAGATCGAGGCGCTGACCTGCCATTTCCCATCCGGCATGCCGGCCGCCTGCGTCTGTGCCGAGGCGATGGTCGGCGCCAGGGCGGCACCTGCGAGTGAAAGCACGGCGATGCCGATCTTGAAGGGGGCGGGGATACGCATGGTGGACCTCGTGATGGGGGAATGGAAAGTATCTGACCGCTTTCGTCGCCGACGCGTCCGGGGCAGGTCGGACGTCAGATGCGACGATTCTAGTGGTGGTGGTTGGCATTTTGAGCAAGGCGAGCGGCGCCAGGGGGCATCGTCGCGGTTGTGGCCCCGGCCTGTGGCGCCTTGGTCACAAATTGACCACCGGGCTGGTCGGTGCCACCGCCCAAGGGCACCACCGATCCGCCCCGCCAGTCACCTGCGCTGCAGCGCCACACGGCGGGCTGCGCCAGAATGGCTGCACATCCATTGACGCATACACGGAGATATCAGCATGGCACTTGATTTCAGCGGCCGCGTGGCCATCGTGACCGGGGCGGGCGGCGGGTTGGGACGCCAGCACGCGCTGGCCCTGGCGGCGCGCGGCGCCAAAGTGGTGGTGAACGACCTGGGCGGGTCGCTCGACGGTTCGGGCGGATCGACATCGGCCGCGCAGGCGGTGGTGGATCAGATCCGCGCCGCGGGTGGAGCGGCCATGGCCAACGGCGCCTCGGTCACCGACTTCGCCGCCGTGCAAGCCATGGTGCAGCAAGCCGTCGATGCGTGGGGCCGGGTGGACATCCTGGTCAACAACGCCGGCATCCTGCGCGACAAATCCTTTGCCAAGATGGATCTGGCTGACTTCCGCCTGGTGCTCGACGTGCACCTGATGGGCGCGGTGCACTGCTGCAAGGCGGTGTGGCCGCTGATGATCGCGCAGCAGTACGGGCGCATCGTCATGACCACCTCGTCCAGCGGCCTGTACGGCAACTTTGGCCAGAGCAACTACGGCGCGGCCAAGCTGGCGCTGGTCGGCCTGATGCAGACGCTGTCGATCGAGGGCGAGCGCCACGACATCCGCGTGAACAGCCTGGCGCCCACGGCAGCCACACGGATGACAGAGAGCCTGTTTCCCGCCGACATGCTGTCGGCCTTCGACGCCAGCGCCGTGGTGCCCGCCATGCTGGTGCTGGCCAGCGATGGTGCGCCCACCCGCACCACGCTGTGCGCGGGTGCCGGCGCCTTCGAGGCGGCTCACATCACGCTGACGCGCGGCGCCTATCTGGGCAACGGTCCCGATGCGCCGGAGCAGCTGGCCGCGCGGCTGGCCGAGGTCACGGATCGAACGGGTGAGGGCGTACCTGTCAGCGGCGTGGAGCAGGGCAGCAACGAACTTCGCCTGGCCCGCAGCGCTGTTTGAGGTCCCGCCAATGTCTTTTCGCGTTGAATCTTGATGAAAAGTGGCTCTTCCCAGCGTTAAATGGTGTTCTGTAGCTACGAATAGAGGAGTAATTGGATCCGTTCAGACACGTCCGGTGCTGTCGGGCAGGCGTGCGGTTGGCGCGGATTGTTGCCAGTGGCGCACCGCATTTCGCTGTGCCGTCACGCTTTCTGTCTGGCGCGTTTGCCGCGCTGCCAGACATGCTCCATCAGGGGTTTGACGCTGACGCCGTGCAGCAGGATGGACATCGTGATCACGATCAGGGTCAGCTGGATCAGTTTCAACCCCAGGGGCTCGGGCAGCCCGTGCTGGATTGCGTACATCAGGTAATACAGGGAGCCGATGCCGCGCACCCCGAACCAGCCGGTCATGGCCTGGATGCGCCAGGCGGTCCCCGTGCCGGCCAGTGCGATCAGCACGCTGAGCGGCCGGGCGATGACGAACAGGAACAGCGTGAAGCCGACCGCCTGCCAGCTCCACGAGT
>JAABRA010000232.1 GCA_011391155.1 Burkholderiales bacterium
GCTGACCCCCGACATTCCGACCTTGAAGGAAGCCGGACTGCCCGAGATCGAAAACCTCGCCTGGATGGCGATCATGGCGCCGGCCAGCACGCCCACCGACATCGTGCAGCGCATGAACCAGGAAATCAATGCGGTGCTGGCCCTGCCCGAGGTTCGCGAGAAACTGCATGCGCAATTCATGGAGCCGATCGGCGGTTCGCCCGAATCACTGCAGAACTTCATGCGCCAGGAACTGCGCGTGATGACTCCCGTGATCAAGCGCACCGGCATCACGATCGAGTGATGATCGGGCTGCAGGTCAGCCGTCGACCCGCCAGCAGCGAGGACGTCGAACAGGCGCTGGCACAGCTCGACGCCGGGGCCTGCGCCTACTTCGGCTGCGACGCCGGTGTCGCCGGCTTGCACCCCCTGCAAGCCACGCTGCTGGACGGGCCGGCACTGTCCCTGCGTGTGCATGCGGATGGCCTGGTCGTGCAAACCTGTTCCGCGCTGGGGCGTTCGTTGCTGGCCCATCCCGCCCTGTCGGCCTGGACCGGCCTGGCGCAACGCGGCCACGGTCGGCACCCGCTTGCCAGCCTGCGCGCCTTCATGGCGGCTTTTGAACCGGCCCACGAGGTGATGCTGCTGGGGGCCCTGCCTTTCAATGCCCACCGCCTGGCCGCGGCCCGGCCCGCCTGCGATGGCCAGGCCCTGGGCCTTCTTTTTCTTGCTGAACGCTATTGGCAGCGCGACGCCGATGGCCAGTGGCAGCACATCCAGCTGACGCTGCCTGCCCCGGGCACGGCGACACCGCCGCCGGAGCCACCCCCGGTTCGCGGGACCCCTGCACCACCTCCCGCGGGCCTTGACCCGCACGACGACTACCCGCACGGCGGTTACGCGGAAATGGTCGGGCGCGCGCTGGTGCACCTGCATGAGCCCTCGCTGGTCTCGTTGACCCTGAGCCAGAGTTTTCGCCGCCGCGTCGCGCTCTCCCCCGCGCAGGCCTTCGCCCGCCTGCGCCAGGTCAATCCGGCCCCCGCCACCTTCTTCCTCAACGACGGTGAAGGTGAATGCCTGTTCGGCGCTTCACCCGACCTGCAGCTGGTGCTGCGCGGCTGCGAGATCCAGTCCCTGCCCGTCTGTGGCACGGTCGCGCGCGGTGCTGGCCCGGTGGGTGAAGCCGAGTCCTTTCGTGAGCTGGTCAACGAAGACGTCGACGCCGCGTCGCTGGCGGTGTGCAGCGATGCCTTGCGCAATGACCTCGCGCCGCTGTGCGAGCCGGGCTCCCTGCGCCTCATGGACCGGCGCCGGCCTTTGTCACTGTCGACGGTGGTGCACACGGTCGATCGCCTCGGCGGCCGCTTGCGGCCCGGCGTGGATGCCTGGGATGCCATCGTTGCCACCGCGGCACCGGCCATGGTGACCGGAACACCGCGTCACCTCGCGCTGGCCGCCATCGAACAGCTGGAAGCCAGCCCGCGCGGCTGGTATGGTGGACTGATGGTGCTGGTTCGCGCCAGCGGCGATGCCCTGGCTGGAACGATCCTGCGTGCCGCGGCCATTCGCAATGGCATTGCCGAAGTTCGCACCGGCGGCGACCTGATGGCCGACTCCAGCCCCGAGCGCGAAGAGAACGAGTCACGCCTGAAGGCGATCTCGTTGTGGCGCGCGCTGGGGATCGACCCGCCCTCGTCCGCGGCGACGATGGCCGCAACCGACAGCCTGGGTCAACCGGCGCGCCGGTTCGCACTGCACGATGCCGGTGACCCGTTTCCAGCCGCCGTTCGAGACACGCTTGAAGGCCTGGGCATGGCGCTCGATGCCGGCGCACCGCTGATCCTGCTGATCGGGAGTGACGGATGGGCTTGCCGGAACGTTCTTGCTGCCAAAGGCCAGCACCCGCTCGTGGCCATGGGCGACGCGGCCTTCCATGTTCTTGAGCAGGCCGGTTTCGGCATTGAAACCGTGGCACCCGCCCATGGCCGCCTGATGGTCTGCACCCCCACCGCGGCGGCGCCCTGGAAGGACGACGGCCCGTTTATCGTCGCGCGGTACGGCCATCTCGCGCTGCCCGACACCACCATCCTGCCGGGCTGGGAAGTCTGGGCCCATGACGAGAAACAGCGTCCAGTGCTGCTCGTGCATGCATTGAACAGGGTCGCCTGCCTGTTGTTTCGCGCGGACTCGCTGCTGTCAGATACCCCGGCTCTGGAATCGCTGCGCGCTGCATTGCGATTTGTTTCGACACCGCAAAACTCGAATGTCGAATAATGTCATGAGGGCTGCGCGCGCCGTGTTCTGCGCCTGAAACCCATTTGTCCGTCAGACAGGCACAACTCATCCTGAAAAATCGCCGGATTCATTTCCATTCGCCGCATTCCCGGGCGGTTAGATCGGGCGACCAGCCTGCACGTGCAGGTTTTCCGGTTTTCTGCGTATCGCCTGCTGAATGTCGTTGAAGGCCCGCTTTGACCCACCCTGAACGCCCATAAAAAAACCCGCCGTGTCACCACGCCGGGTTTTTTCATTCCTCTCGAAGCGGTCAGTCGGCCGCTGGAATAGGAAAATTCCGATAATCAGGCGATCATAAACTTCGCACGATCCTGACCGTCAATCCATCGTGGTGCCTTGCCGCGTCCAGTCCAGGTCTTGCCCGTGGCGGGGTCACG
>JAABRA010000233.1 GCA_011391155.1 Burkholderiales bacterium
CTTCCACGCCATCGCTGGCGTCGAAGGTGGGCCGGAACAGGTCCGCCGCCTGCGCCAGGTCTTGCAGGGCCAGCTCGAAAAACAGCTCTTCATCCCCAAGACCCGCGTCATGCAGCTCGCGAATGCTGGCGTCATAGCTGTCGCCCGCGCCGATGGCGTGTTCAAAAATCGTCGGGTTCGAGGTCAGGCCGGTCACCGACAAGTCCTGGATGTAGCGCGCCAGCGTGCCGCTTTGCAGCAGCGTGCGCGTGATGTTGTCGAGCCAGAGGCTCTGGCCGAGCTGATGCAGTGCTTGCGTGGCATTCATGCGTGTTGTCCTTGGTTCAGGTGGAGGTTGGGGCTGGTTTTTCGGCGTGGCCGCCAAACTCATGGCGCATGGCCGACTGCACGCGGTTGGCGAAGTCGGCTTCGCCGCGCGAACTGAAGCGGGCGTACAGCGCGGCGCTCAGCACCGGCGCGGGCACGGCTTCGTCGATGGCGGCCTGCACTGTCCAGCGGCCTTCGCCGGAATCCGAAACCCGACCTTCGTAGCCGGTCAGCGTGGGGTCGGCCGCCAGCGCCGCGGCCGTCAGGTCCAGCAGCCACGAGCCGATCACGCTGCCGCGGCGCCAGAGTTCGGTGATCTCGGGCAGGTCCAGCTCGTACTGGTAGTGCGCGGGTTCACGCAAGGGCGTCGTTTCAGCGTCGATGGCGTGGTCGCGCAGGCCGACATTGGCGTGCTGCAAGATGTTCAGGCCCTCGGCATAGGCGGCCATCAGACCGTACTCGATGCCGTTGTGGACCATCTTGACGAAGTGCCCCGCGCCATGCGGTCCGCAGTGCAGCCAGCCCTGATCGGCAGAGCTGGCGCTGCCCGTGTGGCGTCCGGGTGTGGGCTCTGCGCTGCCGGATCCTGGGGCCAGCGTGGCGAAGACGGGTGAGAGGTGCCGCACCACTTCTTTTTTGCCGCCAATCATCAGGCAATAGCCGCGGTCCAGCCCGGCAACGCCGCCGCTGGTGCCAACGTCCACGTGGGCGATGTTGGATGTTGCCAAGGCGGCGGCGCGGCGCAGGTCGTCGTGGTAATGCGAGTTGCCGCCATCGATGACGATGTCGCCCGCTTGCAGCAGGGGCTTCAGCTGTTCAAGCACGGCGTCGACGGCTGCAGCCGGGACCATTAGCCAGACCGCACGGGGGGTCTTGAGCTTGCCGGCAAACTGTTGTAGTGAAGTCGCGCCCGTCGCACCGAGCGCGACAAGGCTGGTCACCGCCGCAGGCGTCTGGTCATAGACCACGCAGTCGTGACCACCGCGCAACAGGCGGGTCACCATGCTGGCGCCCATGCGGCCCAGACCAATCATGCCGATTTGCATCTTCCTTCTCCTCTTCGGTAAATTCGCAGGATCATCCATTGAGCCGGCATCAGAAATTCTGTGGCCGTGCCGCATGAACGTCTGTGTGTTGGCGCACCCGGCGGTGATCGCAGTCCGAGTTGCACGAAGTGGAAGCTCTGGCGACACTGTGTGCGCAAGCGAACGGACGCCGGCGCCCAGCCGGGCCTACCGTATGCCGATGATTCAAACACCTGACACAGCCGAACTCCGGAACCTGGACGCCTACTGGCGCGCCGCCAACTACCTCTCAGTGGGCCAGATCTTCCTGTGGGACAACCCGCTGCTCAAGCGTCCGCTAAGCCTGGCTGATGTCAAACCCATGCTGCTCGGGCACTGGGGCACGACACCGGGCCAGAACTTCATCTACGCCCACCTCAACCGTGTCATCAAGGCCTATGACCTCGACATGATCTTTGTCTCGGGCCCCGGCCACGGCGGCCCGGCGGTGGTCGGCAACACCTACCTGGAGGGCAGCTACAGCGAGGTCTACCCCGACATCAGCCGCGACGAGGCCGGGCTGAAAAAGCTGTTCAGGCAGTTCTCGTTTCCCGGCGG
This sequence comes from Burkholderiales bacterium, assembly GCA_011391155.1. Lineage (GTDB taxonomy): Bacteria > Pseudomonadota > Gammaproteobacteria > Burkholderiales > Burkholderiaceae_C > JAABQG01. The sequence continues at coordinate 1,929 of JAABRA010000233.1, forward strand.
CATCCCGAGCCACGCCTCGCCCGAATGCCCGGGGTCGATCCACGAGGGCGGCGAACTGGGTTACTCGCTGAGCCATGCCTTCGGTGCCGTCTTCGACAACCCCGACTTGATCGTCGCCTGCGTGGTCGGTGACGGCGAGGCCGAGACCGGGCCATTGGCCACCGCCTGGCACTCCAACAAATTCCTCGACCCGGCCACGGACGGTGCGGTGCTGCCGATCCTGCACCTCAACGGCTACAAGATCGCCAACCCCACCGTGCTGGCGCGCATCACGCACGAGGAACTGGACCAGTACCTGCGCGGCTGTGGCTGGACACCGATCTTCGTGGAAGGCCATGAGCCCGCGGCGATGCACGCGTTGATGGCTGCTGCGCTGGATCAGGCGGTGCAGGACATTCAGCGCGCCCAGCGCCAAGCACGCCAGAGCGACGGTCAGGTCGAGCGCCCGCGCTGGCCGATGATTGTGCTGAATTCGCCCAAAGGCTGGACCGGACCCAAGGAGGTCGACGGGCAGCCCATTGAGGGCAACTTCCGTTCACATCAAGTGCCGCTGCACCCGGCCGAGCATCCTGAACACCTGAAGCTGCTGGAAGACTGGCTGCGCAGTTATCGACCAGAAGAACTCTTTGACGCGCAAGGACGCCTGCAACCTGAGCTTGCAGCGCTGGCGCCAAGCGGGCTAAAACGCATGGGTGCCAATCCCCACGCCAATGGCGGCC
>JAABRA010000234.1 GCA_011391155.1 Burkholderiales bacterium
AGGCCTCAGGCAGCCACTATTTTTACTGGCACCGCATCTCCGGCGTCAGCTTCATCCACTTCATCAGCCAGCTCTTCGCCCGCTCACGCGCATGGCGCGCGGCAATTTTTTCTTCCGGCGTCTGGTCGGGGCGGAAGTCGAACGCGCGTCGCGCCATCGGGTATTCCTGCCATTCCACCGGCACGCCGCGTTCCCACAATGCATAGAATGCGCGTCCGCCGTTCATGCGGCGCAACTCGTAATCGGCATCGCCAATCAGATACAGCAGCGGGGTGGTGATCTGCATGATCTCGGGTGCGATGCGGAACAGTTGATCCGGTTCGGGCGCGTTGGGGTTCTGCATGTGGCCGTAGTAACTGACGATGGCGGCGATGTCCGGGCCGCGTTTGGCGGCGAGACGGATGGCGTAATACGGGCCGCGCGACAGGCCGACGATGCCGACCGGCTGCTTGCAGGCATTGGGTAGCGACTTTAGATAATCCAGCCCGGCCTCTACATCCATTTCGGTGTCGGGATTGTGCGCGGCAGGCCAGCGTTCGATGAAACGGCCGCTTTGCCAGTCGGGGGCGACGACCAGAAAGCCCTGTGCGGCGAGTTCGCGTACGTGGGCGCGTTCATCGCCTTCGTAACCGCGCTTGGCGTGGATGAACAACACGGGCGGGAAGGGGCCTTTACCGGACGGGGTGGCGATTTCAACGGGCACTTCGGAACCGTCGGCAGCCTTGATGGTGGTTTTGACCAGATCGGCGGTGTTGGCACAGGCCGCTGCAGCCCACGCCGATGCTAAGATGGCGCTCGCAATGATGCGTCTTTTCATGGTCTTCTCCGGATGTGCTTGTGGCGCTTATTCTAGGCTGGCAAGTCCGGTTTCCCATCCCGTCCAAACCTACCCTGTCGAGTGCCCATTGCAGTGAACGCCTCTTTCGACGAACCAACGATTCCACTCCGGCTGCAGCGGCCGCTGGCGGCAACGTGGATTTCGTTGGGTCTGCATGTCGCGTTGATCGCGCTGATACAGGTGGCACCGCCTGCGGCAACGAACCCGGATGGCCCGGCGATTGAAGCACGCCTGGTGCCGACTCATGCCATGACGCCCGAAGTCGATACGCCAGATCAGGCGCTGGGGGATGTTTCCTTGCTCGCACCAACCGATTCGGCTGAGGCTGTGCCGGTGGTTCAGCCCGTTGCGCCGTCGCCTGCCAAAGCTTTGCCTGGCACACCCTCGATGCCGCAAGTTCCATCCGCAGCAGTTGAGGCGCCAGCTGCCCCCGCATCACCCGTGACGATAACCAGTTCGGTCGATTTGACTTACTACCGTGCGCGCGAAGTCGATGTGCATCCACGCGCACTACGGGCAATCGAACCGGACTATCCGGCAGAAGCGGATCGCAACAAGCTGTCCGGAACAGTTCGTTTGCAGTTGAAGGTGGAGGCTGACGGCCGTGTCAGCGACGTGGAAGTGATGGGCTCGACCCCGCCGGGCGCGTTTGACGAGTCGTCCATTCAGGCGTTTCGCAATGCGCGTTTTGAGCCGGCACAAAAAGCTGGCCGACCGGTGCGCGCGCTGGTCATGATCGAGGTGCAATATGACTGGGCCGGACGGCCTCCACAGTCTGTGGGGACGGGAGGATCGGAGTGAAGGTTCAGGCTATCGTGAACCCCGTGCCGGCCGCCAGCGGCGCAGCAGCAGCGCGTTGCTGACCACGCTGACGCTGGAAAACGCCATTGCTGCGCCGGCGATCACCGGGTTCAGCAGGCCCGCTGCAGCGAGCGGAACCCCCACGATGTTATAGACGAATGCCCAGAACAGATTCTGGCGGATCTTGGCGTAGGTGCGTTTCGAAATATCGATGGCGTCGGCCACCAGTGCCGGGTCGCCGCGCATCAGGGTGATGCCGGCGGTGTGCATGGCAACGTCGCTGCCGCTCGACATGGCGATGCCGACGTCAGCCGCAGCGAGCGCAGGCGCGTCGTTGATGCCGTCGCCGACCATGGCCACGGTTTGCCCATGGGCTTTCAGCTGACTGACCTGCCGGGCCTTGTCTGCGGGCAGCACTTCGGCCATGACCGAGTCGATACCCAGTGCCGTTGCCGCTGCCTGTGCCGCACCCTGGTTGTCGCCTGTGAGCATGACGGTGGCAATGCCGAGCGCCTTGAGGTTGGCCACGGCGCTCACCGCACCGGGCTTGATGGCGTCGCCAAAAGCCAGCAGTCCAAGCGCATGGTTGTCGCTGGCGCGTGCCAGCCATGACACCGTGCGCCCTTCCGCTTCCAGTTTGTCTGCAGTGGTTTCCAGCGCGGCGGTGGCTATATGCTTGTCCAGCATCAGCCGGCGGTTGCCCAGCCAATACAGGGCGCCGTTGACCTCGCCCGCGATGCCGCGACCGGGCAATGCCTGTTGCGCCCGTGCCGGCATGGCCGAAAGAGACGCCGTGGCCGCTTCAGTCAACACGGCGCGCGCCAAAGGATGCTCGCTGCCGGCCTGCAGGCCGGCAGCGATGGACAACACTTCATTGCGGTCGCTGTCTTCTGCTGCTATGCATGCGGCCACGTGAGGCGTGCCGTCGGTGAGCGTGCCGGTTTTGTCGAATACCACGGTGCTGATTTTGTGCGCCAGTTCCAATGCTTCGGCGTCCT
>JAABRA010000235.1 GCA_011391155.1 Burkholderiales bacterium
CGAAAATCCGCTTTTACCGCATCAAATGTGGGCATTCCCAACGCAGAATGGTCATATCCTGCTATCAATATTAGAAAAGTCAGCGTTCGCCGGGCAACGGGTTTCACTTCGCCGCCTCGATCTCGCGGGCCGCGCAACAAAGCCCGGCAACGGTCACCGGGTTGATCAACAACGGGCCGAAATGGCGCGCCCGTTGGTCTTGCGACCCCACGCCCCACTGCGGATCGTCGTGCAGTCCGTCGGTGATCACCTGGGTGTCCACCAGCACAGCCTTGGCGCTCAATCCCCACCCCGCAGGTCAGGCATCAGGTCAACCGATGCCAAGGCATTCCGGGCGGCCTCGCTGACCTGAGCTTGCGCGCCCAATGGGTGGGCGGTGTTTTGCCTCACGGCACGCGTCAGAATCTCAGGGGCTTCAGCCGCCATGGAGCGCTCATGGCTGGCAGCTTGCTTGAGCAGCAGGTGTTTGACGGACGCTTTGAGATCGTGAATGGGCAAGGGGGTGCGCATGGGAGCGGACTTTCGGCGCTGATGGCAGTGCTGTCAATGCCAATTTTGCGCCCTGACACCGGGATCTCTCCATGGCAGTCCAGCACCAACGTGTCGGAGTGCTGTTACGCCGCCCTTACGGGGTCAAAAGTGCCATTGCCCAGCGCATTGATGGGGCCTGCGCGCACGCCAACCGCTCCATCGTCAGCGACCCGCCCGCGAAGGAAAGCGCGCCCTGATCCCCGCGATCGCCCGCGTCGACGACTCCGGCCGCTTGCCAAAATTGCTACGGTTCCATCGTGATGCGAACCGATGGACAAGAACCGGATAGAAGGCGACACCCAGCAAGGCGAGCGGGCGATTGCCTGCGAAGCTCTGGTGTCGTAAATCCGGCGGTTGTGCAATGAAGGAATGCGGCCCCTTACCTGGAGTTGCAGCACTGATTACCCCGAGAGGAAACTTGGGTTCCGCGCAACTGAATGACAGCTACGCGAAGTCGCGGCTTGCGGGCCAGGTTAACCCTGATGGTGCCCATGGGCGTGAGGCGGTAGGTGACGCCACTGCGGTCGATGACGTCGATGATGCGGGCCACGTAGCCGCTGAGGCCGTCGCCGCGGTCGGGCGGGTTCATGGCGAATTCGAGCAGGACCATGGTGAGTCTCCTGTTGGGGATGGCGCGTGAGTATGCCTGCCAATACACGTCATGGGCTGGCGCGGGCCGCATGGGGTGCCGCCGCCGGTTCGCCCGCCCCTATAATCGCCCCCCTTTTTCACCAGGGGTAACGGTCATGGATCTGGAGATTGCGCAGTCAACACCGACTGCTGCGGCGATAGCCAAGGTGGTCCAGGCGAACTATCCGCTGGGCGAGGTGGTTGCGGGTGAGTTCCTGCGCCGCAGCTTCAATCAGGTGTACCGGCTCACCCTGGCCGATGGGCGCAGCGTGGTGGCGCGGCTGTGCGCCGAACGCCCGCGGGGGGAACCCCAACTGCAGTTCGAGGCCGAGGTGCTGCAGCACCTGCGCACGCGCGGCTGCCCTGTGGCCACCTGCCTGCCTACGACCATGGGCGAGGTGGCCCTGCGCGTACAGCTGCCCGAGGGTGAACGTGCACTCATGCTGTTCGAACATCTTGAAGGCGAGGCCACGTCCGACCTGCCCGCCAACATCCAGGCCTTCGGACGGGGGTTGGCGCAACTGCACGAGGCGGGCGAAAGCCTGCAGAGCAGCGCCAGCCGTTACACGCTGAATCTGGACCATTTGTTGATGCGCCCGATGTTGCGCCTGCTGCGCGCGCCCACCATGACGCCCGAAATACGCCCGCAATTCGAAGCCCTGGGCCGACGCCTGCACGAGCGCATCCTCTCGCTCGGTGCGCTGACCCAGGTGCTCTGCCATGGCGATGCGCACAGCGACAACAACTTTGTGGCCGAGCGCGAAGGCGGTGAACGCCAGGCCGTGTTTTTCGACTTCGACGACACCGGCCCCGGCTACCTGGCCTACGAGCTCGCGGTGTACCCGTGGTGGCTGCACCCGCGCAGCGTTGACGGCGTCTGGAGCGACAAGGCCCTGGCGCGCTGGGGCCATTTCATCTCGGCCTACCAGGAGGTGCGTGTCGTGGGCGAGGCCGATCTGGCGGCCCTGGCGCCCTTCGTCGCGGTGCGCCAGTTCTGGTTGCTGGGTGAATACGCCGGACGTGTGCCCGTCTGGGGCTCGCAGGCCATGCCCACGGACTACCTGCAGCGGCAGGTGAAGCTGTTGCAGCAGTGGGAGACGCTGGAATTGCCGGTCCCCGGCATCGCAAGCGCCGCCCATCCCGCCCTTTCCGCTGTTCGGGCCCCCTGATGCACCACCCGCTGCAGGCTCAGGCCTGCCAGACGCCGAAACCCGCTGAGCGCAGGTCGATGCCGATCTCAACCTCCCGCTCCACCGCGGCCTTGTAGGCCATGGGGTTGAATCCCTCAAACAGGTCCGGCAGCAGGCGCAGGCCATATTTCTGGACGTAGGTATTGGCCTGGATGCCGGCCTTGTGCTTGTCAAACCGCACGTCCGGATCCAGGCCGGTCATGCCGACGTAGACGCAGGGTTTGCCTTCCACATAATCGGGGTTGCACCGACGGAACCTGGCTTCAAGCAGCACGTCCTTGTGCA
>JAABRA010000236.1 GCA_011391155.1 Burkholderiales bacterium
CGCCCTTCAACCGGATGCCGCGAGACGTCCCCGGCACCAGGTCCAGCACGCCCTTCTTCGCCAGCACCTTGAGATGCTGCTCGGCCGAGTTCGGCGAACTGAAGCCGAAGCGCTGCGCGATCTCCGCGCGCGTCGGCGGCAGACCGGTGGTCTCGATCCACTCCCGGATGAGGTTGAGGATTTCTTCCTGGCGGCGAGTGAGGTCACGCATGGGGCTTTCTCCGAATACTGTATGCATGTACAGTATAAATACTGAATTCGGAAAACGCCAATGCGAGTTATGCATGCCCCTGACAAGGCCATGCACACGGCACAGGCAAACAGGAGAAATCGCAATGAAACTTGGAAAGATCAGCCCCTTGGCCTTCAGCCGCATGCGGCAGCGCGGCATTTCCATCGACGCCCTGAACGATCTGCTCGCCCACGGCCAGGTCGAAAAGCAGTTCGATGGCGCGCAGGTCGTATATCTGGACAGCCCCTCCCCCGGCCCGGCCTGGGCTGGCAGCCCGAGGCCCAGGCTTTATGCGGTGGTGGATGCGGCAGGCGAGGTGTTGACGGTGGAAAAGCGGGTGCGGCCAATCGGAACGGCATTTTCAACACAAGCGGCCAGCAACGGATCTTGAGTGTGCTGGTTACGCGTGTTTGCTGTTCGCTCCAAGCGGATATCGTAATTAAGGCTTAAAGGTGTCGACCAAAGCTGGGGTGGTCATTTCATGTTCTACGGGTGGCCCTGGACCAGATACCAATTGATCCCGCTGCGTGCGTAGTCCGCCTCGTCCATCAGCAGATCGAGGGTCAGGCTCGCGAGGTCATCGGCCACCGGATCGGCCTGCGGGTCCTTTTCCTGGTGGACGACCTTGAGGTAGGTCTGGCACTCCGGGCAGCTCTCCGCCTCGACGACCCGGTTGCCCCCTTCCAGATGGTAGTAGCCGATGTCGCGGGTGTTGTCGCAGTTGCTGCACTTGGCGCGCACCACGTGCCACTCCGAGTTGCACAGCGTGCAGTGCAGGTAGCGCAGGCCGTTCTCGGCGCCGCCGATGCGTACCACCGAGCTCACCGGATGCGAGCCGCACACCGGGCACAGGTTGGGATGCTCGGGGCGTGCGACCTGGGCGGGATCGAGCTGGCGCGCGAGATGGGTCCAGTGCACCTGCAGGGCGGCGCCGATCACTGGAGTCACGGCAGCATTCAGATGTTGGGTATCTATATCGAGCAGCCGGGTGGCCTGCTCGTCCAGCCAGGCGTCCGTCCCTTCCAACACCGGCTGGAGCGCGGCCTGGCCGGCTGCGGCGAGAAACGGTTGAACCGATTTGGCCAGATGCCGGGCGGTGTCGCGCCAGCCGGCCGGCCGCGGCAGTCCCGCGGGCGCCAGGGGCGGCATGAGGTATTCGAAGCATTGCGCCAGCCGTTCGGCCGCGGGCAGTTCCCCCGCCGGGGCGGCGTCCAGCCTTTCCTGCTGTGCCCGCGCCAGCTGAGCGGCAAAGCGCAGGTAGTCGCCCATCGCATGGCCTTCGGCCAGTTGCTCCAGCCGCCGGGCACACATCAGAAAAAGGTCGGCGGGCGGCAGCCGCAGTTCGGGAATACTACCGGCCGCCGCTTCGATCTGGCCGGGCTGCAGGAGGGTCGTGGTCATGGATCGATCGGTTTTCCTTGTAAGGTTTTTCAGTCTAGACAATCGATTCGAAATTCAAGGTCGAACCTATTTCCCGGTCATCTGGCGGTACCAGGCGCGGTGATGGTGCTTGGCCCAAGCCTCGGACACCGTACCGCGTGTCATCGCACGGACCGTTCCCTTGACCCAGATCGCGGCATAGACGTGCACGACGATGCCGAGAATGATGATCCAGGCGGCCAGCGCGTGTACGACGACGGCCACGCGCATCAGCCCGATGGAAAAGAACGGTGCGAACCAGGGCTGCCAAATGACGATGCCGGAAAGCAGCAGCACCGGGATGCTCACCACCATGATCCAGAACAGGTACTTCTGTCCGGCGTTGTACTTGCCGACTTCGGGCAGGCCGTGGTCGCGGTTGCACATCACGTCGCCGATGCGCTTTCTCCACTCACGATCGGCCGGGGTGATGCGGTTGAGACTCCAGAACCGCACTGCCATGGCGATGAAGAAGAGGAACATCACCACGCCGATGAAGGGGTGCAGGATGCGCGCCCAGGGACCGCCACCGAACAGGTTCACCAGAAAGAAAAAGGCCGGGTGGAACAGCGCCAGCCCCGACAGCGCGGCAAGGATGAAGGCGATGGCCACGATCCAGTGGTTGCTGCGTTCGCGGGCGGTGTAGCGTTGAATGAAAGTGCTCATGATCGCTCCTAGATGTCGGTGGAAGAGGCGTTGCGGACCCACTCAATCCGCTTTTTCCTCTTCCTCCACTTCCTTGGGTCCGGCCGTGACGAAATGGAAGAAGCCGGCAAAGACGGCAAGCCCGATGCCAAGACTCATCAGCGGTTTGGTGATGCCCTTCCACAGGCCGACCAGCGGACTGATGCTGGGATCCTTGGGCAGGTTCGAATAAAGCTCGGGCTGGTCGGCGTGCTGCAGCACGTACATCACATGGGTGCCGCCGACGCCCTGCGGGTCGTACAGCCCCGCGTTGGCGTAGCCGCGCTCCTT
>JAABRA010000237.1 GCA_011391155.1 Burkholderiales bacterium
GGCCCGTTGGTGATCCACATCTTGTTGCCGTTGAGCAGGTAGTAGCCACCTTTGTCCTCGGCTTTCAGCTTCATGCTGATCACGTCAGAGCCGGCGCCGGGTTCGCTCATGGCGAGCGCACCCACGTGCTCGCCGCTGATCAGCTTGGGCAGGTATTTCGCCTTTTGCTCGGGCGTGCCGTTGCGGTTGATCTGGTTCACACACAGGTTGCTGTGCGCGCCGTAAGAGAGGCCCACCGAGGCGCTGGCGCGGCTGATTTCTTCCATCGCGACCATGTGCGCGAGGTAACCCATGCCCGCGCCCCCGTACTGCTCGGGCACGGTGATGCCCAGCACGCCCAGCTCACCCATCTTGCGCCAGCAGTCCATCGGGAATTGGTCGGTTTTGTCGATCTCGGCAGCGCGGGGCGCGATCTCGGCTTGCGCAAACTCGCGCACCGCGTCGCGCAGCGCATCGATGTCTTCACCGAGCTGGAAATTAAGACCTGGCAGGTTGTTCATGGTTGTGTCTCCTGAAGGGGTTGAGATTTGAACCTTCTCCCATTGGGAGCGGATTGGTGAAAAGCTTGGTCGAGCTGAAATGGGTCAATACGTCTTGGGCACCGGCACCAGCGTCTGCTGCATCACAGCGCAGTCGGACCGCTTGCCGTCGGCCGCCACGTGCTCCACCTCGGCGCTGGTGACGATGATGCGTTTGCCGGCCTTGGTCACGCGCCCCGTGGCCTGCAGCTCGCCGCCCTGGAAGGCCGCGAGGAAGTTGATCTTGTATTCCACGGTCGTGACTTCCATGCCTTCAGGCGCCACGGTGAGGGCCGCGTAGCCTCCGGCGATGTCGGCCAGCGCGCCCATGGCGCCACCGTGAAAGCCGCCCTGCTGCTGCGTCACGCGGTCGGAATACGGCAGGGTCAGCGTGACCTCGCCGGGCGCCACCGCCAGGAGACGCACGCCCAACTGCACCATCATCCCCTGGCGATCCAGGCTGGCCTGCACGCGTTCGCGCAGGGCGTCGTTCGGATTCACGGTCTCGGTCATGGGTGGATTTGATTGACGTTTACGTAAACGTCAATTATGTCCGATGTGTTCGCTTCGTGGCAAGCCCGGGAGAGCCTGCAAGGTCAAGTCAATGGCTAAAATGGCCATTGACTTCAGGAGCCCACCATGCGCATCACCGCCACCGAAGCCAAAAACCGATTTGGCAGCGTCTGCGCCCAGGCCAAGCGCGAACCGGTGTTCGTGGAAAAAGCCGGGCAGATCGACACCGTCATCCTTTCTGCAGAGCAATACCAAGCCCTGCAGACCAACCAGGACAAAACGGGCCGTGCCGCACGCAAGAAGGCCTTCGAAGCCGAGTTCGGCGACTGGATCGCAGCGCAGAACGCCTGGGTAGAAACCCACGGCATTCCCGGCGCCGACTTGCGACCCTGGTGAAGCCACCATGGCGCAATACGACGTGTACCCCAACCCCAGCGCGAGCGTTGGGAACGGCATCCCGTATGTGGTTGTCATTCAGAGCGATCTGCTCGACGCACTGACCACCCGCCTGACCGTGCCGCTGACCACACTGGCGTTCGCAGGCAAGGTGCCCACGGCTTTGTGCCCGGTCATCGAAGTCAAGGGCCAGCGCCTGCATGCCCTGGCCCACTACGCGGCGCCCTTGCCCGCCAAGGCATTGCGCCGCCCGGTGCAGAACGTGTCGGCACAAGCCAGTGCGTTGATCGCAGCGATGGACGTGGTGCTGTCGGGCGTGTAGCTCGGGGCGCTGGGCCACCATGCACTTATCTATTGAAGGAATGAGCTGATGCTGTTGATCGTCCAGTTTGAGGACATTTATGCCGACCAGCCAGAGCGCCTGTCTGATCGGGCCTCGCTCATGACGGCACATTTGAAGTTCCTTGAGGAACAGGGAGACCGTGTCGTCGCTTCGGGCGCGCTGCGCGACACAGAAGGCGGCGTGCCCTGCGGCGGCATCTGGATACTGAACATGGAAAGCAAGGCTGCGGCTGAGGCACTCTATAAAGAAGACCCGTTCTGGAAAGCCGGGCTGCGCAAGTCGGTCCGCGTCAGCGTGTGGGCCAAGGCGTTCTGGTCGCCTGCGTTTTCCGATTGCATGAAAACCTTCGCTTCCGCCTAAGGACACCGCTCCACAAAGCGAGCAGAGAACGCGCTGCCCGCGCCCTGCAAGCGCCGGTCCACAGCGAACTGGTGACAAAAAAATCGCTTCGACGGCTGCGTCGAACCCGTGCCCGACCGCGCCGCGGCACTGGTGGCGCGCATCAACGACGCGGGTCAGGGCAAGGTGCTGTGGGTCAAAGACCCGGCGTCAGGCGACAGCGACCGACGCCTTCAAACGGGGCGCGACAGGAACACCAGCACCAGCCCGATGGCGGCCGGCAGCGCCTGCACAAACAGGATCTTGCGGCTCGCGGTGGCGGCGCCGTAGAGGCCGGCGACCAGCACGCAGATCAGGAAAAACACCCTCACGCCAAAGCCTTCGGGGCCGAGCCACAGGCCCCACAACAGCCCTGCGGCCAGAAAGCCGTTGTACAGCCCCTGGTTGGCGGCCAGCACCTTGGTGAGGGCGGCCTTCTCTGGCGTGTTGCCGAAGGCCTTCAAGCCCGCCGGCTT
>JAABRA010000238.1 GCA_011391155.1 Burkholderiales bacterium
ATACGGCAGGTTCAGCCCGGTGCCAATGCCCACCTCCAGCACCCGCCCGTGCGCCAACGGCACCACCTTTGCGCGCTGGCGGCCCACGGTGCGCAGGCCGCAGGCCAGGTCCAGCGCCCAGGGCAGGATGTGGCGGTCGTACCAGGAATGGGTCATGCGAAGGCGAGGCTCGGCGTGGTGCGGGTGCGCAATAAACAGGCGACCCAGGGAAAGCCCTTTAAAAACAACCACTTGGCAGCGCGATACAGGCCTTGCCAGGGCTTATCCACAAGTTTGTCCAGTGTGCGCAGGGATAACTTTCATGCCACCTCGCCGCCAAAGCGCACGATCAGGTTGTCGATGTACTGTTCGACCAGGTGGGTGAACTCGCTTTCGATGATGGGCTCGACGATCGCATGCATCAGGTGCGGCAGCGGCACGTGGACCTCCGCGGTGATTTCCAGCTCGATATGCGTGGACTTCTTCTTGTCCTTGATCTTCCAGTACCCGCTCACCAACGCGTTACCGATGCCCTCGACCGGCGTCCAGTTCACCGTGCCCTTGGCCGCGTTGCTGACGTATTTGCTGGCGTAGATGGTCTGGATGTTGATGTGCTCCGTGCCCACTTTCTCCATCTCCCACTGGTAGGCCCCGCCACCCAGGTCGGTCAGCTGGTGCACCTTGGGAAAGTGGCTGGCTGACAGCGGCACGTCGGCCAGCACGGCAAACACTTCGGCGGCCTTGGCCTTGACTTCAAATTCGTAGCCCAGGTGGACGGGGACGGTGATGGACATGGGGATCGATCTTTGAGGCGGTTGAAGGAGTGGCCCAATCATAGAGCCGGCAAGCCCTTCAGGTTGTGCTAAAGCGTCAGTCCGGTTCCAAACAGGTCACGGCAGCGCGTGATCTGCCCACGCGAATGCCTATCCGGCTTTGTAGCTGATGATGTCCACTTGGCTGGCCCACCCTGCCAGCACCCCCGTGACGCCCGCGGCCCGGTCCAGTGGCCCCGCATGAACCGCTGCGGCAGGTCGGCAGGATGCCTGCTGACACGGCCACAGCGGCGTCAGGCTCAGTTGCCCACGCTGCCCAGATTGATCAACTGCACCTCGCCGCTGTTGTTGTCCACACCGTCGTTGTCATTGACGATCAGCACGTTGCCATTGGCCAGGCGGGCGGCTCCCTCGATCTTCTCGGGCACCTGGCCCCCGGGCGCTTTCAGATCGTTGATCAGGTCGCGCATCAGGGTCTTGCTCAGGGTGGCGCCGTCGGCCGCGCCGGTCAGGTCCACCCGGTACAGGCGCTTGATGCGCGCATCGGGCCCGCCCTGGTTGTCGCGTTCGACCAGCATGAATTTGCCGCTGCCCAGGGCCGTGATGTCTGACAGGCCCACCCAGCCGCCATTGGGTGAACTGACGATATCCAGCGGGTAGAACATGAATTGCCAGGTTTTGGCCGTCAGGTCATAGACCCCGATGCGCGGGCTGGTCTCGCCCGTCCAGGCGCGCTGGAAAGCCACCACCAGCTTGCCGTCTGATTCAGCGACGCCCTCGAAGCCGAAGCGCACCTGTTTGGCATTGACCTCGGCAGGCAACTGAATAATGTCTTCGATGACACCGCTGGCGCTGAGCTTGAAGATCAGGTTGGCGGTCCTGACCGGGTTCGCGGCTTCACCCACGGTGCCGCTGCCCTCGGACGCGACCCAGAAGCCCCCCGCACTGGCCACCGCGATGCCCTCGGGATCGAGGTTGACACTGCCGTCGGCGTTGACCATGGCCTTCAGGTCGGTGTCGTCAAACGCATTGGCACTGGCGGCATCGGGCAGTGTGGCCGCCAGCGCGGCAATCTTGCCAGCGGGGTCGGTGATGCGGATTTCTTTTTGCAGCTTGGCCGGGCTGCTGGCGGTGTCAATCTCAAACACGCGGTTGGCGCCAAAGAAGCTGTCATCCACGGCGTAGACCAGCGAGCCGGTGGGGGCCGCCGCCAGGCCAGACATTGCGCCCCACGGAATCGGCGTGCCGTTGGCACGGTTGACTGACTGAATCGTGGGGTAGGCCGCCGCTGCGGTCTGGTACTGGTAAATGTTCAGCGACGAGCGGCTGAGAATGGAGCGGTTGTCGGTTTCGCTGGCGGCAATCAGCAGACCGCGCGATGGAATGGTCAGCACACCCTCGGGCGCCAGACCGGCCGGCAATACCTGCTTGTAGGCGGGTGTATTGACTTTGCTCAGGTCATAAACGACCAGCGCGCTGGAACGTTCAGACGCCACAAACAGGTAGTCGGTGCCATCGAAGCGGCCAAAACCGGCATTTTCCGGCTCATTGCCCTTGGCGTCCGACCGTTTGTCGTTGGTGTGGCCGATGCTGGCCATCAGGTGCTCCAGCGAGTTGCCGGACTCATAGGCCACGCTGCCGTCGGTGTTGAACACGGTAAAGCTGCGGCTGCCGCCGTTCAGATCACCCTCGTTGGCGGTCACAAACTGGGTCTTGGAGATCCAGGTCACGCCATCGGGCTCGCGCAGGCGGTTGGCTTGCGACTCGCTCAAGTCAACCACATTGGGTCTGATGTCGGTCAGATCCACCTGGGTCAGGTTCACGCTGCCAGCGCTGAAGTGCTTGGTGACCTTACCCGTGGCCAGGTC
>JAABRA010000239.1 GCA_011391155.1 Burkholderiales bacterium
GTTTGCATCCTTCGGCGCGCCAGTCCGGCTGTCAGTAACATAGCCTGCCGCGATACGCACGCCATCCTGACGACTATAGGCCTGACCCGGCAACACATTCGGGATGCCACTGTCGAGCTTGACCGCATACGCGCCCGGCAACAGCGCGTAATGCGCAGGTAATAGCGTATACACGCCATCGGTCAACCCCGGCACACCGGCGAGATACACCGCCTCGCCACTGGCGCGGTCAAAGCCTTCCTGCAGGTCGGCCGGTGCAAAGCCGCCCGTGTAGCCGGGCAGAATGGCATAGGTGTTTTTGTCGGCGAGGATGTCGCGCGAACCGCCGGGACCGACGGAGAATTCGAAAGCTTGCAGATCGCCGCCGCCGGAGAGATCGAATTTCGCGCCTGGCTGCATGTCGATGCTCGCCGCTTGGGTGCGAACCGCTTTTTGCGGCAGGTCCTTGAGTTCCGATTTGTCCGGCCCGACCACCCACTGACGCCCGTTTGCCACGCTCCCATAGGGCAACAGACTGCCCGATGCCGCAACCGAAGTCAGGCTCCCTTCCTTGAACACCAGGCTGTTACTGGCCTGAAAGTCGAGCTGGCCGAAAGGCGCCCACAGATTTCCGTCCTGCACGATGTCCGCGGCGACGACCGTCAGGCTGCCCAGCGCAGACAACGGCATCACCGGCGCGTCGGTGTTGCGGGTGAAACTGACCGTTTGCCCGGGTGCTTCGATGCGATATTGCACCGCGCTGGCCGGTGCAATGACTGCGCCATTGAAGACCAGATCGGCCGCTGTTTTCAAGCTGCCCGCATTCGAGAAGCGCACCCCTTGCGCGCCATTGAATACGGCCTTATCCATGCCGGAGAGATTCAGCTCGCCCACGATATCCACCAGTGCGGCATCCACGGTCAGGGTGCCCGTGCCAGTGCTTGGCGCGGTCGCCGACACCCCGCCCAGTCGCACGCTATGCGCCTTCAGTGCGGCATCGCCGCCAGCGGTTTCAATGCGGCCAGTGAGGCCGATTTCGCGCAACGGGATTGCACGGTCAGCGCCCATTTTCAAGCCGTTCTCGAGCCGGATTGTCTGGCTGGCAAAATTGATCCGGTCAAACCCCGCGCGCTCGATGCCTTGCGTGCCGAGTTGGGTATTGCCGTTGAATTTCTGCGGAATCACATCCTTGGGAGCCAGCCCGCTCGTCTGCGGCGCGACCGTTGGCGCCAGGACCAGCACACGCTCGTTGGTCGGCGCGCCCTCAATGGCTTCACGATTGCGAACATCGTCCAGCTTGAAATCAAATACGCCGCCGCGGTTGGCAGCACTGCCAGCGCGCGCCTCGATGGCGCCGTCGAGCAGCGCGCCCTCGGTTGTGGCAATGCTCACCGAGCCTGCGTCACTGCCCACATTGCGGCCCAGGCTGCCCGCCTCATTGGGCACATCCAGCCGCACCGGCGCCGCACCCGATACCTTGATGCGCGAGCCCGCTTCAGTCACGACATAGCCGGTTGTGGCATTCAGCGCCACGCTGCCGCCGCCCAGCACCTCGCCTTGGGTCAAGCCGCGGCTATCCTTATAGGTGCGTGCTGCGCCCGATACATCCAGCACGGCCTGTGCGCCCAGCCACACTGCCGATGACGGATCAAGGGGGTCGGTATCGCCGCGTTTAACGCTTGCCGCAATACTGCCGCCGGCAGCCTTCACCTCGCCCAGCAGGTCGATCCGGTTTCTGGCGCTGAAACTGATTTTCGCCTTGTCGTCTGCCAGGATCCTGGCTTGATCACCCAGGCGAATCTTGCCCTGCGCGGGATCAGCCGGGCTATCGGATGCAAAGCTCAGATTCACCGCCTGACGCAGCCGGTCATCGCGCTTCACCAGTTGGGTAAATGCAGCGATATTGCTGCCAGTCGGCTGCAAGGTATAGCCGGGCAACAACTCGCGGCTGATGACTGTCGGGCGAAGCACCGTTCCATCAGCGATATTCAGGTTGTTGGCGCCGGTGAGATTGAAGTTGGCAAACCCGCCACGCTCAAAGAAGGCCGCGTCCAGATTCAGCGCAGTTGAATCGTCCGCACCGCCGATCTGAATCCTGTCGGCCTTGAGCGCATAGGTTCCGCCCTTGCCCGGTGCATACCCGCGGACCTCACCATCCAGTTGCAATGCCACGCCCGCATCCAGCGTCACGTTGCCGCCGTTGCCGTTTTTGATCTTGCCATCGGGCTTGAGGCGCGCGCCGCCACCAACATCGACCAGCGTGTCGTGCCCCAGTGTCACATCGCTCTCTGCCTTCAGGGTAACCGAACCGCCATCGACCCGCGTGTCCACAGGCGACTGCTCAGCGGCACCCGGAAAGTCGTTTGCCCAGCCCCCGGTTGCGGCAAGCGACACACCGTCAGCCACCGTCAAGTCAAGCGGTACGACTAGCTGGTTAATCTCGTTGTTGCGCGATTGAAAGTTAAGCGTTCCACCTTGCGCCGTCACGTCGGCATTGATCACCACGCCCTTGGCGGTTATCGCCACGCTGCCGCCCGCAGGCATGCGCAAGGCCTCGCGCACCGCGGCCGCCTGATTGCTGAAACCCTCCAGCCGCGCGACCTTGTCCTTGTCCACCAGCGCCGGGTTGAGCGC
>JAABRA010000240.1 GCA_011391155.1 Burkholderiales bacterium
GTTCTGCGTGAAGACGCCGGCCACCGCGCTGCCTGCGTCCAGCATGAACAGCACCAGGTCGCGCCGGTTGGCCTTGCGCACGCCGGCCATGGTGATGCCGATGCGCACGCCGGGCACGGCGTGCAGCGTGGAGGGGTCGGGTGCTTGCAGGTTGACGGGCATGGGCGGCTTCTTGTCGGGGTGGACGCTGATTGTAGGAAGACGCCGCCGGCGTTGACGGCGGGCTATGGAGCGCGCAAGACGATGGTGGCAACATGCGGGAACATGACGATTCCATCGCGCTGCAAGATGCCTCCATTCGATTCGATCACACCGCTCGCTCCGGCGTTCAGCCGGCGCCCGCACCAGTTCGCGGCCTGCCTGCTGGGCTGGGCACTGTTGGGCTCGATGCTGGGCTCGCTGTCCGCCTGCGCGGCGGAACCCGTGGTGGCGCCTCCGTCCGGCCCGTTGTTGCTGACCCGTGTGAACGAACTGATCGGCGGCGCGGCCTGCCAGGCTGACAGCGACTGCCGCACCGTGGCCATCGGCCACAAGTCCTGCGGCGGGCCCGAGGGCTACCTGCCCTGGTCGATCCAGGGCACCGATGCGGGCGCGCTCACCCGGGCAGCAGCCGACTACAACGCCTGGCGGCAGGCCGCGCAGGCGGCCGATGGCCGTGTGTCCAACTGCCAGTTCGTCAGCGATCCTGGCGCCGCCTGCGCGCCAGCCAAGGGCGCGGCGGCTGGCGTCAAGACCTGCCAGTTGCTGACGGCGCCGGGGAGACCGGGACTGCAGAGCCGCTGAATCAGGGGGCGACTGGCCGCGCACCCTGCAGATCGGGCGCGGCCGTTCGTCCGAAATGGCGCTGACGCCACAACGGCAGAATCTTCGCAGCCCTGTTCAGGGCGGACACAAGGCCGCTCGCAACCGCAGACCAGGCACCGCTGCGCGGAATGGCATGGCATGGCACCGAAGGGCAGCGCGTCATGGTGGCGCAGTACGAAAAAAGGGGCGCCATCGGCGCCCCTTTTCAAAGTGAAAAACAGCGTGTTTCTACCAGCCCAGATCCTTGAACAAGGGAACGGTCAGATCCTTCGGTGGCACCAGCAATGTCGTCAGATCAGCATTGATGCTGGGCTCCATCAACAGGTTCGGGAACGCGCTGACATCCCAATGTGACACCGACGAGCCACCCACCAGTGGGTTGGGCGTGTACAGCAAAGGACGGCCCAGGGCATCTGCGCCGGCACGGCGCGACGGATCGAGCCTGAGCACGCCACTGACCGAACCAGGCCTGTTGCGCGTGCCGTACTTGGCCGCGTCGATCACGGCCTGCTTCAGCGTTGCGCCCGATGTCTGGGACACACTGATCGTCGGGATCGTGATCGTCGGGTCCGAACCACCCAGACCCGGAGGCGCACCGGCCGCGTTGTTGGCAATCACGACCCCCGCGGCTCCGGCGTTCTGCGCATTTTTCGCCTTGACGGCAAAACCGCAGCTGCCTCGGTCGATGATCGCCACCTTGCCGGCCACGGCCGCAGCGTCGGCTGCGCTGAACGCCGTGCAACCCTGTCCACTTGGATTGCCCGGCGCAATGTTCGCAAACCGGCCCAGTGCGCCAGGGTTGCTGACGGGCGGACCGAACGAAGCCGTGTTGTAGTCGTAAAAACCACTGACACCCGGCACCGGCGTGGCCACCTTGATGCTGGGCGTGGCGCCAAGCACTTCACCCGCACCGGCCACCGCGTTGTTGCCGTTCCAGGCCAGCTTCAGGGGGTTGATCGCCGACACCCTGCGCTCGTCGCTGGTCATCACAAGCCAAGTCTTGCCGGCCGTGTTGTCGTACATGAAACCTTCCCAGATGCTGGGCAGGCCGCCTACTGCAGCGAAGGCACTGCCGTCAGGCAGGATTCGAAAGCCCGTGGACGTCTGCACGCTCAGCACCGAAAAGCCGAGGCCGTGCCCGAGTTCGTGCAGCAGTGTGGTGGCGAAGTTCACCTTCGTGCCGGCATTGCCGTCCAGGCCCAGGTAGAACGGCGTTCCGTCCAGGCAACCGGGGTTGCCAAGGTTGATGTTGAACTGCGTCTTGATGTCGACATTGCCGTAGCCGGTGCCGTCATCGGGCACACCAGCCGACAGGTTGACACCTGCGATCTTGTTGGCCAGCGCTTGCGGGTACCAGGTGCCCGGCACGCCGCCCGGAAAGTCATGCCAGATGTTCCAGGCGCCCGCGCTTCCGAGCACGGCCGAGGTGGCCGTGCAGGTCAGGGCCTCCCAGCCGGCGCTGACGTTGATGGGCACGCTGCTGTCGATGGCGGCTTCCCAGAGGTCGGCCACATACCGGTACACGTTGAAGCGCTGTTGGCCCAGCGTGGTGCCGGGGTTGCCACCGACCGGGTCCACCGGTGTCGGGTCATTGAAGCCGACATTCGGCGCGTCACGACTGGTGATGTTGATGGTGGCGGCCGAAGCCATGCTGCCGTACGCCAGCAGCATGGCCGCCGCCAGCGGTGCGATCAAGGGTTTGAGAGTCTTCATGAGCGTTACTCCGTGGCAGCAGCGGTGGAAGTCTTCAGGGCACTGATCGACTTGTGGGCGATCAAGGCTTCCTCAGGAGT
>JAABRA010000241.1 GCA_011391155.1 Burkholderiales bacterium
CATGGCACGCAGGGGGCTCACGCCGGGCTCGGGAGGGAGGCCTGCACCCAGGCGCTCGATCTGGTGGTAATACCATCCGACCTGCGCCTGGTTGTTCAAGGCCCGCATGACAGCTGAGGGGCTGTTGGGGCCCCAGAAGCCCTTGCCCAGCACCAGATGATCTTCCGGCACCGGGAGCCGCGTCATCTGTCCGGCAAACATCCGTGCCGGGAAGTCCGGGTCCAGACAGAACGGGCGCGCCAGGCCAATCATGTCGGTGTGGCCGCCCGCCAGCGCGGCCTCCATGCCGGTAAGGGTTCGAAACCCGCCCGTCACCATGATCGGCATGCGCGCCACGGCCTTGATGGACTTGGCATATTCCAGGAACACCGCCTCGCGCTCGCGCGTGCTGTCGCGCACCTCGGCCTGGTCGCGCTGCTTGAAGAATTCGAGCTGCTCGTAGGTGCCGCCAGAGACTTCCAGCAGGTCAACGCCCGCATCGTTCAGCCATTGCACAACCTGGATGCTCTCGTCCAGCGTGAAGCCGCCCTTGACGAAGTCCGATGAATTCAGCTTGACGGAAATCGGGTAAGCCGGTCCCACCCGCGCCCTGACTGCGCGGATGACCTCCAGCAACAGGCTGGCCCGGTTGCCCAGCGAACCGCCCCAGCGGTCCTGCCGCCGGTTGGTGCGCGGCGACAGGAACTGCGACAACAGATAGCCGTGCGCCGAATGGATCTGGACGCCGTCGAACCCGGCCTCCCTGACGAGCGCGGCCGTCGTGGAAAAGCGCTGGATGATGTCCTGGATGTCGGCCTCGGTCGCCGCGCGCGGCCGGCCGAAGTTGCCCGCCATGTTCAATTGAACCGCGGACGGCGCCAGCGGCGTGAAGTTGACGAGACGCGGGCACTGGCGGCCGGGATGACTGATCTGCGCCCACAACTGGCTCCCACCCTCATGCACCGTCGTTGCCCAGGCACGCAGCTGCGGCCGGACTGAATCGTCTTCGGCAACCACATTGCCGGATCGCTCCAGGTAGCGCCGGTCGATCATGATGTTGCCGCTCATCAGGATAGCCGCCCCGCCGCGCGCCCAGGTGATATACAGACGCTGGTGCGCCGCCGTGGCGTGGTCGCGCGCGTCGGCCAGCCCTTCGGTCATGGCCGATTTGCACAGGCGGTTGGCAACGGCATGGCCGCAGGGCAGGGTCAGGGACTGTTCGATCAAGAGGGCTCCTTTGCACCACGGAAGAATGGCTTGCGCTAATCTTGACGGGTGGCGCGGTTTCCCTGCCTTGCACAAGGTCAGCGGCCTGCGGCGGGCCGTCGCCGGCCGGACGCTGGCTTACGGCTGTCGTACAGTACCGCATTAAGGGATGATGCCCGTCATAACATTCCCTCCGACCGACTGCAGGACGCCACCATGAATGAAACCGACCTGACCCACGCCTTTGCCAAGGAGCATGTAAACCTGGCTTCGGGGTTGCTGTCACTGATGATGCCGCAGGCCTCGGGGGCTGGCATCGGGCTCAAGGGGCTGGACGGCCGATACCAGATGGCCAGTCCGATCATGGCCAACCTGCTCGACCGCAGCGCCAGCGACATCACCGGTAAGACCGACAACGATCTCTTCCCGCCAGACGTCGCCGCCGAGCTGCAGCGTACCGACCAGGAAATCGCCAGCGGCGCGCCGACGGCCAGCAACGAACTGGCGTTTCCGAGCCATGGCGCGTCGCTACGCTACCTGTGGCTGAAGTTCCCCGTGGCCGGGCCGGACGGCAAGTTGCTGATGGTTGGTGCGGTCATGCTGCCAGTGACGGGGCCTGACGCGGTCGAGGGCATGCTGGAGTCTCTCGACCGGCTGCAGCACACCAACCAGGAGTTGCACAAAGCGCTCGTCTCCATCGACCGACTGGCGCGCACTGACAAGCTCACCGGCGCCTGGAACCGCCGCCGCCTCGAAGAAGCCGTGGTCAACGAGATGGACCGGCTCAAGCGCTATGACCACCCCCTGAGCCTGTTGGTCATCACGATCGACGGTTTCAAGGACCTGAACACCGGGCAGGGCCACGCCGCCGGCGACCAGCTTCTGGCCGAACTGGCCACCGTGGTGCAAGCCCACCTGCGTGCCACCGATGCCCTGGCGCGCTGGAGCGACGAGCAATTCGTCGTGCTGTGCCCCAACACCACGCAGTCCACCGCGGCGGTGCTGGCCGAACACGTGCGCGCCAACGTGGCGCAAACCGTCTTCACCCCGGTGAAAGCCGCCACGGTGAGCATCGGCGTGGCCGAATGCAGCATTGGCGAAACCTGGGAACAGTGGTTCAACCGGGCCGACGCCGCCCTGTTTCGCGCTCGCGTCGCCGGACGCAACCAGGTTCAACGGGCGCCGGAGGCTGTGCAGCGCACCGGCGTGGGCGAAAACGTCGCCGCGAATTTCGTGCAGCTTTCCTGGCACGCGGCCTATGAATGCGGCAACGCGGTGATCGACGCCCAGCACAAGGCGCTGTTCGGAGACGCCAACCAGCTGCTCGCGGCCATCCTGTCCAGCCGCCCGCACGACGAAGTGGCCACCCTGATCGATGCCCTGATCAACCATGTGGTCCAGCACTTCCAGGACG
>JAABRA010000253.1 GCA_011391155.1 Burkholderiales bacterium
TTGTCATTCCCGCGCAGGCGGGAATCCAGGAACCCATGGATTCCCGCCTGCGCGGGAATGACAGGGAAATTTAATCATCCAGGGCGTCGCCCAGATTCATAGAAGTTAGTGCCGCGCCAGCAGCATGCCCCCCAGCGCAAACACCGAGTTGGGCACGGTGGCGCGAACGGGTTCAGGCGCAGGTTGCTTGTATACGCCGTGGCGGGGAGCGGCCTTGCGCTCGATTTTCACGCCTCTTGCGCGCTGTTCGTCCACCAGCGTGTGCAGCGTGATGGATTGCAGGTGCGCAATCATCCGGGCGTTCAAGGTGGCCCACAGTTCCGCAGTCATGGCGGCAGCGCCGTCGGTGTCAGGCACGCCGCTTCCCTGCGTTTCATCATCACGCCGATCACCCTCGACCGCGCCAATGATGTCGGCCACGGTGATTGCTTCCGCATGGCGCGCCAACGAATAGCCGCCGCCGGGGCCCCGGGTACTTTCAACAAGGCCGCGCTGGCGCAGCTTGCTGAACAATTGCTCAAGATACGACAGCGAGATCTGGTGGCGCGCTGCGATCTCGGCCAGTGAAACCGGGCCCGCGTTTTCGCGCAGTCCCACATCGATCATGGCCGTGACGGCAAAACGACCTTTGGTGCTTAAACGCATGGCAACAACTCCTTGGAGGGTCACGAAAGGTGTGACAGTGAAAAGTATAGGGAGCAATTCACTTCGCGAAAAGTCGTTTTTTTAGTAAAAACAATTCGCAAAAAATGAATAATAGAGGTTGTGTCCGGACCTCAGCCATGAACTTCAAGCACCTTTACTATTTCTGGGTCGCCGCCAAGGCGGGCGGCATCGTGCGGGCGGGTGAGCAACTGCACACCACGCCGCAGACCCTTTCCGGCCAGATCAAACTGCTGGAGGAGTGGCTGGGGCGAAAACTGTTTCGCAAGAGCGGCCGCCAGGTCGAGCTGACCGAGGATGGGCGGGTCGCGTTGGGCTATGCGGATGAGATTTTTGCGCTGGGCGCCGAAATGGAGAGTGCCCTGCGACAGGCGCGCGGCGGAAAGCGGGTGCTGGAGTTCCGCGTGGGCGTGGCCGATTCGGTGGCCAAGTCGGTGGCCTACCGCCTGCTGGAACCGGCCCTGTCCGTGGCCGGGCCGGTGCGCCTGATCGGCAGCGAAGGCAAGTTTCCGGACCTGCTGGCGCAACTGGCCCTGCACCGGCTGGATCTGGTGATTGCGGACGAGCCGCTTTCCAGGCGCGTGAGCGTGAAAGCCTTCAACCATCCCCTGGGTGCGACGGCGATGAGCTTTTTTGCCACGCCAGCCCTGCGGGCCCAACTGGTGGGCGGATTCCCTGAATGCCTTAATGGCGCGCCCATGCTGATCCAGGGGGCCGCGTCCTCGGTGCGGCAGCAACTCGAAGGCTGGATGGCGCGCAACCAGATTCACCCTCGTGTGATTGCGGAATTTGACGACGGTGCCCTGATGACGGCCTTTGGTCGCGAGGGTCGCGGCGTCTTCATGTCGCCCACCGTGCTGGAGGACGAAACCGTGACCCAGTTCGGGGTCGAAGTGATTGGACGCAGCAGCGAATTGATCGAGGAATTTTTTGCCGTCTCGGTGGAGCGGCGCATCACCCACCCCTGCGTGGCCGCAATCACCCACGCCGCACGCGGCGAGTTGTTCAGCGCCTGAGCTCAAAACCGTTCGTAGGGCATCAGGAACCGCCACTGGCCCGCCGGCAGGGCGGCCAGCGGCATGCGACCGATACGAATGCGCTTCATGGTCAGGATCTGAAGCCCGACGCGGTCGCACAGCCAGGCGATCAGGCCCGGGTGCACGCCCTTGACGGCGAAGCGCAGGCGTGTGGCAGTGTCACCCGTGCTGCTGACGCTGACCTTGACCGGCGGCAGAGGGCGGCCCTCGGTCTTCAGGCCGTGGTTCAGTCGCTGCAGGGCGTCGGGCGACACGTCGCCCTTGATTTCAACCGAGAACTCCTGCTCGATGACGCCGGCGTCCTCGGTCAGCTTGCGTTCGATGCGCCAGTCCTGGGTGAACACCACCAGGCCGCTGGCCCGGCTCTCCAGGGGTACGCATAGCACCTGCTGGGCGAGGTGCTTTTTCAGCAGGACGATGCCGCTGCGGTCATCGCTGGCCCGCAATTCGGCCGTGACCAGGGTCAGGGCCTGGCGGATGCCCTTGCCCAGGCCCTTGATGTCGATCGGTTCGCCTGTGCCGGCGTCATAGCCGGGCGGCTTGTGCAGCAGGATCGTGACCGCCACGGGCGCCAGCACGCTGGCGTGCGGGTCGATCTCGATGGGCTCGCCCCGCACGCGGAATTGCGGTTCTTCCACCACGCGCCCGGCCACCTGCACCCAGCCTCCTTCGATGTACTGTTCGGCCTCACGGCGCGAGCAGGCCTTCAGTTCAGCCACGCACTTGGATAGCCGGACACCGTCCGGAACCTCCGGGCGCTCAGGTTGCCGGGGATTCATGGCGGTTGTTTCCGGGTTCCATGGCGCGCAAGCGCTCCACGTGCGCGAGCAGCGAACGTGCGGCCACGGGCCACATGCGGGGGGGCACGTCGTCGTACGCGGCCCGGACCCAGTCGTCCATCGTGCCCTCGGGGTGCGCCTGCATCGCGGCGATGACCTTGCCTTCGCGCTTCAGGCGGTGCGCCTTGAGATGGGCAATGGCCTGCGCGGCCCCGCCGATGGCGTAGCCGTGCGCGGGCAGGATGAACTCGATGCCATGGTCGACACAGGCGGTGCCGAGGGCGTCGAGCGAGTCGAGGTAGGCCGTCATGTCGCCATCGGGCGGATCGATGACGGTGGTGCTGCCATTGAGGATGTGGTCGCCGCTGAACAGCAGGCCGTCTTCCAGTAGCACCAGGCACAGGTGGTTGGCGGCGTGGCCGGGGGTGTGAATCACCTTCAGGGTATGGGCCAGGGCACCCCCGGGGCCGCCGCTTTCAAGGACAAGAAGCTCCTGATCCTTCAGGGGCCGGTCGGGCGTGAACTCGCTCGCCTTGCGTGCGGTCGGCGCGGACGGCAGGCCGAGGATCGGCGGGCGGGGCTCGCACAGCGCCTGCAGCGGCCTGGCCCCCGGTGAGTGATCCGCGTGGGAATGTGTGCAGACGATCAGCCGGATCTGCCCTCCCGCGGCGCGCCACAGACGGTCGATGTGCTCGGCGTCCGCCGGGCCCGGGTCGATGGCAATGTAGCCGGTGTGCGGGTCGCCGACCAGGTAGCTGTTGGTGCCCGGGCCGGTCATCACGCCGGGATTGGGCGCGGTCAGCCGGATCACGTTCTTCAGCAGTGCCACGGGCTGTTCGCTCTGCCAGTCCAGCGCATGCACGATCTGGCCGTCCGGACAGACCAGCGCCAGTTCGCCGTACGGGGTCTCGTGCTCCATATAGCGCGCTTCCTTGCCAGCCAGCAGGCCGGCGCGCGGGCAGCTGGTCCACAACGGTCGCTCATTGGCCGCGCAGGCCGTCAGCACGGCCTCCACCGTGGCAAAGGCCTGCAGCCGATCCAGCGTGCGTATGGTCGGAAAGATGATGAAGAATTGGCCGGCCTGGTGACGCGCCAGCGCATCAAGCGGGCGCACCCAGACCGGCTCGAACTGCTCGGTCTCATCCGCCACGGGTTCCTGGCCCTCGGGCATGCGGGCCACCAGGAACGGCACATCGAAACGCCGCGGCAGGTCGCGGTCGGTAATCCAGTGGGCCAGCACGAAGACTTCGCTGGCGGCCAGGGTCAGGCTGCGGGCGGCGCATTGGGCTGTGAACGGGGCTTTGCGGTCCAGTGCCGCGATGTCGCTGGTGTCCGCCATGGCGCCGTCAGGGCGGCGCGCCAGCAGGATACCGAGTTCTTCGAAACTCTCGCGGATGGCCGCAATCGCCTGGGTGAGGTGCAGATCGCTCTGGGTGGCGCGTCGCGTCGCCTGTCGGTGCGCGGCGGCGTCCAGCGCGTCCACGCCTCCGCCGGGGAACACGTAGGCCCCCGGCGCGAAACTGGCCGTCATGGAGCGCCGTGTCATGAGCACTTCGATGCCCTGGGGTGTGTCGCGCAGCAGCAGCACAGTGGCCGCGGGGCGCAGGGGCGCGGGTTCGCGTTGCGGGTGAAGGAGTTGGGTGGTTCTGACCATGGCTGCCATTATCGGCAGCATTCGCAGACTGGTCGAAAAGCGGGTCATGGCCGCGCCTGAAGGGTTGTGGCGGGCTCGTCGCCCTACGTGTTTTCCTCCTGTATTCGCCCTGGAGTTCCCGGGACAATTTGGTTATTACCTGGAGAATCCTTATGCGACTCGTCAAACGCGCGGCCCTTGCCGCCTTTATCGCCACAGTCAGTCTGATGGCGGTGCCACAGGCCTTTGCGCAGGCCTGGCCAACCCGCCAGCCGATCAAGCTGGTGGCGGTCTTCCCGCCAGGCGGTTCGGTGGACCAGGTGGCCCGCATCCTGGCGGTTCCCCTGGCCGCGCAACTGGGGGCCAACATCATTGTGGAGAACAAGGGGGGTGCTTCGGGCTCGATCGGCGCCGCCGCCGTGGCCGCCGCCCCTGCCGACGGCTACACCTTTGCCGTAGTGTTCGACACCTTTGGCGTCAACCCGGCCCTCATTCCCGGCCTGCCCTACGACTCCCGGAAAGACCTGGCGCCACTGGTGCTGATCGGCACCTCGCCGATGGTGCTGGCGACCTATGCCGGGTCCGAATACAAGTCGTTTGCCGATGTGGTGGCTGCGGCCAAGGCCAGAAAGAATGTCAGCTACGGCTCCATTGGATCCGGCAGCCTGGGACATCTGGCCATGGCGCTGCTCGGCAAGAATGGCCAGATCGAGTGGCAGCACGTTCCCTACAAGGGCGGAGGCCCCTTGATGACGGACGCGGTGGCCGGCCACGTGCCGCTCTCGATCGCCTCGGTGTTCGTCACCAAGCCGCACATCGACAGCAAGCGCATGCGCCCGCTGGCCGTGACGTCCGGCAAGCGTTCACCCGACCTGCCGGAAGTTCCGACCATTGCCGAGAGCGGCTTTCCCGGTTTCGAAGCGCCCGCGTGGTGGGCCATCCTGGCGCCCGCCAAAACCCCGCCCGACATCCTCAAGCGCATGAACGAAGAAATCAACAAGGCGCTCAAAAATCCCGAGATTGCCAAGAAACTGGACGCGCAGGGGATCGACGTGGTGGGCGGCACGCCGGAGGCCGCCCGCGTCTTCATCGAGCGCCAGATGGACATCTGGGCCAAGGTGGTCAAGGACAACGGCATCAAGGCCGACTGAGGCGGGCCTGCGAGCCAGTGCCCGTGACGGCACCGGCGGCGGGTCAGTCTTCGGGCGATACGCCCAGGGCGACCAGAAAACGGGCCACCATGTTGTAAGTGGCGATGGCGC
Organism: Burkholderiales bacterium; assembly: GCA_011391155.1. Taxonomy (GTDB): domain Bacteria; phylum Pseudomonadota; class Gammaproteobacteria; order Burkholderiales; family Burkholderiaceae_C; genus JAABQG01. The sequence goes on from JAABRA010000253.1 coordinate 5,375, forward strand.
TGGTGAGCTCCACGATCTGGGTGGTGTCGAAGTGCTGCTGCAGTGCCTTGAACACCGCGTCGTCCACTTTCACGTCCAGCGTCATTTGTGCAGCGTACTGGATGACGAGTTTCTCGACGGCGCCCAAGGTCGGGCTGTCGGGCTGGTCGCGCGGGCACGACTCGACGTGCCGGTGCAGCGCGTGGAGTTCGGCGAGGGTGCCACCAGCCTTCAGGAAATCCGGTGCATGGTGGTGGTACTCATAGGCCGCACCGGTCAGCAACGCCACGGTGCAGATCCCGAGTTCACGCAACTTCCAGCTGGTGGGCAAGTCGCTGCGCACCGCCTTGAGATAGACGTTCCAGCCCCGCGCCAGGGGCTCGCTCCAGAGCAGGGCCTTGTCCAGGTTGATAAGCGTGCCGCCGCGGCGCGCCAGGATGGCATCCACCAGCGCCTGCGGTTGGGGCTTGCGTTCAGGGGTCCAGTCGGGAATTCGCATTGTGGGTTGCTCCGCGCCGTCTCTGGCGCCACGCGCTGAAAGGCAGAGGATAAGCGGATAATTCAGGCATGAGGATTCGCTTCACCAAAATGCAGGGCGCGGGCAACGATTTCGTTGTGCTCGACGAGACCCGTGGCCGCCTGAATCTCTCCGCGGCGCAGTACCGTTTTCTGGCGGATCGCCACTTTGGCATCGGGGCCGACCAGATCCTGACGGTGCGTCCGGCGCCGGCCGGCAGTGATGGGGTGGACTTCGAGTATGTGATCCACAACGCCGACGGCGGTGAGGTCGAACATTGCGGCAATGGCGCGCGTTGTTTCGTACGCTATGTGCGCGACAAGGGTTTGACGACGCAGGACACCATCAAGGTCAAGGTGGTGGGGGGCGTGCTTGAACTGCGCCTGCGGCCGGATGGCCGGGTCACGGTTGATATGGGCGCGCCGGTTTTCGATTTGCCGCGCATTCCGTTCGATCCCGCCGGGTTGACGCCGCAGATCCGCGGCGATTGGCAGGTCTGGCCCCTGGTTTTTGATAAAAATACGGCTCTACCTAGCGTGGAAAGGTCATTGTTTGCTCCCGTATTGGTAGCTATTTTGTCCATGGGCAATCCGCATGCGGTGCAGTGGGTGGACGACGTGGATGCCGCCCCGGTTCCTACCCAGGGACCGCTGATAGAACACCACGGTGCCTTTCCCCGGCGGGTCAATGCCGGGTTCGTTCAGGTCGTGAGCCGTTCCCGCATTCGCTTGCGCGTCTTCGAGCGCGGGGCCGGCGAAACCTTGGCCTGCGGCACCGGCGCCTGCGCGGCGGTGGTGGCCGGCATCCGGCTGGGGCTGCTGGATGCCTGCGTAGACGTCGACACCCGCGGCGGGCCACTGACCATCGAATGGGACGGCGCGCGCGGAGCGCTTACCGCGCCGGTACTCATGACCGGACCGGCCACAACGGTTTTTGAGGGCGAGATCGACATTCCCGAATGACCTTGAACACACTGATGAACACACCTGCCATGAATCCGATCACTGAAGACGACATTGCCGATTTTTTGCTGAACACGCCGGATTTCTTCGGGCGCCATGCAGAACTGCTCTCGGCGGTGCTGCTGACCAGTCCGCACGGCAACCGCGCCGTGAGCCTGCAGGAGCGCCAGGCGGAAATGCTGCGCGAGAAGATCAAGACACTGGAACACCGGATCATGGACATGATCCGCCACGGCAACGAGAACATGATCATTGCCGACCGCCTGCAGCGCTGGGCGCGTTGCCTGTTTCTCGTGGCTGAACCGCGGGACCTGCCACGCAGCATGGTCGAAAGCCTGCAGCGCGAGTTCATGGTGCCGCAGGTGGCCATCAAGGTGTGGGGCGTGGCCGATGCGTTTTCGGCCGAGCCGTTTGCCCAGGGGGTGAGCGATGATGTCAAGAGCCTGGCTTCGTCGCTCATGGCGCCTTATTGCGGCGTGAACGCCGGGTTTGAAGCCGTGGGCTGGGTGGTTGACCCCGCAGCGGCGGCTTCCGTGGCGCTGATTGCCCTGCGCGTTGACGCGGTGCCCCAGGCCTTTGGCCTGATGGTGCTGGCATCGCCCGACTCGCAACGTTTTCACGCGGGAATGGGAACCGACTTCCTGGAGCGCATGGCCGAACTGGGCAGCGCCGCCTTGTCCAGGCTGCGCTAGTCGCCGCGGCAACCCATCGCTTGGTTCGCATGAAACCCGGGGCCATTGAACCTGACGTTGTCGGGAGCGTTCTTCCGGTGTCGCCGCTGGTTGAGCGCTATCTGGAGCATGTGCGCGTCGAAAAGCGGCTGGCGCACCGCACGGTGACCCTGTATCAACTCGACTTGATCAAGCTCTCGGGCCATGCCGCGCAGGCGGCGGTGGCGCTGACGGAGGTGCAGAGCCACCACATCCGGCGCTGGGTGGCGCAGATGCACAGTGGCGGGCGCAGCGGGCGCGGCATCGCGCTGATCCTGTCGGGCTGGCGCGGCTTTTACGCCTGGCTGGGCCGTGAAGGGCTGGTGACGAGCAACCCGGTTCAGGATGTTCGCGCGCCGCGCGCCGCCCGCCTGCTGCCCAAGGCGCTGGGCGTGGACGACGCGGTGCAGCTGGCCAGCCACCACGAGGAAGACGCCGACCCGTGGCTTGAGGCGCGTGATGCGGCCATGGTGGAACTGCTCTACGGGTGTGGTCTGCGCGTGGGGGAACTGGTCGGTCTGGACGTGGTCGCCAGCGTTGCTGCCGGAAAGAGCGGTCGCGGCTGGATCGACCTGCAGGGGGCGGAAGTCCACGTGCAGGGCAAGGGCGGCAAGCGCCGCAGCGTGCCGATCGGGCGCGCCGCGCTGGCGGCGCTGGAGCGCTGGTTGGCCATTCGGGGCCAGCCAGCCGTTGCGGGGCCGGTCGATGATGCGTCGTCCGGAACGGGCTCCCGCGAGACGGCCGCGCTTTTTCAGGGGCGCCGGGGCACGCGGCTGACCGCACAGTCGATCTGGCAGCGCCTGAAACGCCGCAGCCAGCGGGCGGGGTTGGCCACGCCCGTGCATCCGCACATGCTGCGCCATTCGTTTGCCAGTCACCTGTTGCAGTCCAGCAGCGACCTGCGCGCGGTGCAGGAATTGCTGGGGCACGCCAGCATCACCAGCACGCAGGTCTATACGCGCCTGGACTACCAGCACCTGGCGCGCGCCTACGACGCGGCGCACCCGCGCGCCAAGACCCGGGGTGGCTCCAGCCGCTGAGCCCGGGCTTGCCCCGGGTGGCGCGGCAAGCCCGACAATAGGACTCATGAAAACCATTCGACTCCGGGAGGGCAAGGAACGCTCCCTGCTGCGCCTTCATCCCTGGATCTTTGACTCGGCCATTGCGCGCGGCGGCGCGGATGCGGGCGAAACCGTGCGGGTGGAGTCCAGCAGCGGCCAGTTTCTGGCCTGGGCGGCTTTCAGCCCGAGCTCCCGCATTCGCGCGCGCGCCTGGAGCTTCACCGAAGCGCAGCGTATCGACGCCGCATTCCTGAGTGCGCTGATCGGGCGCGCCATCCGGACGCGGGCCTGTTTTGACATCCAGAGCGACGGCCTGCGGTTGGTCCACGGCGAGTCCGACGGCCTGCCGGGCCTGATCGTGGACCGCTATGCCGACACGCTGGTCGCGCAGTTCACCTCCTGCGGCGTCGAGCGCTGGAAAGACGTGATCGCCGACGCCCTGTTGCGGGAAACCGGCCTGAGCCGCCTGTACGAGCGCTCGGATGCCAGCGTACGCGGGCTCGAAGGCCTGCCCGAGGCCACCGGCTGGCTCCGCGGCGGGCCTGCTGGCGACGCGCCAGCGCCACCGACCGAGCTCACCATCCGCGAGCACGACTGGCGCCTCACGCTGGACATCACCACCGGCCACAAGACCGGGTTTTACCTGGACCAGCGTGACAGCCGCCAGCGCTTTGCCGTGCACACGCGCCACCGCAAGTTCCAGCATGTGTTGAACTGCTTCTGCTATACGGGCGGTTTCACCGTGGCCGCGCTGGCCGGTGGCGCGGCGCACGTCACCTCGATCGACTCGTCCGGCCCGGCGCTGGAGCGGGCGCGCGCCAACGTGGCGCTCAATGGCTTTGATACGGCGCGCACCACTTTTCTGGACGCCGACGTGAACGCCTCGCTGCGCGGCTTCATCGAGGCCGGGAAAACCTTTGACGCCATCATCCTCGACCCGCCGAAGTTCGCGCCCACCGCCGCCCATGCCGACCGCGCCGCGCGCGCCTACAAGGACATCAACCGGCTGGCCCTGAAGCTGCTGGTGCCCGGCGGCGAGCTGTTCACTTACTCGTGCTCGGGCGGCATCAGCGCCGACCTGTTCCACAAGATCGTCGCTTCGGCCGGTATCGACGCCGGTGTGGAGGGCTGCATCAGCGAACGGCTGCAGGGCGCGCCTGACCACCCTATGACCATCCATTTCCCGGAAGGCGAATATTTGAAGGGCCTGGTGGTGGTCAAAAAGCCGGAGGGAACCGGTTTATTGAATGAAATTGGCACAATCCCAGCTTAGAATGGTCATTGTTAGCTATAAAAATAGTAGTATTCAAGAGCGGTGGACAGGCGTTGTAACGGTTTCACCGGCGCAGGCAGGCCCGCTTCAACGCCGCTAAACTCCCCCATCTTCGCGGCCACCCGGCCGCTATTGCAGGTTTCACCCATGAGTCTCATTCCCGCCACCATCCTCACCGGTTTCCTGGGCTCCGGCAAGACCACCTTGCTCAAGCGCGTGCTGACCGAAGCCCACGGGCAGAAAATTGCCGTGATCGAGAACGAGTTCGGCGAGGAAAACATCGACAACGACATCCTCGTGGCCGATACCAACGAGCAGATCATCCAGATGAGCAATGGCTGCATCTGCTGCACCATCCGCGAGGACCTGCGCGCCACCTTGCAGGACCTGGCCCAGAAAAAGCGCAAGGGCGAGCTCAACTTCGACCGCGTGGTGATCGAAACCACCGGTCTGGCCGACCCCGGCCCCGTGGCGCAGACTTTTTTTATGGACGACGAGATCGCCGAGAGCTTTCTGCTCGACTCCATCCTGACCCTGGTGGATGCCAAGCACGCCGCCCAGCAGCTCAATGACCGCCAGGAAGCGCGCCGCCAGGTGGGCTTTGCCGACCAGATCTTCATCAGCAAGGCCGATCTGGTGGCGGGGGAAGATCTGGATGCGCTGCAACACCGTCTCAGGCACATGAACCCGCGCGCGCCGCAGAAAGTGGTGCATTTCGGCGAAGTGGCGCTGTCGGAAGTCTTCGACCTGCGCGGCTTCAACCTGAACGCCAAGCTCGATATCGACCCGGATTTCCTCAAGGAGGAGGATCACGATCACCATGACCACGCGCCTGGCGAGCACTGTGACCACCCGTCGCATGCTCATGACGACGCCCACGGCGGGCATCACCATCACCACGATGATGACGTGAAGAGCTTTGTCTTCAGGAGCGACCGCGCTTTCGATCCGGCCAGGCTCGAAGATTTCCTCGGCGCCATCGTCAACATCTATGGTCCGCGCATGTTGCGCTACAAGGGTGTTCTGAACATGCAGGGCACCGACCGCAAGGTGATCTTCCAGGGGGTGCACCAGCTCATGGGCAGCGACCTGGGGCCCAAGTGGGCCGAGGGTGAGCAAAAGACCAGCAAGATGGTGTTCATCGGCATTGATCTGCCCAAGGACATCCTGCTGCAGGGGCTCGAACAAAGCCTGGTCGGCGTTTGATGGTTTGAATTGAAGCTGGGAGGCTCCATGATTGTCTCGATTCTGCAACTGATGGGACTGGCTTTTGGCAAGTCGATACAATCGCGCGCCGGACCGCAGGCACCGTCGGGTGCCCAGGACAAACCCTCGAAGGTCGACAACAAGGGTACAAACCGGCGCGAGGCAGACCGCGTCGCGCCGGATCAGAGACAGCCGGCCGGCGCGCATTCGGAATCCGCGCCGGCCGGCGCATCGAGGAGACAGGAAGTGAAAACCCAAACCGCCAAGCCTACGGCGCAAGCCAAAGCGCAAGCGCCGGCCGAGTCACCCAGCAAGGCTGTAAAGTCCGCCGCCAGGGCGCCAGTGAAAACCGGTGCCGCGACGACCGCACCGGTGAAGAAGACCGCTGCCGTGAAGGCTGAGTCGGCGTCCCGGTCTGCGACGGCAAAGCCTGCTGCCAAACCTGCCATGAAATCCCCCGCCAAACCCGTCCAGCCAGACCCGCAGCCAACCCTCAAGCCAGTCGCTGGGTTCGTGCCCGCCAAGACGCCTGCCCGCGCGAAATCGCCCGAGGCGATTGCCGTGAAGACGGTCGATCCCGCGCAAACCATCGCGAAGCGAACCGTTCCTGCCCCGGCGGCGCCGGTGCCAACCCCTGCCAAAGCGGGGCGGCCGTCCAGGCTGTCGCAGATTACCGTACCCTCCATGGCGCAGGCCGTTGCCTCCACGGCAGCCAAAGCCAGTTACACCAACACCATGTCCTCCCCTGTTTTGACGCAGCCCACCTACACGCCTGTAAAAAAAGACCCCAAGCTGGCGAATAACTGGAAAGCAAAAACGGCCGACCAGTTGACGGATGCCGAAGTACTCGCGATGCCTGAAGACGAGTACATGAACGACAAGCAGATGGCGTTTTTCCGGCTCAAGTTGATGTTGCTCAAGCAGGGAATCCTGAGTAATGCCGGCGAAACGACCGAGCATTTGCGTGCGGATACCGTGGTCGTCCCTGATCCGGCCGACCGCGCCACCATCGAGGAAGAGCATGCGCTTGAGCTGCGCACCCGCGATCGCGAGCGCAAACTGCTCAAGAAAATTGAACAGTCCATCATCCGTATCGACGCCGGCGACTACGGCTATTGCGATGAAACCGGTGAGCCCATTGGCGTGGGGCGTCTGCTGGCCCGGCCGACAGCGACGCTGTCACTGGAAGCGCAGCAACGCCGGGAACTGAAGCAAAAGATGTTTGGAGACTGAGGATTTCCCCTGCCCCCGGATCGCTTGCTTCGTGAGAAACTGTCGCCATGGCCAAAGACGATACCGGTGGGTTGCTCTCGAAAGTCGTCCGGTTCGTCCGTAATCCTGCGACGAACTGGGCGGATCTCGACCAGTCGGAGTCGCAGCGGGACGGCGGCGACAGCAAGCAGATGCTCAAGGAACTGGTCGAACGCAAGAAGCGCAACGACTTTGTGCGTCGCCGTGAGTTCGAAATGCTGCGCAAGCTGCGACGCCGCGAGCTCGTCGACACGCAATCCAGCCCTCCGCGGCCCTCGTTCTTCCAGAGCAGCCTGCCGTCCAAGCCTGACGAACGCGCGCAAACGCTGAAGAAGATCGACGAAATTGAAGCGCAGATGTCGATGCAGTGGTGGAAAACCAAGCATCGGGACTCATCCGTCAACAGCAGCATATTCCCGCCATCGGAGTCCGCGCCAGGGTCTGTGTCGCCACAAGTGAAGCCCGAACGGCCCATGCTGGAGCCGATGCCTTTAGCCAACGGGATTCCCGTTGCCAAGGATGCAGCGCCAGTGGCCGTGGCCGGTGGGCCCGCAACGCCAGGGCCGTCCGCGGCAGCGCCAGCGGGCCCGCTGACTCCGGGAGCCGGCATCAAGTTCGAGCCCTCGGGGAGCGGATTCTCAGCCTCAAGATATTCTGCCATCGAGGTCGGGGAAATAGCCCATGATCCGGAGCTCGAGGAAGCCTCCATCCGGTTCGCGAACGGCGATGACCAGGGCGCAGAGGCCGGTTTGCTGGATGCGCTGGGCACCGGTGACGGTCGTACCGACAGTGCGGAAACCTGGCTGACGCTGTTCGACCTGTATCGGGCCACGGGGCAGCAGGAGCGGTTTGACGTCGCCGCCATGGACTATGCGAACCAGTTCCAGCGATCCGCGCCCCAGTGGTTCTCCATGCCGGATATGGTGAACCAGCTCGCCGAGGCACAGCCGCCGTCGGCAACTTTGCAGGCGGCCCATTGGTCCTGCCCGCCGCTGCTGGGTCTGAAGTCGGTCGGTGTGCTGGGCGACGTCCTCGCACGTACCCCGCCGCCGTGGCGGATGGACTGGACCCGATTGAACATGATCGAGCCGGCGGTACTTCCCGTGCTTGAAAAGTACTTCCACGACTGGGCGCAGCGGCCCGTCGAATTGCGATTGACGGCGGGCGACCACCTGGACCAACTGCTGGCGGCGGCGACCCCCTCGGGCGACCGGTCGGTGGCCACGGACTGGTGGCACGCGCGCATGGCGCTGTTGCGGGTGATGGCGCGCATGGATGATTTCGAAATGGCTGCGCTGAATTATTGCGTGACCTACGAGGTGTCTCCCCCGTCTTGGGAGGACCCGCGGTGCATCTGCAAGTCCATGAATCCCGGCGGCGAGGAACGTGATGAACAGGCCACGATCGTCAGCTCGCTGGGGGGCTTGAGCACGGCGGCTGACTCCATGGGGATGACTGATTTCCGGGCCACGGGACTGGATTCCGTGATGCAGCCTCCCGTCACTGTCGAGTTGTCGGGATCCATCGCTGGCGATGTTTCGATAACACTCGCAAAACTTGACCAGAAGTTCGCTCAGGCGGATATCCTGTCCATCTCCTGCGCCAAGCTGGTTCGCGTGGATTTCGCAGCGGCTGGCGCCCTGTTGAACTGGGTTTCCTCTCAACATTCGCAGGGTCGGCAGGTCCAGTTTGGCGGGGTTCACCGGCTTATTGCCGGATTTTTCAATGTCATCGGGATCAGCGAACTCGCTCGAATCACGGTCCGTACCGATTGAACCTTGCCCGCTGGCCGGAGTTCGGGTGCCTGACCCGCGCCCGCCAGCTTGGCGCTTTGCATCGAACCCTCATGGAACAATTTCACGGCACCACCATCATCAGCGTTCGCCGCATGACACCGCAGGGCGTCCAGGTCGCCATCGGCGGCGATGGACAGGTCACCCTGGGCACGATCGTGGTGAAGGGGTCGGCGCGCAAGGTTCGCAAGCTGCACCATGGCAAGGTCCTGGCCGGTTTTGCCGGTGCGACCGCGGATGCCTTTACGCTGTTCGAGCGTTTTGAGGCCAAGCTGGACAAGCACCAGGGGCATCTGGTGCGCGCTGCGATCGAACTGACCCGGGACTGGCGTACCGACCGTGTGCTTCGCCGCCTGGAAGCCATGCTGGCCGTGGCCGACCGCGAGGCTTCACTGATCATCACGGGCAACGGTGATGTGCTGGAGCCCGAACACGGCATTGTGTCCATCGGGTCGGGTGGCGCCTATGCGCAGGCTGCGGCACGGGCCTTGCTCGATCACACGGAAATGCCGGCGCGGGACATCGTGAAGCGGTCGCTGGAGATCGCCGGTGAACTGTGCATCTATACCAACATGCACCACACCATCGAGACGCTGGACTGAAGCCAGCCTGACCATGTCCTCCATGACCCCTCAGGAAATTGTTTCCGAACTTGACCGCCATATCGTCGGTCAGTCCCAGGCCAAGCGCGCCGTGGCCATTGCACTGCGCAACCGCTGGCGTCGCCAGCAGGTTGACGAGAAACTGCGTGGCGAGATCACGCCCAAGAACATCCTCATGATCGGGCCGACCGGGGTCGGCAAGACCGAAATCGCCCGCCGGCTCGCGCGGCTGGCCGACGCGCCTTTCATCAAGGTCGAGGCCACCAAGTTCACCGAGGTGGGTTACGTGGGCAAGGATGTGGATTCGATCATTCGTGATCTCGCAGAAATCGCGGTCAAGCAGACCCGGGAGGTGGAGCTGCGCAAGATGCGACAGCGCGCCGAGGACGCTGCGGAGGACCGGGTGCTGGACATCCTGATTCCACCGCCGCGACCGCCCGGCATCGCCGAACCCGGCGCGAGCCCCGGGGTGGCCATGTCAGCCGAAGGAAGCGCCCGACAGAGCTTTCGCAAGAAGCTGCGTGAGGGACAGCTTGACGACAAGGAGATCGAGATCGATGTGGCTGAAGCGAGACCCTCGCTGGAGATCATGGGTCCCGCAGGCATGGAGGAGATGGCCGAACAGCTGCGGGGTTTGTTCAGCCAGGCCGGAGCGGGCAAGCGCAGCAAGCGCCGGTTGAAGATATCCGAGGCCATCAAGCTTCTGGTCGAGGAAGAAGCCGGAAAGCTGGTCAATGAAGACGAGATCAGGGCAAGGGCCATCCAAAATGCCGAGCAGAACGGCATCGTGTTCATTGACGAAATCGACAAGGTCACTTCCCGTAGTGACAGTACCGGCGCTGAGGTATCGCGCCAGGGCGTGCAGCGTGACCTCCTGCCGCTGGTGGAGGGCACCACGGTGACGACCAAATACGGGATGATCCGGACGGACCACATCCTGTTCATGGCGTCGGGCGCTTTCCATCTCAGCAAACCCAGCGACCTGATTCCCGAACTGCAGGGGCGTTTCCCGATCCGTGTTGAACTCCAGTCGTTGTCCGTGCAGGACTTCGAGGCCATCCTCACGCAGACGCATGCGTCCCTGGTGCGGCAGTATCAGGCCCTGCTGGCCACTGAAAAGGTGACCCTTGATTTCAGGGACGACGGCATTACCCGCCTGGCGTCCATTGCCTTCGAGGTGAATGAGCGCACCGAAAATATTGGCGCCCGTCGCCTGTCGACCGTGATGGAGCGCCTGCTGGACGACGTGAGTTTTGACGCCGGGCGCCTTGAGGGGCAGACGGTGCTGATCGACGCCGCCTACGTCGATGCACGCTTGCAGGCCTTGAGTCAGGATGAGGACCTCTCGCGGTTTATTCTCTGAAAGTGAGCCTTGGTTCGGGCGAAATATTGAAGTTTCACATTCATTGCGCGTTCTAAGTGCTTCATTTAGAAGGATTTTCACGCGAATCCAGCTTTCAGGACCGACTCTAAGTCCTTGATTTCATTGAAAAAATTTGTTGCAAGCACCCTTGCGGTGAATCCGTTTCCTGATACAGTGCAAAAATGTGCAATTAAGTGGGGGAAAGTGCCCTCACAGGCTGATTGCCAGCCAAAAAAGGGGTTCAACGGTGTTTCAAGGGGCTTCATCGCTGAGTCTGGATGCAAAGGGGCGGCTTTCCGTGCCGACCCGGCACCGGGACGTCCTGATCGCCACCGCTGCCGGATGCCTGACGATCACCAAACACCCCCATGGTTGCCTGATGCTGTTTCCCCGGCCGGAATGGGAAAAGTTCCGCGAACGCATTGCCGCGCTGCCGATGTCGGCGCAGTGGTGGAAGCGGATATTTCTCGGCAATGCCATGGATGTCGACCTGGATTCAACAGGGCGGATCCTGATTTCACCGGAACTGCGTGAATCTGCCGGGATTTCCCGCGAAACCATGCTGCTGGGCATGGGCAACCATTTTGAACTGTGGGACAAGGCGACGTACGAACAGCAGGAAGCGCGGGCGATGCAGGGCGAAATGCCCGACGTCTTCAAGGATTTTTCTTTCTGAAGGCCGGCGGTGCACATTTCAGGGCAACACACCACCGTCTTGCTGGACGAAGCTGTCGAGGCGCTCGTCACGGACCCGGACGCCTGCTACGTCGACGCGACCTTTGGGCGCGGCGGGCATTCCCGGCTGATCCTGGGCCGACTGTCGCCCGCGGGGCGGCTGGTGGCATTCGACAAGGATCTGGATGCGGTCGCCGAAGCCGCCTCGATCACCGATGCCCGGTTTTCCATGCGCCATGAGGGTTTCCGCCATCTCGGGGAGTTGCCCGCGGCCAGCCTGGCCGGGGTGCTGCTGGATTTGGGTGTGAGCTCTCCCCAGATCGACAACCCCGAAAGGGGTTTTTCTTTTCGTTTCGAGGGCCCGCTGGACATGCGCATGGACACCACGCGCGGAGAGAGCGTCGCCCAATGGCTGGCAACGGCCGAAGTTCAGCAGATCGCGGAGGTGATACGTGAATATGGCGAAGAACGGTTTGCTCTTCCAGTTGCAAAGGCGCTTGTTGCTCGCCGACAGGAGCGGGGCCCAATTTCAACCACCACCGAACTGGCCGGCATCGTGGCTGGTGCGGTCAAAACCCGCGAGCCGGGCCAGAACCCTGCAACGCGCACATTTCAGGCTCTTCGGATTTTCATCAATGCCGAGCTTGAAGAGCTGCAACAGGCGCTAGAGGCCAGTCTTGCCGTGCTGCGGCCCGGAGGGCGCCTGGTCGTGATCAGCTTCCATTCGCTCGAAGATCGAATCGTGAAGCAGTTCATTGCCAGGCATTCCCGCGACGAATTTGATCGCCGCGCTCCCTTTGCGCCGCCCAGAAACATGGCCTTGAAGGTGCTGGACCGGATCAGGCCCGGCCCGGCGGAAGTGGCGGGCAATCCGCGGGCCCGAAGCGCGATCATGCGCGTTGCAGAAAGACTGCCGTCATGATCCGGCTGAATCTGGTGTTGCTGGTTGCCGTCGTGGTCAGCGCACTGTATCTGGTGCGCATGCAATTCGAGTCGCGGCAGCTTTTTGTGGAGCTGGACAAGGCTGTTGCTGAATCCCGCAGGCTGGCGACCGACCATGAACGCCTGCAAGTGGAAAAGCGCGCGCAAGCCACTCCTTTGCGGGTTGAAAGGCTGGCCCGTGACCAGCTGCTGATGCGAACCGCTACGCCGGCGATCACCCACTATGTCACTGCCAAGCCGGTACAGGGCGAGGAGGCGGCCCGGTGAGCAAAAGCGTGCTCTATACCGCCAGCCCCTTGCTGGCCAGCAAGACGCCGGTCTGGCGCAGCCGGTTCATCGTCGCCACCATTGCGCTGGGTTTTCTCGCGCTGGCAGGTCGTGCGGCTTACATACAGGTCTTCGGCAACGCATTTTTCCAGCGTCAGGGCGAGGTGCGGTTTGCCCGTACGCTGGAGTTGCCGGCCAACCGTGGGCGGATCCTCGACCGCAACGGACTGATCCTGGCCTCCAGCGTCGTGGCGCAAAGCATCTGGGCCATTCCAGAGGATGTGGAGCGTGACGAGGCCAAGCTCAAGCAGTTGGCAAAGTTGCTGGCGATGCCTCTGTCAGAGCTCAAGAAGAAGATCGAGGATGAAGACAAGACCTTTGTCTGGCTGAAGCGCCAGGTGGATGAACCCGAGGCCGCGCAGATTGCCGCCCTGGGCATCAGGGGGGTTTACCAGCGCCGGGATTACAAGCGCAAATACCCCGAGGGCGAGTCGGCGGCCCATGTCGTGGGATTCACCAATGTGGAGAACCTCGGCCAGGAAGGCGTGGAGCTCGCTTTCGACAAGGAGCTTGCCGGGCGGGCCGGTTCGCGCCGTGTGATCAAGGACCGGCTGGGCCGGGTGGTCGAGGATGTGGGCGAGCAGGTTCCGCCCGTGGATGGTCGTGACCTGCAGCTCAGCATTGACAGCAAGGTCCAGTTTTTTGCCTACCAGAAGCTGCGCGACTCCGTTCTGGCCAACAAGGCACGGGCGGGCAGTGTCGTAGTGCTGGACTCGCTCACCGGGGAGGTGCTGGCGCTGGCCAACTACCCGAGCTACCTGCCTGAGAAGCGGCAGAACCTGACTGGCGAGCAACTTCGAAACCGCGCCATCACGGACATGTTCGAGCCGGGATCGACGATGAAACCGATCACCGTGGCGATGGCTCTTGAGGCCGGCCGGATCACGCCGCAGAGCGTGATCGATACCGGCCCCGGGAGGTTCAACATCGGCGGCTTCACTATCAGTGATACCCACAACTACGGCGCGCTGACGGTCGAAGGTGTGATCCAGAAATCCAGCAACGTCGGCGCCCTCAAGATCGCGCAGAAGATGAGTCCCCACGAGATGTGGGACACCTATACCGCATTGGGGTACGGGCAGAAGCCGCAACTTCAGTTCCCCGGGGCCGTTACGGGGCGCCTGCGCCCCTGGAAGTCCTGGCGGCCGGTCGAACAGGCGACGATGGCCTATGGCTACGGCCTGTCGGCGTCACTGTTCCAGATGGCGCACTCCTACACCTCGTTTGCGCACGATGGCCAGATCATCCCGACGACGATGCTCAAGAGCAGCGAGCCTGCAGTCGGTGTGCAGGTTTTTTCAGCCCGAAACGCCGCCGCGATCCGGAAGATGTTGCAGATGGCGGCCGGTCCCGGGGGAACGGGGCAGAAGGCGCAGACCGTGGGCTACTCGGTCGGTGGCAAGTCGGGCACCGCTCACAAGCAGGTCGGCAAAGGCTACGCGAGCAACAAATACCGGGCCTGGTTCACCGGCATGGCGCCAATTGACAATCCCCGGATCATCGTTGCCGTCATGATCGACGAGCCCAGTGCCGGCCAGTACTACGGCGGCGCCGTGGCTGCTCCGGTATTCAGCGAGGTCGTGCAGCAGACCCTGCGGATGATGGCGGTGCAGCCCGACATGGCCGTCAAGCCCCAGATCGTGGTTCAGGCGGCGGAGGAATCCTTCTGATGCTCCATCTGCAAACGCCCCTGGATGCGTCTGGCTGGCTGCACAGCCGGGTCAGCGGCACCTTGCAAACCGACAGCCGGAAGGTTCGCCCAGGCGACGGGTTCATCGCCTGGCCAGGCGCCGCGACGGATGGCCGGCGCTACGTTCATGCGGCCTTGCAGCAAGGGGCTGGCGCCTGCCTGGTTGAGCAGGTCGGCGTGGAGCGCTTCGGATTTGACGATGAAGCCGTAGCCAGCTACGCGTCCCTGAAGGCGGCAACCGGCCCGCTCGCCAGCGCCTATTACCGGGAGCCTTCAGAACAGCTCGATGTGATTGCCGTGACCGGCACCAATGGCAAGACCTCCACCGCCTGGTGGCTGGCGCAGGCCCTGACGGCACTGGAGCAGCCCCTGACGCTGCCCTGCGCAATGGTCGGAACGCTCGGGATCGGACGCCCTCCCCAGGTGGAATCGACGGGCATGACCACGCCGGACCCGGTCTTGCTCCAGCAACACTTTCGCCGCTTTCTGGATGAGGGTGTTCACGCTTGCGCCATCGAAGCCTCGTCCATCGGCCTGGCCGAGCGCAGGCTGGATGGCTCACGGATCAAGGTGGCGGTCTTCACGAACTTCACGCAGGACCATCTGGACTATCACGGCTCGATGGAGGCGTATTGGCAGGCCAAGCTTGAGCTTTTTGCCTGGCCTGGCTTGCAGGCCGCCGTGGTCAATCTGGACGATCCCAGGGGGGCAGACCTGGCCAGAGTCCTGTCCGGGGGTGGGGTGGACCTGTGGACGATTTCCTGCACCAAGGCTGCCCGCCTGCAGGCCCGTGATGTGGGCTTCGATGAACATGGCTTGTTTTTCACGGTGGCCGAGCAGGCCGAGACGCATCTCCTGCGGACCCACCTGATCGGACAGTACAACGTTTCAAACCTGCTGGGCGTCCTTGGTGCCATGCGTGCCCTCGGCGTTCCCTTGGCGCCAGCCGTTCGGGCCTGCAGCACCTTGCTGCCGGTGCCGGGCCGCATGGAGTGCATTTCACAGCCGGACCAGCCGCTGGTTGTGGTGGATTACGCGCATACGCCGGATGCGCTGGAGAAGGCCTTGGGAGCGTTGCGAACCGTCGCGGATCAACGCCAGGGTCAGCTCTGGTGCCTCTTTGGCTGTGGTGGCGACCGTGACCCCGGCAAGCGGCCGGTGATGGGTTCCGTGGCCGAAAATGGTGCTGACCGCGTCGTTCTCACCAGCGACAACCCGCGTTCTGAAAAACCTGACGCCATCATTCGCGAGATCCAGCAGGGGCTCAAGAATGTCGGCAATACGCACGTGGAGGCGGATCGTGCCACGGCCATCGGGCATGCGCTGTCCCAAGCCATGGCCCGCGACGTGGTCTTGCTGGCAGGCAAGGGCCATGAGGACTATCAGGAAATCAAAGGGGTCCGGCGCCCGTTTTCCGACCTGACCGAGGCCCTGGTCGCGCTGCAGCGTCGTCGCTTTGGCCTGGGTCTGCGTGAAGGAGCGCAGGCGTGACGCCGATGATGACGCTCCAGCAGGCGCAGGCCTGGATTGCGGGAAGCCGTCTGGTCGGCGACGGCACCGTTACGGTGAGTCGTGTTCACACCGACAGCCGAACCCTGGCGCCGGGCGATCTTTTCGTCGCGCTCAAGGGCGAGCGGTTCGATGGCAGCCAGTTCCTGGCGCAGGCCGCGGGCCAGGGCGCCGCCGCGGCCCTGTGCGATGCGGCGTCGCAGGCACGTCTGGAGCAGGCCGGTCTGCCCGGTCTGGTGGTGCCTGACGCGAAGGCGGCGCTGGGTGTCCTGGCGGGAGCATGGCGGCGCCAGTTCGACCTGCCGCTGATTGCCGTGACCGGCAGTAATGGCAAGACCACCGTGACGCAGATGATGGCGTCGATCCTGAGGGCCTGGAGAGGCGACGCCGCGCTGGCGACCCAGGGCAACCTCAACAATGACATCGGCGTCCCCCTGACCTTGCTGCGACTGCGCGCCACGCACCAGGTGGCGGTGGTTGAACTGGGCATGAACCACCCCGGCGAGATCGCGCTCCTGGCCGGCATGGCCCGCCCGACCGTGGCGCTGGTCAACAACGCCCAGCGCGAGCATCTGGAGTTCATGGCCACCGTGGAGGCCGTGGCTCGTGAAAACGGGGCGGTCATTGAGGCTCTGGGCCCGCAGGGCTGTGCGGTATTTCCGCACGGAGACGCGTATGGCGCCCTCTGGGAGGCCCTGTGCGCCGGACGCCCCCGCATGACGTTCACCGACTCGCCGGACACGGCTGCGGCCGATGTCCAGGGCGCAGGACGGTGGCACGATGGCGCGTGGTCGGTGCAGGCAAGAACACCCGCAGGCGAACTGGCGTTTCGGCTGAACATCGCGGGCCGGCACAACGTCAGGAATGCGCTGGCCGCGGTGACCTGTGCGCTGGCCGCGGGCGTGTCGCTGGCGGCGATTCGCAGCGGTCTTGAGGCGTTCGAGCCTGTCAAGGGGCGTTCGAGGGCCTTCAGCATTCGCATGGACGGCCGTTCCATCACGGTGGTGGACGACAGCTACAACGCCAATCCCGATTCCGTGCGTGCCGCGATCGACGTCCTGGCTGAACTGCCTCCGGCGCGCCTGCTGGTGCTGGGGGACATGGGCGAGGTCGGCGACCAGGGGGCACTGTTTCATGCCGAGGTGGGCGCGCATGCCCGCGAGCGCGGCATCGATCAAGTGTTCACGCTCGGTGATTTGTCGACCCACGTCGGGAGCCGTTTTGCGGGCGCACGGCATTTTTCCGACATCGCCACGTTGATCGCGGAAGTTCTGTCAGCCCTGCCGGGTGTCGGCAGCGTCGTCATCAAGGGTTCGCGGTTCATGCGCATGGAGCGCGTGTTGGACGCCATCGTCCAGCACGCGCGTGCGCAACAGGAGGGGCCTGCCCATGTTGCCTAGCCTGGCCCAGTGGCTTCAGACCCTGTCTCCGGAATTCGGGTTCTTCCGCGTTTTCCAGTACCTCACGTTGCGGGCGGTCATGGCTGCGCTCACCGCGCTGCTGATTGGCCTGATCGCCGGGCCGCCCGTGATTCGCCGCCTGACGGCGCTCAAGATCGGCCAGCCGATCCGCGGCTATGCGATGGAGTCTCACCTGAGCAAGAGCGGCACGCCCACGATGGGCGGGGTGCTGATCCTGCTGTCCATTGCGATTGCCACCCTGTTGTGGGCCGACCTGACCAACCGGTTTGTCTGGATCGTCCTGCTGGTGACGCTGGGTTTTGGGGCCATCGGCTGGGTCGACGACTGGCGCAAGGTCGTCAACAAGGACCCCGAGGGCATGCGCTCGCGTGAAAAGTACTTTTGGCAGTCGGTGGTGGGCCTGATGGCCGCGCTGTACCTGGTTTTCAGCATTTCCGAGAATTCCAACCTGCGCGTGCTGGAGTTGTTTTTCAACTGGGTGCGATCCGGATTTGATGTCAACCTGCCGCCCAAGGCCGGCCTGATGGTGCCGTTCTTCAAGGAAATCAGCTACCCGTTGGGGGTGCTGGGTTTTGTGCTGCTCACCTACCTCGTGATTGTGGGCTCCAGCAACGCCGTGAATCTGACGGACGGGCTAGACGGTCTGGCCATCATGCCGGTGGTTATGGTCGGGTCCGTGCTCGGCCTGTTCGCCTACGTCACGGGCAGCGCGGTGTTTTCCCGCTACCTGTTTCTTCCGCATATTGCGGGGGCCGGCGAACTGATGATTTTTTGCGCGGCCATGGCGGGCTCCGGGCTGGCATTCCTCTGGTTCAACACCCATCCGGCGCAGGTATTCATGGGGGATGTGGGCGCGTTGGCCCTCGGCGCGGCGCTGGGAACCGTGGCCGTGATCGTGCGCCAGGAGATCGTGCTGGCCATCATGGGGGGCATTTTCGTGGTCGAGGCCCTCTCGGTGATGCTGCAGGTGAGCTACTTCAAGTACACCAAACGCAAATTCGGCACCGGTCGCCGCATCCTGAAGATGGCGCCGCTGCACCATCACTTCGAAAAGAGCGGCTGGAAGGAGACGCAGGTGGTGGTGCGCTTCTGGATCATCACCATGCTGCTGTGCCTGGTTGGTCTCTCGACGCTGAAGCTGAGATAGCGCATGAACGAACTGCGTGATCAAGACGTTCTGATCCTGGGGCTCGGCGCCTCGGGTCTGGCGATGGCGCGCTGGTGCGTCCGATCGGGCGCACGCGTGACGGTTGCCGACACGCGGGTTGAGCCTCCCGGGCTTGCGGCGCTGCGTCAGGAACTGCCCCATGCCCGATTTCTGAGCGGCGAGCTGACCGCTGGCCTGCTGGAGAGTTCGCCCATTCGCGCCGTATTCCGCAGTCCGGGGCTTTCGCCGGCTGCGGTTTCCAGCCTGCAGGACGCAGCACAAGCCCGGGGCCTGTGGACGGGCGGGGAGCTGAGCCTGTTCTCCCAGGCGCTGGCTGACCTGGCCGCCAGCCGTGGCTACAAGCCGCAGGTTCTGGGCATCACGGGCACCAATGGCAAGACCACCGTGACTTCCCTGACGGGGCAGCTCGTCGAGCGCGCCGGCAAGTCGGTGGTGGTCGCGGGCAATATCGGCCCGACGCTGCTCGACACGCTGGGCGCATGCCTGGACACGGATGCGTTGCCCGAAGTCTGGGTGCTGGAGCTGTCCAGCTTCCAGCTCGACAGCGCCAGCAACTTCGAGCCCACCGCGGCGACCGTGCTCAACCTGACGCAGGATCACCTGGACTGGCATGGCAGCATGGACGCTTACGCCGCAGCCAAGGCCAGGGTTTTCGGCCAGCAGGGGCTGCTGGTGCTGAACCGTGAGGATCCGCGAGTCATGGCCTTGCGGCCCGCACCGGTTCGGGTGCGGGCGCAGCGACCGGTTGAACGCGAAATCATCACTTTTGGGGGTGACATGCCGAAGCGTCCCGGAGACTTCGGCATCGAATCGGTCAATGGCATGGTCTGGCTGGTCCGGGCTCTGCAAGCCGATGAGACGCGCCGACGCCGCAAGGATGACGTGGAAGAACTGCACATCCAGCGCCTGATGCCCGCCGACGCCTTGCGCATCCGCGGCCGGCACAACGCGGTCAATGCGCTGGCGGCGCTGGCGCTGGCCGGTACGGCGGGTTGCAGCCTGGCCCCCATGCTGTATGGACTGCGGGAATATCGCGGAGAGCCGCATCGCGTCGAGCCGCTTGGCGTGGTGCAGGACGTGGAGTATTTCGACGACAGCAAGGGCACGAATGTCGGCGCCACGGTGGCGGCCCTGAACGGGCTGGGCGCGGACCGCAAGGTCGTGGTGATCCTCGGCGGCGAGGGCAAAGGGCAGGACTTCGCCCCCCTGGTGCAGCCGGTGGCGCAGTTTGCCCGGACGGTCGTGCTGATCGGCCGCGATGCGCGGTTGATTCGGGCCGCACTTGAGCGGGTTGG
>JAABRA010000243.1 GCA_011391155.1 Burkholderiales bacterium
CCACCGACGAAAAATGCGCACTCTGCCAACAGCTGGGCGCCGACGCGACCATCAACTACACCGTGCACACCCCCCAGTCGGGCCTGCGCGACGAGATCAAGCGCCTCACCGACGGCAAGGGCCCCGACGTGATCTACGACCCCGTGGGCGGTGACTTCGCCGAGCCCGCGTTCCGCTCCATCGCCTGGCGCGGACGTTACCTGGTGGTGGGCTTTGCCAGCGGCCCCATCCCCAGCCTGCCGCTGAACCTGACCCTGCTCAAGGGCGCCAGCATCGTTGGCGTGTTCTGGGGCGACTTCGCGCGCCGCGAGCCGCAAGCCAACGCCCAGATGATGCAGACGCTGGCGGGCATGTACGCCAAGGGCCAGGTCAAACCCATGATCGACCAGACGCTGCCCATGAGCGAACTGCACAAAGCCTACGCCATCATGGGTTCGCGATCCGTCAAGGGCAAGCTGGTGCTGGTGAACTGAGCGTCTGAGCACGCGGCGCGGGACGATGCGACGCGTGTACAAACGGGCCATGAAACCACCAGCTTCCCCCCAGAAAACGATTCGCGTGGGCCTGATCGGCTGGGGAGGCTCCAGCCAGGTGTTCCATGGGCCGCTGGTCAGGAGCACACCCGGGCTCGATCTGGTGGCCGTGGTGAGCAGCCGGCCCGAAGCGGTTCACGCGGCGCTGGGCCCGGGCATGACGGTGGAACCGGACGCCCGAGCGATGCTGGCCCGCGATGACATCGACCTCGTGGTCATCGCCACCCCCAACGACAGCCACCACCCCTTGGCCCTGGCCGCGTTGCAGGCGGGATGTGCGGTGGTCGTGGACAAGCCCTTCACCCTGAACGCGGCCCAGGCCGAACAGCTGATCGCCGTGGCCCGGCAGCGGGGCCTGCTGCTGAGTGTGTTCCACAACCGGCGCTGGGACGGCGACATGCTGACCGCGCAAGCGCTGGTCAAGAGTGGCCGACTGGGCCGCATCGTCCACGCCCAGATGCACTTTGACCGCTTCCGCCCCGTGGTCCCGGCGCGCTGGCGCGACGCGGACGGGCCGGGCGCTGGCCTGTGGATGGACCTGGGCCCCCATCTGCTCGATCAGGCCTTGCAGCTGTTCGGACGGCCGGTGGCGATCGCTGCCGACCTGGTGACGGCGCGCGACGGCGCCCAGACCGCCGATCTGTTCCATGCCCGCCTGCGCTGGGCCGGTGGCCTGCGCGCCGATCTGCATGGCAGTGCGCTGTCCGCCCTGCCCGGCCCCCGTTTTGCACTGCACGGCACCCGGGGCAGCTGGGTGAAGTCGGGCCTGGACCGGCAGGAAGACGCACTCAAAGCCGGGCAAAGACCCGACGCCGCGCGCCCGCAGGCCTGGGGGCACGATCCAGCGGTGGGACGGCTGGCCGTGCTGGAGACCGACGCGCCACCAAATGCCGCACCGACGGAACAAGACTGGCCAACGGCGCCGGGACGTTATCCGGATTTTTACGCCGGCATCCGTGATGCATTGCGGGGCCTGGCACCCAACCCGGTGCCCGCGACGCAGGCGCTGGACGTGATGCGGCTGCTCGATCTGGGCGCTCAAAGTGCGGCGGAGCGGCGCGAGCTGTCCGTACCTGAGGCTGGCCTGGAAACGCCAGCGAGGACATTGCGCCGTTGAACAGCAGGTGCGCCGCGGAACCTTACGTCAACAACTGCTCGGGCGAAATGTTCTCTGGCAATGGATCGAACGGCAGCTGCGGCCCCACCGTTTCCGGCTCCGCCTCCCGGAGCAACTGCGTCCAGCAGACCATTGTCAGATCCGCTTTCGATTCGTTGAGCGAATCCAGCGACCAGGCTTGTGGCTTCGCCCCGGTGAGCTCGTGTTGGTGGTCCATGACAGGCAGCCTGATATGGGTTACTGGACTTGCGCGCGTTGCAAAACGCCTCGATCTTCGCGTCAGCCTGCTTCCTGCCCTGACATTCGTGACCCACTGAGGGCTACACAGGGGCTTCACGCACCGGCCAGAAACGACAAAGCCCGGTCGAAACCGGGCTAAGTACTTGAATCATATGGGGTGGCTGATGGGGCTCGAACCCACGACAACAGGAATCACAATCCTGGACTCTACCAACTGAGCTACAGCCACCGCAAGCCTTGCATTATAGCGTGTTCCTGAGCGGGTTACGCGATAGAAGAACGGGTTCAGCGTTGCGGCGCGGGCACCATGAGCTTGACGCGGAACTGCTCCTTGAGCATCTCGTAGTAGGCCTGGCTTTCAGCAGCGGTCCACCACTGGGTGTATTGCGCCACTTCCTGATTGGGCGCCGCCGTATCGCGCTTGGCCCGGGGCAGGACTTTTTCGACCTTCACCACCGCGTAGCCCTGATCACCCAGGCTCACACCAGCCCAGGCCGGCAATTGCGCCGGATCGGTACTCAATGCCACCTTGAGCAGCGCCGCGGGCAACCCTTTGGGATCTTCCCGCGAAATGATCACCGACGCCGGCATGCCCGACGCATCCGCGCCCGCTTTCCAGTCGGCCAGTTGTTTGGCGCCTGCTTCGCTCGCGAGTTCGGCCGCACGCTGGGCCACCAGCCGCGCGCGCACGCTGTCGCGCACTTCGGCC
>JAABRA010000244.1 GCA_011391155.1 Burkholderiales bacterium
GGCGGCGCTGTCACCGCAGCGCCTGCGCTGAGGTCAGGCGGTCTTTCCGGGTGATCCCCGCGCGCCAGTACCCCCTGGGGATGCCTTCACCCGAAAAAATTAAGTGATTTGTGCACTATCCCAGCGTGGAATGGTCTTTGTTTGCTATCAAAAACATATCGTTCAACGCTGTCGGGTCGGATGACCCACAGACGGGCATGCCGACAAATAGCCGCACCGGGCCAGTACGCTGCTGGACGGCTGAACTCAAACGCCCGCAAGCGACCGCAGGCCGCCTGGATCGACCAGATTGACAATGCGGCCCGAGCCGCTGATCAGGCTCTGTTCACGCAGGTGGCGCAGCACGCGCGACAGCGTTTCAGGCGCGATGCCCAGCTGCTGCGCAATCAGCCGCTTGCGCTGGCGCAGCATCACGGAAAGCGAGCCCGCCTCGCCCGCCGGCTCGGCATGGCGCAGCAGCCATTCGGCGCACCGGGCCTCGGCGTCCTTGGCCAGACGGCTCACGGCCAGCTCCGTCTGCTGGCGATGGGCTAACGCCACGTCGTGCAGCACCGCCAGCGCCGCCTTGGGCAAGGCATCCAGGCTGGCCTGGAAAACCGACAGCGGCACCCGGCGCAGCGTCACGGCGGTTTCCGCCACACCGTCTACCGCACTGGGCAGGCCCAGCACGGCCGCCGTGGCTTCCAGCCAGAACGGGCCTTCGACCACGCCCAGCTGGTGGGCCAGCACCTCACCCTCCATCAGCCCCAGGGCCACACGGCCGGAATCCACGTGCAGGACTTGATCCATCGCCACGGAACGCCATAACAAGGGCGTCCCCGGGACCAGGGTCTCGACTTCGGCAGAAATATCGAATGAATTGAACGGCAACATGATGAAGCTGACTGTGCCGTGCAAATTCGCGCCTGACATTGACCAGAATCAAACTGCGGACAGTTTGAGCGCTCCACGGCCAGAAAGCCGCGGAAACGCTGGACAGGGGTGCGCAGGGCCCGAACTGCCAGGGCGATGGGCGCTCGATGGCCACGGCAATCTGATGCGTGCCGAGTGGGACATCGCCAGGTACCTCCAGAGCGGTCGCCTGGCGCAGGTGCTGGAGGACTGGCAGACGCCGCCTGCCGATATTCATGCGGTCTACCCGCAACGGCATCAGACGGCAGCCCGGGTGCGCGCCTTTGTGGATTTTGTGGTCACGGCTTTCGCCTCCTCACCGCCACCCGAACCCGGGTAAGCTTCTGAAACATGAGTACCCTGCTGATCCGCAATGCCCGCTGCGTGGCGACCTTTGACGAGGCGAGACGCGAACTCGCCGATGCGTCTATCTTTATCCGCGGCAACTTGATCGAGGCCATCGGCCCTGCGGCCGGCCTGCCGCAGACCGCCAACGAGGTGATTGACGCGCGCGGCCACCTGGTGATGCCGGGGCTGGTGAACACGCACCACCACATGTATCAATCGCTCACACGGGCGATTCCCGCGGTACAGGACGCCGAGTTGTTCAGCTGGCTGCGCGGGCTGTACCCGATCTGGGCCGGCCTGACGCCCGAGATGGTGCAGGTCAGCACCCAGGTGGCGATGGCCGAACTGCTGCTCTCGGGCTGCACCACCAGCAGCGACCACCTCTACATTTACCCGAACGGGGTGCGGCTGGACGACAGCATCGAGGCGGCGCAGCAGATCGGCATGCGCTTCGTCGCCACGCGCGGCAGCATGAGCGTGGGCCAGAGTTCTGGCGGCCTGCCGCCGGACCGCGTCGTGGAGGACGAACCGTTCATCCTGAAAGACACGCAGCGGCTGATCGAGACCTGGCACGACGCCCGACACGGCGCGATGGTCAACGTGGCGGTTGCGCCTTGCTCGCCGTTTTCCGTCAGCCGCGACCTGATGCGCGAATCGGCCCGGCTGGCGCGCAGCTTCACCGGTCAGGGTGTGCGCCTGCACACCCACCTTGCCGAGAACGACCACGACATCGCCTACAGCCGCGAAAAGTTCAACTGCACCCCCGCCGAATACGCGCAGGACCTGGGCTGGCTGGGCTCCGACGTGTGGCACGCCCACTGCGTGAAACTCGACGAGGCCGGCATCAGCCTGTTTGCCGCCAGCCGCACCGGCGTGGCGCACTGCCCGTGCAGCAACATGCGCCTGGCCAGCGGCATTGCGCCGGTCCGCCGCTTGCTGGACGCCGGCGTGCCGGTTGGCCTGGGTGTGGACGGCAGCGCCAGCAACGACGCCGCCCACATGGTCAACGAAGCGCGCCAGGCCCTGTTGCTGGCCCGCGTCGGCCGCGCCCTGCAGGCACCCGAAATCCGCGCCGGCGCCGACGGCGTGCGCCGCAGCTTCTTCGGCTGCGACCTCGGCCCGGCCGCGATGACGGCGCGCGACGCCCTGACGCTGGCCACGCGCGGCGGCGCCGAGGTGCTGGGCCGCGCCGACGTCGGCCACCTGGCGCCGGGCATGTGCGCCGACCTGGCGCTGTACGACCTGCGCACCCTGGCCTTTGCCGGCGGCGCGGTGCACGACCCGGTGGGCGCGCTGCTGCTGTGCGCCAGCCCGCAGGCGGCGTACACCGTGGTCAACGGCCGTGTGGTAGTGCGCGACG
>JAABRA010000245.1 GCA_011391155.1 Burkholderiales bacterium
GGCCTTGACCAGTTCCATCAGCACCTGGTCAAAGGTGTGCATGCCCACCACGCTGCTTTTTTCAATCGCCTGCTTGAGCTCCTCCACGGAACCCTTGAGGATCAGATCCGCAACGTAGGCTGAGTGCAGCAGGGTTTCAGTGGCCAGCACGCGCCCGCCTTCAATGGCCGGCAGCAGGCGCTGCGAAATGATGGCTTGCAGGTTCAGCGACAGGTCCATGCGCAACTGCTGGTGCATGCCCTCCGGGAAGAAGTTGACGATGCGCTTGAGGGCCTGACTGGCATTGGCAGCGTGCAGCGTGGAGACGCACAGGTGCCCGGTCTCGGAGTAGGCCAGGGCGTGCTCCATGGTTTCGCGGTCGCGGATCTCGCCGATCATGATCATGTCGGGCGCCTGGCGCATCGCATTGCGCAGCGCATCGGCGAAGCTGTGGGTATCGACGCCGACTTCGCGCTGGTCAACCGTGCACTTGTCATGGGTGAACAGGAACTCGATCGGGTCTTCCACGGTGAGGATATGGCCCTGGCTGTTGTGCGCCCGGTAGTCAATCATCGAAGCCAAGGTGGTGCTCTTGCCCGATCCGGCGGAACCCACGACCAGCAGCAGGCCGCGCCGCAACAGGGCCAGATCGCGGACCACCGGAGGGAGGCCGAGTTCGGCGAAGTCGGGAATTGTCACGTTGATGCGGCGCGCCACCATGGCCGTCTGGCCGCGCTGGCGGTACACGCTGATGCGAAAGCGCCCAAGGCCCGGTGCCGTGTAAGACAGGTTGCATTCCAGCGACCGTTCGAACTCGGCGATCTGCGCAGCCGTCATCACGGAATAGGCCAGAACACCGGCGTGGTCCGGCGCCAGGATGGGCAGGGACAGCGGCCAGGACTCGCCATTGACCTTGATGTGGGGCGGCGCGCCGGTGGTCAGGAACAGATCAGAGGCGTTGGTATCCGCCATTTTGTGCAGCAGACTTTGCAGTTCTTCATGGGCCACGAAAGCTCCTTGATCAGGTTCAGGGCGACGGCACCTGTGCGCTGAAGGCGCCAGAGCGCTACCCAAGTTCCGGTTCAATCCTACGCCGTACCGTGACCTGCGGCCACATCGGCGAAGCCATTTGTTGATTCAGTGCAAATTCAGGGCAGGCAACCGGCGGCCCAGCCGGTGCGCACGGCGCCCTCCAGGGTGGCCGGGTACGGCCCGTCGACATAGTCGCCACAGGCACAGAGCCCGCCCGTGATGCGCATTGCGGGCCGCGCGAGCCCGGGCGTGCAGGCGAACGTGGCGCGGCGCTCGGTGAGCGTCTGGACGGGTTGCACCACCCGGCCCAGCTGCGCCAGCGCCTGGGACGCCACCCGCGCCTGCAGCGTTTCACGTTCGCCGGTGCTGGCGCTGATGACGAAGGCCAGCAAGCCTGCGGGGCCGCCGAGCTGGCCACGGTCGAACACGAACTGCGCCGGGTGGTCCCGGTCCGCCCGCAGCGCCAGCATCGGACGGGGCAGGCCCGTGTGGGCCATCGCATAGACCGTGGTGATGGCTTCATGGTGCAGCGCGCCCGCGCGGGTGGCCCAGGCCTGCAGGTCCGTGGCCCGGGTTTCAGTGGCCTCGGCAGAGGTCTCGTCACAGAGCCGAACCGCTTCTGTCGCGGACGTTGCGAGAAGGACGCGGTCGAACACCTCGTCGTTGATGCGCCAGCCGGCGCTGGAGCGGGAACCGGAGTCGCATTGCAGCGAGCGCACCCGCTGGCCCGTCAGCACACGATGGCCCTGCCGGGTCAGCCAGAGCGACGCCGGTTCGGGAAACAGGCGGCCCAGGTCCACGCGCGGCAACAGCAGGTTGGAGCCGCCGCGTGGGCCGAACAGGGCGTCTTTCAACACCCGCAGGAACACCCGGCCGCTGGCTGCGCTGGCGGGGGTGTTGAGCGCCGAGACGCACAGCGGTTCGATGAACTCGTCCCGGAGCCTCTGGCTGAGCGGGGCGCACAGGTCGGCCACGCTGGCGCTGCTGGCGCAGGTAAAGCCGCGCAATTGCCAGCCGGTGGCCGTGCGCAGCAGGGCGAGCTTGTCAAGCCAGCTCCAGCCGCGGGCGCGCAGGATGCCGGCGATAGCGTCCCAGGGCGCGGGCCCGTCAGGCAGCGTCAACCCGGTGCCGTCGGGGAAAGCCAGCGCCAGCGGCAGGCGCAATAAGGCCTGGTCCGGCTCCACGCCAACGAGGCGCAGCAGGCGCAGGGTGTCGGTGTAGGCGCCAATCAGGATGTGCTGGCCGTTGTCGAGCACGGCCTGGCGCCCGTCCGGCAGCGTGACCGGCACGGCGCGCGCCCGACCGCCCAGCGTGCGCGCGGCTTCAAAGACGGTGACGCCATGCCCGGCCTGCGCCGCCGACACCGCCGCCGCCATGCCAGCCCAACCGCCGCCGACGATCGCGACGCGCACTACAGAATCCCGAGCGCCTGCACCTTCCACGCCAGCCACAGCTTACGCAGCGGGGTGAGCGCGATGCGCTGGTGCAGCACCTGGAAGTTGTCGCGTTCGATCTCGCGCAGCAGCGTGCGATAGATGCTGGCCATCATCAGGCCGGGCTTTTGTGACCTTTGGTCGGCGA
>JAABRA010000246.1 GCA_011391155.1 Burkholderiales bacterium
CACGGCGATGTTCAACCACGGCAACATCCGCCTGCCGGCCGGGGTGGACCGGGTCTTGCGATGGTTCGTCGTCACGCCGGACATGCACCGCGTGCACCACTCGGTCGAAGACGACGAGACCAACGCCAACTTCGGCTTCAACCTGCCCTGGTGGGACCGGCTCTTCGGCACCTACCGCGCCCAACCGCGCGCCGGCCATGACGCCATCGTCATCGGCCTCCGCGGCCACACCGATCCGCGCGAGGTGGCGCGCCTGGACGGCATGCTGCTGATGCCGTTCAAGGGCAAGGTCGATGGCTACGCCATCAACCGCCGCCATGGGTCGGCCGAAACGTCAGGCGAAAGCGCCTCGTGATGCACAAGACGGCGCTGCGCTGGGTGCTGGGCCTGATGCTGGTCCTGGTGCTGGTGCTGGAGTTGGCCATCACCTTCGCCCTGGCCCGGCGTGATCGCTTCGATGCGGCAGCGCTGCAGACCCGGGTCGAAAGTGCAGGGGCGGCGGGGCCAGGGCTGTTCATGGGCTTCACCACCTTGGCCACCGTGGTGGTTCTGCCGCGTGCGGTCATCACCCTGGCCGGCAGTGCCTTGTTCGGCGCCTGGCTCATGACCTGTTCAACCAGACGCTCGAAGGGCGCGATGCCGGTGGTCGCAGATGACGAACTCTTCGTGGCGCAGAGCCTGTCCTTGCCAGCGCCGCTCATGCAGGTCCAGGATTCGCCCGGCCTTGGCCTGGAAGTGAGGGTCCCGCGGGAAGATCCAGCACCGATGCTGCCAAGGTCGAACCGCATCCTCGTGCAACCAACGAGCTCTCGCGACCGAAGTCGAATGCGGGGCTGGCAGCGCACCCGTCATGCCGGTGCGGCGCATGCAGGGGCGATCGCCATCTTCGCTAGGATCAGGCAGCGCCCGGCGTGGCGCAGCCACCATGCCGATCATCGAGGGAGCAAGACATGACCGTGCCGACGACTGCACCAGAACTGATCGACCACATCCTGACACGCTTCCACGAGACCCACCGTCGAGAGTTGCCGGGGATCGTGGGGCTGGCACGCCAACTCGAAGCCAAGGGCACGACGCCGACGCTGGCCGATGACCTCGACCTGATGGCCCAGGCGCTCGACATGCACATGTTCAAGGAGGAGATGCGCCTGTTCCCGATGATGGAACAAGGCGGCAACACCTTGATCGCGCACCTGATCGAAGACATGCAGGCCGAACACCTCTCTCACGCCGACGTGGCGGCCGAGCTGGAACGCCGACTGGCGGACCTGGCGGCCCCCGCAGGCACCGAGTCCGAGGTCGCGGCACTGCGCGCTGCCATCGGCAAGCTGTTCGATGACCTGACGCTGCACATGCAACTCGAAGACGACGTGCTGTTTCCGATGTTCGTGGACCGGTCTGTGACTTGAGGCTCGACGCGTGCCGCGTGCGGCTCAACGCGGGACGAAGAAGGTCGACTTCTCGCGCTGCACGGCCGCGGCGGTGCGGCTGCCGTCGAGCTGGCTCACCTCGAAGTGCACCGGGGCCGATTGCCCGAGCAGGGGCTGCGCAGCGCTGTAGGGCAGGCGCAGGCTGACGACCACCGAACGGATGCCTGCCGGTGGTGCAGTGACCTCCGAGGTCTGCACCTGCAGGCCGGTGATGCCCTGGGCACCGATGCGGTAGGTCTGCGGCAGTTCGGTGCGGTTCATGATCTGCAGGCGGTAGACGTTCTCGATCGCCCCGTCCTCGACGACCCGGGCCAGCGCGCCGCGGTCCTTCACCACGTCGACCTGGAACGGGCTGCGCAGCGCCACGCTCGCGGCAAAGGCCACGCTGGCGACGGACAGCACGGCGCCGTAGATCAGCACACGGGGCCGCAGGGCGCGCTTGAACATCTGCAGCTTCGACCAGCCGTGGACCACGCCGTTCTCGGTGGAGTAGCGGATCAGGCCTTTCGGGTAGTCCATCTTGACCATCACGTCGTTGCAGACATCGATGCAGGCGGCGCAGCCGATGCACTCGTTCTGCAGGCCGTCGCGGATGTCGATGCCGGTGGGGCAGACCTGCACGCACAGCGTGCAGTCGATGCAGTCGCCCAGCCCCTGGGCGGCGGCGCTCTGCTTGCGTGAGCGCGAGCCGCGCGGGTCGCCGCGGGCGCTGTCGTAGGTGATGATCAGCGAGTCCTTGTCGATCAGCGCGCTCTGGAAGCGGGCGTAGGGGCACATGTACTTGCACATCTGCTCGCGCAGGTAGCCCGCATTGCCGTAGGTGGCAGCGCCGTAGAACAGGATCCAGAAGCCGTTCCAGGGCGTCACGCTCGAGCTCAGCACCGCCTGGCTCAACTCGCGGATCGGCGTGAAGTAGCCGACGAAGCTGAAGCCCGTGAACAGCCCGATGGCCACCCAGGCGAGTTGCGTGGCGCCCTTGCGGGCGATCTTCTCTGCCGACCAGGGTGCCTGGTCCAGCCGCATGCGGGCGATGCGGTCGCCTTCGAACTGGCGCTCGACCCACATGAAGATCTCGGTGTACACGGTCTGCGGACAGGTGTAGCCGCACCACAGGCGCCCCGCCACCGCGGTGAAGAAGAACAAGGCCAGGGCCGAAAG
>JAABRA010000247.1 GCA_011391155.1 Burkholderiales bacterium
AGGGGATATCTTCGCCCGTGAACCACAGCACCGAATTGGTGGCGGATTTGCGCGAAGAGCCCGTGCCGACCACGTCGCCCACATAGGCCACCAGGTTGCCGCGCGCGCGCAGGTCCTCGATGAACTTCACCGGGCCACGCTTGCCGTCTTCCTCGGGCATGGCGCGGGGGTCGAGGCCGGGGCGCGCGTTCTTGTGCATGGCCAGCGCGTGCATCGGGATGTCGGGACGGCTGAACGCGTCGGGCGCGGGCGACAGGTCGTCGGTGTTGATTTCGCCGGGCACCTTGAAGATGCTGACGGTGATGCTTTTGGGCACTTCGGGCCGGCTGGTGAACCATTCGGCATCGGCCCAGCTCTGCAGCACGGCCTTGGCGTGGGCATTGCCCTTGTCGGCCTTGTCCTTGACGTCATGGAACTGGTCGAACATCAGCAGGGTCTTCTTGAGCCCGTTGGCGGCGACCTCGGCCACGGCCACGTCGTCGAGCAGGTCCACCAGCGGGCTGATGTTGTAGCCGCCGAGCATGGTTCCCAGCAGTTCCGTGGCCTTTTCGCGGCTGATCAGCGGGCATTTTTCGGTGCCATGGGCCACGGCAGCCAGGTAGGACGCCTTGACCTTGGCGGCATCGTCCACACCGGCCGGCACGCGGTGGGTGATCAGGTCCACCAGGGTGGACTCTTCACCAGCGGGCGGACTCTTTAGCAGTTCGACGAGTTCGCCGGTCTGCTTCGCCGACAGCGGCAACGGGGGGATGCCGAGCGCGGCGCGTTCGGCGACATGGTCACGGTAGGCTTTCAACATGTTTCTTCTCCAAAAGTCCATTCACACTCAAAACAGAACCAAAAACCGCTATACCCAGCGTCAAATGGTCATACATCGCTATCAAATCAGCACTTCGCCTTGCCGCAGTTCGCGGGAGTCGACATATCCAGCAAGCTGGGAGCCGGGTTCGTCTTGAGGGCTTCAGCCACGGCCACCTGGGCCGGGCTGGAACATTCGTCCGCCAGACGCTTGCCCAGCTTCTGGTCCATCAGCATCGACTTGTTCGACAGCTGCAGCCAGACCGCGCCGCCGTCGTGCTGGTCTTCCAGCCGGATTGCACCGGTGCTGGTGACCACCGGATGCATGCGGTAGCTGTAGCCCTTGCCCTTCAGGGTGAAGTAGCCCGGCATCCTGGGGTCCGCCTCCAGCGACACCGATGCGCCGAGTTCACAGGGCATCGTCCCGGTGTGGACGCGCTCGGCGATGGCCAGCTCGGCCGGCGTCAGCGCAACATCCGCAGCCCGGATGCCGGCGGCGGCCTGGTTGGCAGCGCTGTTGAGCTCGATCCGGCTGGCGCTCTGCGGCTTCTTGGGGGTGGCCTTGGTGGCCGCCTGGTTTGTGGTCTTGGTCGCCGGCTTGCGGGCCGCCTCGGTCGATGCCTGTGCCAGCACCGAGGCCGGCGCCAGGAAGATCAGGGTGGATGCAACAAGGTGCTTCATGGAATTTCCGTTCATGGGAGGTCAGGGAGTCTGAAAATAAGCCTGCATGGTATCGGGCAACGCACGGCCGGTCAGGTGGGCCCGCTCGATGACCTGCCAGTAATAGCGGTAACTGGCCCGGTCATGCAGCTGCCCATCGAGCCGGGTCGGCGCCCAGTCGGCGCGCGCTGCGGCTTCGATGATGCGGCACGCCCGTTCGATCTCGCCTTCCAGCGGCGCAAACGCCGCCAGAATGGGGCGAATCTGGTCCGGGTGGATGCTCCACATGCGGGTGTAGCCCAGTTCGCGCGAGGCGCGGCTGGCGGCCGCACGCAGGGCCGCGGCATCGGTGAATTCCGTCACCACACCGTGCGAAGGCACCTTGCCATACGCATGGCAGGCCGACGCGATCTCCAACTTTGCGCGCACCACCAGCGGATGCGTGAACTGCCCGCAGGACGACATGGCGTCAGCAGGAATGGCACCGCCATGCGCCGACACAAAATCCATCAGCCCGAAGCTCAGGCTCTGCACCCGCGGATGGGCGGCAATGTCGAAGGCGCGGTGCACCGCAGCCGGCGATTCAATCAGGACGTGCAGCAGCAGATGACCGGCCGAGGCGGCAATCAAGGCCTTTTCAGCCCGGATCACGTCGTCCACCGATTCCACCTTGGGAATCATGATGTGGCTGAGCCGATGCCCCGCCTGCCCGGCAATGGTGGCCATGTCGGCTTCAAAGCAGGAGTGATCCACCGGATGCACCCGCACCGCGACGCGGGCGTCGGGCGCAGCATTCAAGGCCAGGCCAGTGACCAGCGCCGCATGATCGGCTTCACCGCCGACTGGCGCACCGTCTTCACAGTCCAGCGAAACGTCGAAGACGCAGGCGCCGAACTCCTCGGTCAGTTCGGCCTGCAATTGCAGGCTCTTGCGCATGCGCGCCTCGACCCCGCTGTAATGGTCGCAGACCGGGAGCTGCCCCGCGGTGGCCTGTGCGCCCAGCAGGATCTCGCGCGGATGCAGGGTATGCGCCCCCACGCTTGTCACTGCGTGTACTGCGCTGCCCCCCGAGGGGGCTGGCCTTGCTTGGGACGGCCCGGCGCTGCGGCCTGCCGCCCCCACGCTTGT
>JAABRA010000248.1 GCA_011391155.1 Burkholderiales bacterium
CCCAAGTTGCTGGGCAAGCGTACCGCGCTCAAGCTGGCGCAGGTGTTGCGTTTGCCGGTGCTGCACGCCGATGAGAACTGGGCGGGCTGGCTCTCATCCATGGGGGAGGTGGATGTGACCCTGGCGCGGCCCAAGGAGCACATGGCATTCACCGACTCGACGCACCTGCTGGAGGCGGTGCGCTTGGGTCTGGGCGTGGCCCTGACCCGGCGGTCGATCGCCGATCAGCTGCTAGAGCGCGGCGAGATCGTGCTGGCGCACAACCACGAGTGCGTGCATGCGTCCAGTTACTACGCGGTGCTGCCAAAGGCCGGCGTTCAGAGTGAGGCCGTCGAGCTGTTTTTGGGATGGCTGCAGGGGGCGTGTGCCCGGTATGCCGGGGAGCATCGCCTTCGCTAGCCAGTCAGACCAAACCGAACCGATCCGCCCGCGCGAGCGGCCAGTAGTGGCAGTAGACGTTGTGCAGGTCGTTCAGGGAGTCCTTCAGCAGCGCACCGGCTGGCACACCAGGCAGCAGGGTGGTCAGTAGGCGCACATCGTTCTCGTTGACCCGGCGCACGATGTGGCTGGCCGTGATTTCGCTGGGGTGTTGCAGCCCGGCCGCTTGCACCAGCTCTTGCAGCGCGTGCAGCGTTTGCTGGTGAAAGTTGTAAACGCGCTCGGTTTTTGACGGCACCACCAGCGCCTGCTGGCGGATCGGGTCTTGCGTGGTGACCCCGGTGGGGCACTGGCCGGTGTGGCAGGTCTGGGCCTGGATGCAGCCCAGCGCAAACATGAAGCCGCGCGCGCTGTTGCACCAGTCGGCGCCGATGGCCATCGCGCGCACGATGTCAAAGGCGCTGACCACCTTGCCCGAGGCACCAATGCGGATGCGGTCGCGCAGGTTCACGCCCACCAGCGTGTTGTGCACCAGGCGCAGCCCTTCCTGCAGTGGCGCGCCCACGTGATCGGTGAACTCCAGCGGCGCGGCGCCGGTGCCGCCCTCGGCGCCGTCCACCACGATGAAATCGGGGGTAATGCCGGTCTCCAGCATGGCCTTGACGATGGCGAACCATTCCCAGGGGTGGCCGATGCAGAGCTTGAAGCCGGTGGGCTTGCCGCCCGAGAGCTCGCGCAGCCGCGCGATGAACTGCATCATTTCCATCGGCGTGGCAAAGGCGCTGTGGGCAGCGGGGCTCACGCAGTCCTGCCCCACCATCACGCCGCGAGCCGCGGCAATCTCGGGTGTGACCTTGGGTCCCGGCAGCACGCCGCCGTGCCCCGGCTTGGCGCCCTGGCTGAGCTTGAGCTCGATCATCTTGACCTGCGGGTCCAGCGCGTTGGCTTTGTAGCGCTCCTCGCTGAAGCGCCCGGCTTCGTCGCGGCAGCCGAAATAGCCCGAGCCGATTTCCCAGATCAGGTCGCCGCCGTGCAGCCGGTGCCAGGCGGAAATGGAGCCCTCGCCGGTGTCGTGCGCAAAGCGCCCGCGCAGCGCGCCGGCGTTGAGTGCCTGGATCGCATTGGCCGACAGCGCGCCAAAGCTCATGGCCGAAATGTTGAATACGCTGGCCTCATACGGCTGCTTGCAGGCCGGCCCGCCGATGGTGATGCGAAAGTCGTGCGAGTCCAGCGCGGTGGGCATGAGCGAGTGGTTGAGCCACTCGAAGCCGTCGGCCTTCACGTCGAGCTGGGTGCCGAACGGCCGCTTGTCGGTCTCGCCCTTGGCGCGTGCGTAAACCAGGCTGCGCTGGTTACGGGAGAAGGGCGTGGCGTCGGTGTCGTTCTCCACAAAGTACTGCCGCACCTCGGGCCGCACCGTCTCCAGCATGTAGCGCAGGTGGCCGATCACCGGGTAGTTGCGCAGCAGCGAGCTTTTGCTCTGGCGCAGGTCGTACCAGCCCACCGCCGACAGTCCGCCAAACAGCAGCAGCCAGCCCAGGCCCGTCCCGAAGGCCACCAAGGTGAACAGGCTCAGCAGCGCAAACAGCACGCACAGGGCCAGCGCGGTGTAGCGAATCGGGTAGAGGGCGTTGAGGCGTTCGAGCATGAAAACTTTCACTGAAAGGTGGCTGTGCACACGGGCGTTTCCGGTTCGAACAGCGCCTACACTGCCGGGCATCATAAAGACCCGACCCGCGCGCCCCATGAACCAGCCTTCAACGCCCCTCGCCTTCGACCAGCCCCTGACCGCCGACGACTTCGACGCGCTCGATGCCATCCTCGATGACCTGCGCCAGCAGGACGACGAGGTGCCCCAGTGGGAGTTCTGTGAGGGCGCGCTGGCCGCGCTGCTGTGCACCCGGCGTCTCATTCTGCCGAGCGAGTTTCTGCCGGTGCTCGTTGGCGTGTCTGACGACGCGCAGCCGGGCGAAGAGGGCGGCGCGCGCTTTGCCGACGCCGCCCAAGCGCAGCAGTTCCTAGCGCTGTGGACGCGCCGTTGGAACGAGGTAGCGAGCGCTCTGGCGGCGTCCGTCGAAACGCTGGAAGACGAGCGCAGCTACCACCCCGAGCTGCTGGACGTGCGCGGTGCGGTGGCCACCATGCCCGCGAGCGACCGCGCCGGGCTCGCCGGCCAGGACTTGCCCGCCTACGGCCA
>JAABRA010000249.1 GCA_011391155.1 Burkholderiales bacterium
GTCGAGGTCCAGATAGCAGACGACCAGCAGGTAGCCGTCACGGTCGGCGGCGGCCATGGCGTCGATCATCAGCTGCGAAAGGCGGGCGCGATTCGGTAGCCGTGTCAGTTCGTCGAAGTGAGCCTGCCGTTCCAGCCGCTCGCGCTGCGCGCGCTGCTCGGAAATGTCGGAGATCACCAGCACGTGGTGGCGCAGTTCGAGATCGGTGCCCGGCACGGTGGAAATGGTGGCCTGCAGGGTGCAGATGTCACCGTTGCGGCGGCGCTCCAGCAACTCGCCGCGCCAGCTGCCAGCGGCACGCAGGCCCGCCCACATGGCTGCGCGCTGCTGACGCGCCAGCGGGTCGGCCGGCGACTGACGCAGCAGCGAAGGCACGGTGCCCAACAACTCGGCTCGCGGCACGCCCAGAATCTGCGTGTAGGCCAGGTTGGCGTCGAGCACACGCAAGTCGCCATCGGTGATCAGCAAACCCTCGTGCAGATGCTGGAACAGGCTGCCCGACAGGCGCTGGCGTTCCAGCGCGTCGTGACGCTCTTCGACATCGGAAAGCGTCGCCAGCAGGCGTGCCGGCCTACCGTCGTTGTCGCGCTCGATGACGAGCAGCGTGGCCTCCATCCAGCGCCAGCCGACCGCGACAGGCATGCGCAGTTCGATCTGCATCCGGCCAGCTTCGCCGGCCGCGACCTGGCCGATCGCCTGCTCCAGCGCCTGTCTTTCGTCGGCATGCACCTGGCGCAGCCACAGGTCGGGCGTCCAGGGCCCGTTTTCCATGCCGGCCAGCGCGCGCCAGGCGGCCGAGGCAAAACTCTCGGCCCGCCGCAGGTGCCAGTCGGCCACGCCGAGCCGGGAGCCGTCGAGCGCCCACTCCCAGCGTTGTTCACGCCAGGCCGACTCCATGCGCGCCGCATGAACGATCATGATGAAGGCCAGAGCCAGCGCCACCATGGCGGCCAGACCGATGCCGAGTTCGGGTGTGTAGGGCGTCTGCGAACCGAAGACCGAGCCACCGGCAGACAGTGTCGACAGCAGCCAGGACCCGGCCAGCGCGATGGCGAGCATCAGCGTGCCGGCTACGCCTGCGCCTGCCCGCAGCGTCATCACGGCCAGCAGCACCGGGGCTGCGATGGCCGACAGCAGCGCCCCTGAGGCCGCTCCACGCAGCACGAAGACCCATGGCAGGCCGCCAGCCACGAGCACGGCAATCAGCAGCAGCAGCGTGGCGACCCGCTTGGGTGGCATGAAAGCCTGGCGCCAGCGGCGGTCAGCCAGCAAGCCGGCGAAACTGATGGCCAGCAGGCACACCGCCAAGATCCCCCAGCCCAGGAATTCGTTCAACTTCTGCGAGGCCGGCGTGCCATATAGCTGCAGAGAATTGCCGGCGGCCAGCAGCGCCACGGGCAGGGTTGCGGCGAGAAGGGAGATGGTGACCGCCAGCCAAAACACGTCGCGCGCGCGCTGGAGACGGTTATCGAACGGCAGCTGTTGCAGGGCGGCGGTGGCGGCACCCAATCCGATGATCAGTGAAAAAGAATGCCAGACAGCCCCGACGAGCGGCATGTCGAGCAAAAACAAGCCGAGCAGCATGCCTGCCGATGCCCCGATGCCGAACTGCCAACCCAGTCGAAGCATGGCAGCCAGCGCCACCCCCCCGGAAACCGCTAGCGAGCCCCAGGGGGCGGTAGCGATGGCATGGTGGCCAAGAAAAACGGCGCTCAGGCACGCTAACGCAACAAGTACTTGCAGGCCGGCGTGCCATTCAAGCTGGCGCCAAGCAGCAAAACCACGTGAAGACGCGGCTGGCGAATTTTCTGGCGTCACGCGGTGCGGCTCATGGCTGGCCGCATCTTAGCGGCGCCGCGCACACGGCGGTGTTCGGCTTGACGGTGGACGATGGTCAGTTTGAAGCGGGGCAGTTGGCTGAGCTGCGAGAACGCGGGTGATGGACAGGCGCGCGTCCAGGCACGCCTGTCTCCACACTCTTTCAGATCGTGAAATCGGCCAGCGTGCGGCCGCTGGCCAGTGCGGCCTTCAGCCAGTTCGGCTGCAGACCGCGGCCAGTCCAAGTTTCGCCAGTGGCAGCGTTGCGGTACTTGGCAGCCACTTTGCTGCCACCCACGCGCTTCGGTGCGGCCGCGTTGCGGGAACTCAGATCTGACAGCGTAAGGCCATGTTCGGCCATCAGAGCCTTGACCTGTGCGATGGCGCCGGATTTTTCTTCGCGCTGGGCGTCGGCAATCTGCTTTTCAATGGCGGCTTTCTGGGCCAGGAGTTCGCTGAGTGAGGACATTTGATTCTCCAAGTTTATGAAACGACGGGAGAATGTACCACCATTGTTTCCTGAAGTTATTCGGGAAACCCTGCAACCTGTCGCCCGTCAGCGGTATCCGACACGATCCAGCATCTGTTGGACGCGGACCTGGTTCATACCGATCACCGATATCGGCACGCTTTCGGCCTTGAACTTGCCCAGTGCTTCCAGAGCCGGATTCGCCAGCTTCGCACCCTTTGCCGCCGGCCATTCGTTGTTGCCATCGGCGAAGTATGCCTGCGCCTGCGGCCCTGCCAG
>JAABRA010000250.1 GCA_011391155.1 Burkholderiales bacterium
CTCGATGGCGGTGGCGCAGGCAATGGAAGTCTTGCCGACACCGCCCTTGCCGGTGAAGAACAGGAACCTTGGCGGCTGTTGCAGAAAATTCATCGGGGGCCTTCAGGGATACGTGTGGGGTGGCGTGTTCAACAGCATTTGCCGCCGGAGCAGCAACTGCCTTCGGGAGCCACTTCGGCAAGGACCGGGGTTGCTGCCAGCGCGGCCAGGCCGGCCCAGCGCGTCAATTCGGCGCGATTCGGGTAGCGGCCGGCCAAGGCGACCTCACCGTCCACCAGCACCAGCGGCAGCGCCTCGGCACCGGAGCGCTCCAGAAACGCCTTCACGGTGGCGTTTTGCACAAAGTCCATCGGCTGCTGGGCGAGGTTGAAGCGCTCGATGCCGACGCCTTGCTGCTTCGCCCAGTCGAGGTCAGCGGCGAGGCTGACCAGCGCCTGGTCGACGTCTTGGCCGCACACGCCACTGCTGCAGCACAGGGCCGGGTCAAAAATCTGGATGGATTTCATGGTTCTTCCTGGTTTGTTCGTGTGAAGGGTCAATCAACGGGTCGCCAGGTCGCGCGCGGTGCCCTGCAGCATGGTTTTCTCCAGCTTTTCAATGGGCAGACTGACCAGCAATTCCAGCCGGCGCTTTAGCGCGTGCAGGGTCAGGCGAAAGGCTTCGAGCTTCTGGGCGTCGGTGCCGTCGCCGGCGGACGGGTCCGGGTAGCCCCAGTGCGCGGTGGCGGGCTGGCCGGGCCAGTACGGGCAGACCTCGCCGGCGGCGTTGTCGCAGACGGTGATGACCAGGTCCATGTGCGGCGCGTCGGCGCCCCCGAATTCGTCCCAGCTCTTGCTGTGCAGGCCCTCGGTGGACATGCCGGCGGCTTGCAGCACCTGCAGGCCCAGCGGATTGGGCTGCTGGTTTTCGCGCGGGCTGCTGCCGGCCGAAAAGGCTTTAAAGCGGCCGCGGCCGATGTGGTTGAGGATGGCTTCGGCCAGGATGCTGCGGGCAGAGTTGTGGGTGCACAGGAACAGGACGTTCAGGGGTTTGGCAGTGTCGGTCATGGTTTGGCTGTCGAGGTGTGGTTGATGGGAAGGGGCATTGAGGCAATTTCGGGTGCGGCGAGTTGGAGGGCTGGCAACACAATCACCGGCGAAAACCCGCCGCCGGGTGTGCGGAAATTGGTGGTCTGGCCGGTCCAGGTGCGCGCGGCGAGCAACTGGATCTGGCCGCGCCAGGTGTAGGCGCGCAGGTCGAGCTTGAGCCGGGTCGGCTGGCCATCCACCTCGACAAGGCGTTCGCTGGGCGGCACCAGGTCCTGTGCAACAAAGCCGCCGGCGAGGATCTCGCTCCACACGCGACGCGTGAGCTTGTCGCCGCGATAGGCGGCTTTGGCGCCGTAGCCTGCGACGGGCTTGAAGAACAGCTGACGCCGACGGGCCCAAAGCGCGTCGGCCCGCTCTGGCGTGACCTGTACGGTGCGGGGGATGGCGGCCTGCAGAATGCGCCGGTCTTGCGCAGATACGCCCCAGGATTCGAGCCGGGCGTCATCGCCCAGCGTGATCAGGTTGCGCTTGTCGGCAAACAGGG
Source organism: Burkholderiales bacterium (assembly GCA_011391155.1). Taxonomy (GTDB): domain Bacteria; phylum Pseudomonadota; class Gammaproteobacteria; order Burkholderiales; family Burkholderiaceae_C; genus JAABQG01. The sequence goes on from JAABRA010000250.1 coordinate 1,573, forward strand.
CATGGGCTCGCGGATGGGGTGTGACCACGGCGCTCCCGGCAACATAAGCCTCGCGCAGGGCGGCATGCGCCGGATCCGACAGGTCGAAGTCGGTCAGGCGGTTGTAGACCAGGTCCACCGGCTGGCCGGCGGGCAGGGAGGGATGCCACAGCGCGCCGTCACGCCACTGCAGTTCGCGGGCATCGGCCACGGCGGCGGTGATGCCGTGCTGCTCGAACAACTGGCGGGCGAGTGCGAATTCGGGCGCCAGGTACTGGGTATCAGGCGCGTCGTCCACGATCAGCACGGTGCGCAGCGGCGTTTCACCGCGCTGCGCCTGCCATTCGGCGCGGAACATGGCGACAAAGGTGGCGTCGAGCCGCAGCAGGTCGATCGAGTTGTCGAACAGCCCTGCCATCGAGTCGCAGCAGGCGCGGTGCGCGCGGGCCAGCGCGGCGTTGAGCAGGGCGCCGCCGGCGTTGGTGTTGATCTCGATCAGGCGCGGGCCGTCAGCGCCCATGTGGAAGTCGTAACCCATGAACACGCCGTCCGGGCCGAAGTCGTGCCGGGCGATGGCGGGAGCGGCGGCGAGCGTGATTTCCTGGTAGGCGGGCAGGGCGATCACCCGTTCGATGGCCGACACCGCGGCTGCCAGCGCATCGCGCGTGCCGGTATCGAGGAACACCGCCGTCTGCGAGAACAGGTGCGGATGGCTGGCGGCCAGCTGCCGCGTCATGCCGGCCAGGCTGGGGTCGGTCTCCAGCTGCTCGCGCAGGTGGTCCGGGCTCAAGGTCTGGCACATGCAGCCCAGGTTCAACGCGTCGGCCATGTTCATGGGGTTGTTCCGGGTCGTCAGTTCAGCAGGCAACGCAGCTTGCGGATTCGGTGACCTCGCAGGCCTGCCCCTCGCAGCAATGCAAGGTCAGGTAACCGAGCAGGGCGTTCATGCGTGCGAAATTGGCGCGGTAGATCAGGTAGCGTCCGCGCGGCTCGCTGCTGACCAGGCCCGCGTTC
>JAABRA010000251.1 GCA_011391155.1 Burkholderiales bacterium
CGACCCGCAAGACGAGTCGGCCACCTCGCCGCCCGATAACGACACGCCCGACCCCGGCGTGCCCGGCGGCGGCCGGCCGGCGCTCAAGCGCGTGAAGTAGCGCCACCTACAATTCGTTCCCCCGCCGGCTTAGCTCAGTTGGTAGAGCACCCGCCTTGTAAGCGGAAGGTCGTCCGTTCGATTCGGACAGCCGGCACCAGATAAGCCCCGCAGTGGGGCGCACGAGGCCACAAGGCAGCATGTAAATCAAGGGCTTACGTGCTTCAGTTGACGCACGAGGGCGCAGTTAGGCGCTATATTTCGCACCGTGAACCCGGGCACAAACCGGGGCACCACCGGGCACGGTTCGGGACAAACCGGGGCACAGAGCCCCGGGCACCCTGGCCCGATGCCATGCCAAGGGGGGGCGAGATGCTGACCGATGCCGACTGCCGCAACGCCAAATGCCCATCGGGCAAGGCCCGCCACAGACTGAGCGACGGGGCGGGGCTGTACCTGGAGGTGTCGCCCGCCGGGTCGCGCCGTTGGTTCTGGCGCTTCTACCCGGCCGGCAAAGAAGACCGCCTGGCTTTGGGCAGTTACCCGGAAGTGACCCTGAAGGCTGCACGAGCTGCGCGCGACGCCGCCCGCCGGCTGCACAAGGCTGGCACGCACCCCAGGCAGGCGCGGCAGGTCGAGAAGCTGGCGAAGACTTCCAACCGAGAATCTAGTTTCGAGGCCGTGGCGCGCGAGTTCCACGCCACCCAGCGCAGCGGGTGGAGCGACACCTACGCCGAGAAGTGGCTTCGTCTTTCGGAGCGCAACCTTTTTCCATGGCTGGGCGCGCTGCCGTTGCGCGACGTGTCGGCACCCGCGCTGCTGGCCACGCTGCGGCGGGTCGAGGCACGGGGGGCACACAACACAGCGCACGAGCTGCGCCAGTATGCGGGCCAGGTCTTCCGGCTGGGCATTGCCACGGGCCGCTGCGACCGGAACCCCGCGGCCGACCTGGCAGATGCGCTGAAGCCGGCGAACGTGCGGCATATGGGCGCTGTGCTGCAGCCGGGCCGGGCCGGCGCCCTGATGCGTGATCTTGACGGCTACGCCGGCCAGCCCGTCACCCGGGCCGCGCTGCTGATGTCGGCGCTGACGTTTCAGCGTCCGGGGAACATCCGCGCCATGGAGTGGGCCGAAGTCGACGCCGAAGCGGAGCTGTGGACCATCCCGGCGGTGAAGATGAAGCGCACCGTTCACGGCAAGGTCAACGGCCGGCCGCACCTGGTCCCGCTGGCACCCCAGGCGCTGGCGGTGCTGGCCGAACTGCGGCCGCTGACGGGACATGGCCGGTACGTCTTCCCTTCGCTGCTGACCGGCGAAGAGTGCATGAGCGAGAACACGGTTCGCGCGGCGCTGCGCCGCATGGGCTACGGCAACGAAGAGATGACGGCGCACGGCTTCCGTGCGATGGCCCGGACGCTGATTGCGGAGAACCTGCCAGACATCCATGCCGATGCCGTCGAGGCCCAACTAGCCCACGGCAAGGCCGGCCCGCTGGGCATGGCCTATGACCGCGCGGAGTACCTGCAGCAGCGCCGGGATTTGATGACGAAGTGGGCCGACTATCTGGACCGACTGCGCGAGGGCGCGAAGGTGATTGCCTTGCAGGGCCGCGCGGCTTGATCCTTTTCTGCCGCGCCTAGGGTAGCTCCCGAAAACCCGTCCCCCGGCGGGCTGGCGCGGCACCTTCTACCGGGGTGCATCGGGGGATGCGATGGTCACCAGACGACCGACAAAGCAGGCGGAGCCCGCGCCAAGCGATGAGCTGATTCAAGAGCTGCGGCTGCATCGTGAGGCTATCGAAAAGGCTGCGCGCGAGGAAGAAGACCGATACAGGCACAAGGAGGCAATGGATGGCTTTCGTCTGATTCGGGCTAGGACTTCCAGTAACGCCGTCACTGCCAAGCCAGAAGATGTGCCAACGCGCCAGGCGCGCAGGCTGGCGCGGTTCCGCGAATTGGGCGGCACGTTGCGCCCGTCCGGCGAGGGGTGGCAGCTCGGTGGAGCTCAGGGCGCCCTGGCTGCCCTGACGCGCGAAGAAGGTGCGGCCGGGCGCCCGAGGTCGACGCGGCAGGACGTGACACAAGAGCTCAAGAAAGCGGCAACGGCAGAGAAAATGCAGAGTTGACGGCAGACCCTCTGCATTCTTCATCGTCGCCTTCGTTTCAACCACGAGGGCGCAGATGCAATCCGAAGCCACCAAAGCAGCGCAAGCTGAAAAGCCGGCGCGCAACACGAAGCCGCAGCCACTGCACGCGGCGCAGATCGCCGAGGCGCTGCTGAAGCTATCGACGGCCGCGCAGCTCGGCGGCGTGTCTGAGTCGACGCTGTACCGCAAGGCCGCCGCCGATCCGTCGTTCCCGAAGCTTATCAAGATGGGCAAGCGGTGCACCCGCATCCAAGCCGGCCCCTTCATGGCCTGGCTGTCGAAGCAGGCAGGAGCGTGAAGCCATGCAGCACGCTCAACACGACGGCGCCGAGGCGCCGGGCCTGGCCACGTCTGAACGGCTGCAGGT
>JAABRA010000252.1 GCA_011391155.1 Burkholderiales bacterium
TGCACCAGGTGGATGAAGGCGCGTACCAGCATGGGGTAATCCTTGACCTCGGCCATGCGCCCGACCGAGCCGAACACCACGGTCTCGCCATCGGCGAATCCGGGCGGCAGGATATCGGGGCGAGTGCCTTCGCGGGGATGGAAGGTGTCGCTGTCGACGCCGTTGTAGATCTGGTGGACCCTGCGCGCCGGCACGCGGATGGCCAGGCGCAGCCAGGTCGCCAGGTCCCGGCTGACGGCAATGTAGTTCGACACGAAGGACCGGGCGGCCCGGCGCAGCAGGTTGTATTTCCAGTTCTGCCCATACAGGTCGAAGACGTCGCGCCCGTGCTCGCCATGCACGGTGGCGCGGATGCCGGCTGCAGCGGCGACGAACTGCGCTTCCAGCGCGGCCAGGTTGCGGGTATGCACGAGGTCGGGCTCGAGCTGGCGCAGCAGCTTCCACAAGCGGACCGTCCAGCCAAGGCCATGTCCCGGCGCGCGATCGAGCGCATGGAAATCGACCTGCTGCGCGGTGATGCGATGGCGGAAATCACTGTAGTCGGTGAGCGCCACCACGGTGTGGCGATAGCGGTCCGGCGACAGGGTGTTGAACAGATTGACCATGCCGTTTTCCATGCCGCCGGTATCGAAGCGGTGGACGATATGGACGATGTGTGCGGTCACTGCCCGTCGACCTGGTCGAGCGTCCGGCCGATCGCAGGCTCCATGTCGGCGGCGAAGCGCGCCAGGGTCGCGGCGGCGGCCGCGAGCTCCGTTTCGTCGTAGGGGGTGGCGATCAGCACCGACAGGCCGTCGTCGCGTTTCATCCGCACACGGTCGAGCGCGAGCACCAGCTTGGCCTTGTGATCGCTGACCATGGGCTGCTGGTTGATCAGGTTCCACTGCCATACCAGCAGGCGCTGGCCGTCGCCGCCGCGCAGCTTGGCCTGCCGCACCTGCCGCGTCAGGCCGTCGATTTCCACCGTGGCAATGCTTTCACCGACGTTCGACCACGACGGGTCTTTCTGCCGGATCATGAAGTTCTGCGAGTTGATGAGTTCGGCATCCTGGCGCTGGGTCACGTAGTAATTGAGTTCCAGCAGCACGTTGCGGCCAGCCTGCGCATAAGGCTGGCGCAACTGGCGATCGGCACCGACCCAATGCGGCACCCAGGTGGTGAAGGCTTCGTCGGGTTGCCAGCCGCCCTGCGCCTCGACCTGCAAGGCAGGCATGTCGGGCAGCGGGCGGGCCTTCAGCCAGCCGGCATAGGCAGGCCACAGGCCGGCGACGATCAGCGCGGCAAGCGCCACCGGCAGAATCGACCGTGCGCGCCCAGGGCCTGAAACGGCTTGGGGCTGAGTGGGCGCCGGCTGGTCGTCTTCGCGCCAGAAGCTGCCGACCCAGAACAGGAGCAGCATGACGATGCCGAAGAACACCCAGCCATAGATGTAATGGTCGACGCCCAGCGCCAGCTTCATGTCGGACAGGTGGGCGATCATCACGATCATGTAGGCGCGCCCGCTGTTGGCGAGAATCGGCACGATGATGGCGGCAATCGAGAACAGCAGGCGGCGCTTCCACGAGCGGTAGGTGAGATAGGCATACAGCACGCCGAGGGTGACCGAGGCGATGAGGTAGCGCAGGCCGGAACAACCCTCGACCACCGACCAGTCGCCGCTGGGAATGCTGAAAAAGGTGCCTTCGCGGTACACCGGAATGCCGGTTGCCTGCAGCAACGCCACGGTGAAATCGGCGGTGACGCCCATCAGCGGCTGGATCAGGAATTCGCCCACCGGCACGGCGAACAGCAGGAACATCAGGGGGAAAAAGGCCGCCCACACGAAGGCCCAGCCGAGCAGCGTCCACACCACTGCAATCAGCATGAAGATCAAGGCGTATTGCGCGACCACGTTGACGCTGCCGGCGTCGGCCAACAGCCAGCCCGCGCCGGCGGCGGCCAGCAGGATCAGGCCGCGCAGGTCGGGGCGCGGCTGCACCTGCGCCAGTTCGGCGCGATTGCGCCAGATCAGCCAGGCGCTGATGGGGAAAATGAGATAGCCGTGGGTGAAGGTTTCCGAGCGCTCCCAGATTTCGGCCATCGAGTAGAAGGTCGGCCAGAACACGCCAACCAGGATCAGCAGCACGCCAAGGGTCAGCGCGCCGGGCAGTCGCCACGACCCGCTTGGAGCGGCCGGCAAGGTCTCGGGCAAAGCGCTCATGCGGGGCAGGCCTCCAGAACGGGTTGGGCGGCAGGCGCCGGTTCGAACAGCGGGTCGATGGCGCGCAGATTGCGGGTCCAGTCGTAATTTTTCAGGATGCAGTCGCGCGCGGCTGCAGGGGTGCCGGCAGTCTGCAATTGGGCGATGACAGCCTGAGCGAAGTCGGCCTCGCCCTGCGCCAGGATGAAGTCGCGCCCGGCTTCGGCGCGGATGCCTTCGGCAGCCTGGGCGCTGGCGACGACGGGTCGCGCCATCGCCATCGCTTCGAGCACCTTGTTCTGCACCCCGCGCGCCATGCGCAGCGGCGCCACGGCGCAGGCGGCGTGGGCCATCCACGGCCGCACATCGGG
>JAABRA010000264.1 GCA_011391155.1 Burkholderiales bacterium
GATAGCTATTGAATCAAGAGCGGGAAGGCCCTCGATCCAGTCGTCCAGCGCGCAGTCGGTCTTGACGGTCAGCAACGCGCGGCCGGTCGGCAGCCAGTCCAATGCCTTGCGCAGGTTCTCGCCGGCCGCGCCCTTGATCTTGTCGGCGTTGGCCACCACCGCGTCGAGCGAGCCGTATTCCTGCAGCCACTTGGCGGCGGTCTTGGGGCCGACCTTTTCCACGCCTGGCACGTTGTCCACCGGGTCGCCAACCAACGCCTGGAAATCGACCATCAGCCGGGCCGGCACGCCGAATTCAGCCTCGACGCCGGCCAGGTCGCGCCGGCGGCCGTTCATGGTGTCGATGATGGTGATGTGTTCGTCCACCAGCTGCGCCAGGTCCTTGTCGCCGCTGGAGACGATGACCTCGATGCCCTGGCGCGCGGCCGTGACGGCCAGCGTGCCGATCACGTCGTCGGCCTCAACGCCGGGCACGTCGAGCACGGTCCAGCCCAGCAGGCGGACCACCTCGTGGATCGGCGGGATCTGCGCGCGCAGGTCGTCGGGCATGGGGCTGCGCTGCGCCTTGTAGGCGGGGTAGATGGCATCACGGAAGGTTGGGCCCTTGGCGTCGAACACGCAGGCGGCGTAGTCGGCGCGCACGTCCTTGCGCAGCTTTTCCATCATGTTGATCATGCCGCGGATGGCACCGGTGGCCGGGCTGCCCGGGTCGCCCGGCACGGCGCGCAGGTCGGGCATGGCGTGGAAGGCGCGGTAGAGGTAGCTGGAACCATCCACCAGCAGCAGGGTCTTCTTGTCGGTCATGGCCGCATTGTGCATGGGCCGGGGCGCCGCCTGCGGCCCCTACAATCGCCCGGTGCCACCCCAACAATTCGCCTGATTCCCCTGGATTCCCCGACTGATGGCTGTTTTTACCGAAGTATCCCTCGCCGAGGCCCAGCGCCTGATGCATGAACTGAACCTGGGCGAGCTGACCGAGCTGCGCGGGATCGAAGGCGGCATCGAAAACACCAACTATTTCGCCACCACCGACCGGGGTGCCTGGGTGCTGACGCTGTTCGAACGCCTCACCTTCGATCAGCTCCCGTTTTACCTGTACCTGATGCAGCACCTGGCCCGGCGCGGTATTCCGGTGCCCAATCCTGCAGCAAACGCCGACGGCAAGATCCTGCACACGGTATGCGGCAAACCGGCAGCGGTCGTCAACCGCCTGCGTGGCAAAAGCCTGCTGGCGCCTGCCGTTGACCACTGCGCGGCCGTGGGTGCCATGCTGGCGCGCATGCATCTGGCCGGGCGCGACTTTGATCGCCATCAGCCAAACCTGCGCGGCCTGGCCTGGTGGAACCAGACCGTGCCGCTGGTCCTGCCCTTCCTGAACACGGCCCAGACCGCGCTGATCCAGGGCGAGCTGGCCTACCAGAATCACATAACGGCCTCCAGCGCCTACACCGCCTTGCCGCGCGGCCCGGTGCACGCCGACCTGTTCCGTGACAACGTGATGTTCGAGGGCCAGGAACTCACGGGATTCTTTGACTTCTATTTCGCCGGCGTCGACACCTGGCTGTTCGATCTGGCGGTGTGCATGAACGACTGGTGCGTCGACCTGGCCACCGGCGCTCACGACGCGGCGCGTGCGCGCGCTTTCCTGGCGGCCTATGGCGCCGTGCGCCCCCTGCAGGCCGCCGAGCGGCACCTGCTGCCCGCGCTGCTGCGCGCCGGTGCCTTGCGTTTCTGGATCTCCCGGCTGTGGGACTTCCACCTCCCGCGGGAGGCCTCCATGCTCAAACCCCACGATCCGACCCACTTTGAACGGGTGTTGCGCGAGCGGTTCGCGCACCCGGTACACGCCTGACATGAAACTGAATATTGTTCCCGCCCGCACCGGCCTGGTCTGGGTGAAGCTCGGCATCACGACGTTCTTCCGCCAGCCACTGGCGCTGGCCGGGCTGTTCTTCATGTTCATGGCCGTGATGTCGGTGGCCACCCTGGTGCCCTACGCGGGCAGTGCGCTCGCCCTGATGCTGCTGCCCGCGGCCACACTGGGCTTGATGGCGGCAACCCTGGAGGCCAGTAAGGGCAAGTTCCCCATGCCGGCAATCCTGATCAGCGCCTTTCGCGCGGGCCGCCAGCAGATGCGGGCCATGCTGATCCTCGGCGTGCTGTACGCGGCCGGCTTTCTCGGCATCATGGGCATTTCCGCCCTGTTCGACGGCGGCAAGTTCGCCCAGCTCTACCTGGTCGGCGGAAAGATCACGCAGGAACTGGTGATGTCGTCCGATTTCCAGATGGCCATGTGGGTTGCCACCGCACTGTACCTGCCGTTGTCCCTGCTGTTCTGGCATGCGCCTGCGCTGGTGCACTGGCATGGCGTGTCGCCGCTCAAGAGCCTGTTCTTCAGCCTGGTGGCCTGTATCCGCAACCTGGGCGCTTTCACCGTCTTTGGCCTGGCCTGGCTCGGTGTCTTCATGGCCGGCGGCCTCGCGGTGATGCTGCTGGCCAGCCTGATCGCCAGCCCCGAATTTGCCGCTGCGGCCATGGTTCCCGCGGCGCTGCTGATGGCGGCCATGTTCTTCACGTCGATCTATTTCACGGTCCGCGACAGCTTTGTCACACCCGAAGAGGAAAAGTCATGACCCAGCATATTCTGCAAGGCCGCACCGAGCGCGAGGTGCTGTGGTTCCAGCGCCGGGGTTTTCTGCAGGCGGCCGCCGCCTGGACCTCCATGGGGGGCTTCGCCGCGGCCCACGCGCAATCCAGCAGCAATATCGTGGAGCTGACGGGCGACGCCCTGCTCAATGGCCGGCGCCTGCTGCCCCGGGAATCGATCGTCAGCGGCGACCGGATCGAGACCGGGCCGAATTCGAACCTGATCTTTGTCATCGGCAATTCCTCGTTCCTGGTCCGCCAGAACTCGCGGCTGACGGTGGATCGCGGGAACTCCATCAACCTGGTGAGCGTGCTGCGCCTGGTCACGGGCGCGGTGGCCAGCGTGTGGGGCAAGGGCTCCAGGCGCCAGATTGTCACCCCCACGCTCACCGCCGGCATTCGCGGCACCGGCGTTTACACCGAGGTCTTCGCCAACCAGAACCAGCGCAGCTATTTCTGCAACTGTTATGGCGAAGTGGAAATGCGCGCCGGACGGGATGTGGCCTTGAGCATCTCCAGCTACCACCAGGCATTCTGGGGTGAAATGGAGCCCAAAAACGGGCGCTTGCTGACGCCCGCCAAGGCCATCAACCACACCGACGAAGAGCTTGAATTCCTGGCCCGCCTGGTCGACCAGCGCACCGCCTGGCAGATCATGGGCAAAAAAGGGGTCAAGGACGGCAAGGGCTACATGGACGAGCAGCCGGCGCAGGCGCATCCGGCGAATGCCTATCGCTGAAACCGCCCCTGGCCGCAACAAGCTGCCCCGGCAGGCCTCGCCCGCCCTGGCGTCGGGTTCACAGCAACGGGCTCATCACCTGCATCGCATTCTCCAGCGTCCGGCGCCACCAGGGCCGGGCCAGCCATTGCGCGTGGGTGATGGCGTCGGATTGGGATTCGTAGCGGCGCTGCAGGGCGCGCATCTCCGCTGAAAAAGCCGGATCGAAGGCGATCAGCGAAACCTCGAAGTTGAGCTCGAAGCTGCGCAGGTCGAGGTTGGCTGTGCCAAAAATGGTGATCTCCTCGTCGATCACCATGCTCTTGGTGTGCAGCAGACCATCGCGAAAGCGCAGCAGGGTGATGCCCACGGACAGCAGATCGTCGTTGTACGCACTGCTGGCATGGCGCACCATCATCGAGTCTATTTTTTCCGGCACGATCAGGATCACGCGCACGTCACGCATCGCCGCCGAGCGCAATGCGGTGAGCAAGGCCTCGCTGGGAATGAAATACGGCGTGGTCAGGACGATCTCGCGGCGCGCCGCGTAAATGGCCGCCAGCAGAATCTGCTCGATCTGCCGGGTGGACGACTGCGGCCCGGACGGAAAGATCTGGACCTGGCTGCTCCCCTCCGGGATCAGTTCCGGCGGCGGAGGTGGCGCGAAGTCCGCCCCGGTCTGCAAGGCCGTGAGCGAGAGCGAAACTGCCTCAAGCACCCACGCTGCTGGCCCCTCGATGCGGACCATGGCGTCCACCCACTCCCCCACCCCGGCGTGCTGCTTGAAAAAGCGCGGATCGGCGATGTTCATGCTGCCGGTGTAGGCAATGCAGCGGTCGATCACGGCGATCTTGCGATGATCGCGCAGGTCCAGCCGGATGAACAGCGCCCGCACCGGATTCACCGGCAGGACTTCCACCACGCGCACCCCGGCCTGGCGCAGCAGGCCGATGGAGGCGCTCTTGAAAAACGGACGGCTGCCCAGGGAATCCATCAGGGCGGAACACGCAACGCCGCGCCGCGCCGCCCGTACCAGTGCTTCCACCAGGTCGTCCACGAAGCCGCCAGCGCTCCAGATGTAGAACTCCATATGGACCGACGACCGTGCCGCGTCAATATCGGCAATCAGGGCGCGCATGCTCGATGCGCTGTCGGTCAGGAGTTGCAGACGATGTCCGCCCAGCAGCGGCATCCCGGCCGAACCGGCGGCCAGCCGGCAGATGCTCTGGGCGCCCGGCCTCAGGGTGTCAGGCTCCACCACGATGCCGGCAGGAATGCCCTGCGCCCATTGAAGGACCTGGGGCTGCAATGCGATGGCGCGCTGCATCCAGGTGCGGCCGAGGCGGCGCTCACCGATCAGCAGGTAGATCAGCACGCCGATGACCGGCAACAGCACCACCAGTAGCAACCACGCCGGCGCACTGCCCTTGGTATTGCGCTGCGAAAAAATGCGTAGCGCCACCGCCAGCAGCGTGATGACGTGGAGCAGGGTCAGGTAGCTGAAGGTCATGGGGCGAAGTGTAGGGGGACGCAGCCGGCCGGGCCTGGCGCAAAATGGAATCATCAACATTGACCCGGGAGCGCTTCATGACCCCTCGAATCCTTTTGGCCCTCACGCTTTCACTGCTGCCGGCCGTCGTCGCCGCGCAGCCAGCCATTTACGAATCGAAGGACAAGGGCGTAACGACATTTTCAGACCAGCCTTCCCCCGGCGGCAGGCCCATGGACCTGCCGCCGGTCAACGTCATACCGGGGCCTGGCGTGGCGCCGCCACAAGCGCCGGCGTCGGCGCCCGACGCCACGGCCACGCCGTACAGCCAGTTGAGCGTGGTGTCCCCTGCCAGCGGTGGAACGGTCTGGACCAATACGGGCGACTTTGACCTGCAGGTGCAGGCGCGACCGGCCTTGCAAACCCGCCGCGGCGACGCCTTTCGCGTGAAGATTGACGGCAAGGCGCTTGCGCGGACCTTTTCGGGTCCGGCCATCAGCATATCGGCCGCGGACTGGGCGCGCGCCGAAGCTACCGACAACGTGCTGCACAGCCTGCAGGTGAGCATCGTCGACCAGGGCGGTGCCGTCCTGATGGAGTCTGCACCCGTCTCGTTTTACCTGCGCCGGCATACGCTGGCGCCCGCCGCAGCGCCACGTGCGCGGTAACCCGCGCCGGCCTTCCGGCGCAGCGCAACGAGGCGTCAGATCGGCGTGAGCTTCGCCACCGACAGCGCCAGCCATTTCTGGCCGTGGCGTGGAAAATCCACGTGAGCGCGGGCGTCGTCCCCAGCGCCCTCGATGGCCAGCACCTTGCCCTCGCCAAACTTGTTGTGGAACACCTTCATGCCCGCTTTCAGGCCGTGCGACGGCGCGGCCTTCTGCACCGGCACCGGCGGACTCTTGAAGCTGTCGGCATTCGCACCGAAGCCGGCGTTGCCCCAGGCCGGGCGCGCAGCGCCGCCACCAGCGCCATAACCGCTGCCATACCCACCACCGAACCCCGCGCCTGATCCGCCACCAAAACCCTGCTGCTTCGGCGTGATCCACTTGAGTGCCGCTTCCGGCAGCTCGTCAAAGAAACGGCTCTTGAGGTGGTAGCGCGTCTGCCCGTGCAGCATACGCGTCTGCGAATGGCTCAGGTACAGGCGTTTGCGGGCCCGGGTGATGGCCACGTACAGCAGGCGGCGCTCTTCCTCCAGGCCCTCATGGTCGCTCATGGCGTTTTCATGCGGGAACAGTCCCTCTTCCATGCCGGTGATGAACACGCCGTCGAACTCCAGGCCCTTGCTGGCGTGCACGGTCATGAGCTGGATGGCGTCCTGCCCGGCCTGCGCCTGGTTGTCGCCGGACTCGAGCGCGGCATGGGTCAGGAAGGCGGCCAGCGGGCTCAGGGTTTCGCCAGTTTCCGCGTCGGGGGCGGGGAGACCGGGGTCCAGCCCCTGGCTCACCGGGCTTTGCGTCAGCGGCGTACCCAGTTCATCGACCGGCAGCGCCACCGCATCCCGGCCAAAGCCCTCCTGCGTGACGAAGCTTTCCGCCGCGTTGACGAGTTCTTCCAGGTTTTCGATACGGTCGGCGCCTTCACGGTCGGCCTTGTAATGTTCGATCAAGGCGCTGTGCTCCAGCACCAGGTCAATGATCTCGCGCAGCGTGAGGCCGGTGGTCTGCTCGCGCAGCACGTCGATCTTCGCCACGAAAGCACCGAGGTTGGCCCCCGCCTTGCCGGGCACGGCGCTGACGGCATCGTGCAAGGAGCAACCCGTGTCCCGTGCCACATCCTGCAACTGCTCCAGGCTGCGCGCGCCGATGCCGCGCGGCGGGAAGTTGACGACGCGCAGGAAGCTGGTGTCGTCGTTCCAGTTCTCCAGCAGGCGCAGGTAAGCCAGCGCATGCTTGATTTCGGCCCGCTCGAAGAAGCGCAGGCCGCCATAGACGCGATACGGCATGCCGGCATTGAACAGCGCGGTCTCGATCACCCGGCTTTGTGCGTTGCTGCGATAGAGCACGGCGATCTCCTTGCGCTCCATGCCATCGCCCTTGACCAGCTGGCGCATCTCGTCGACCATCCACTGCGCCTCGGCAAAGTCGCTGGTCGCCTCGAACACCCGCACCGGCTCGCCCGGGCCCTGGTCCGTGCGCAGGTTCTTGCCCAGGCGCTTCTGGTTGTGGCTGATGAGCTGATTGGCCGAATCCAGGATGTTGCTGAAACTGCGGTAGTTCTGCTCCAGCTTGATCTGGTGCTGAACATCAAACTCGCGCACGAAATCGGCCATGTTGCCCACGCGCGCGCCGCGAAACGCATAGATGCTCTGGTCGTCGTCGCCCACGGCCAGCACGGCGCTGGGGGCATGCTGGGAGGCGGACACACCCTGCCCCGCAATCAGCTTGATCCAGGCGTATTGCAGCTTGTTGGTGTCCTGGAACTCGTCGATCAGGATGTGGCGGAAGCGCCGCTGGTAGTGCTCGCGGATCGGATCGTTGTCGCGCAGCAGCTCATAGCTGCGCAGCATCAGCTCGCCGAAATCGACCACGCCCTCGCGCTGGCACTGTTCCTCATAGAGCTGGTAGATCTCGACCTTCTTGCGCGTTTCCTCGTCGCGCGCCTCGACCATGTGGGCGCGCAGCCCGTCTTCCTTGTTGCCCGAGATGAAATACTGGGTCTGCTTGGCGGGAAAGCGCTCGTCGTCGATGTTGAACTGCTTCATCAGCCGTTTGATGGCCGAGAGCTGGTCTTGCGTGTCCAGGATCTGGAAGGCCTGCGGCAGGTTCGCGAGCTTGTAGTGGGCACGCAGGAAACGGTTGCACAGGCCGTGGAAGGTGCCGATCCACATACCGCGCACGTTGACCGGCAGCATGGCGGTCAACCGCGTCATCATCTCCTTCGCGGCCTTGTTGGTAAAGGTCACGGCCAGGATGCCGCCGGGCGACACCTGGCCGGTCTGCAGCAGCCAGGCGATGCGGGTGGTCAAAACCCGCGTCTTGCCCGAGCCCGCACCGGCCAGAATCAGCGCGTGTTCGGCCGGCAAGGTGACGGCGCAACGCTGCTCCGGGTTGAGATGGTGTAAGAGTGGGGCATCCTGGGCGACTTCTGGGAACATGCGTTGATTGTAGGAACCCCCGAGGCCCCTTGCGGGCGCGCATTCAGAAAGAAAACACCCGCCGTGAAATCACTTTTCGCCATTTTTGGGCCTGTCCAGTCTGTTCCGTCTGTCCCGTCGCAAGGGCGTGCCAGGGGCGCGACTGCCGGCCGGGTCCTGATCCTGCTGCTGGCCGGGCTCGCACTGCTGGCACCATGGCCGGCCAGCGCCCAGTCCTCATGCTCCAGTGACGGCCAGCGCCCACCGGTCGCGCTGATGGAACGTTTCATCAGCGCCGACTGTGCGAGTTGCTGGAGCGCCATCGACACGCCACGCCCGCGACCCGGTGCGGTAGCCCTGGACTGGATCGTGCCGGGCGCGCTGGGTGACGACGCGCCGCTGTCGGCAGCAGCCACCCGTGACGCCTTGGCGCGGCTGCAGGCCCTGGGACAGGATGCCCCGCAGGCCGCAAGCACCCTGACCACCCGGACCGAACCGGCCGGCGCACCACGGCTGCGCGTGGCCATGGGACCCGCGGTGAACGGTTATGTCGGCGCATCGATCGAGCTTCGTTCGCCGACCACGCTCAAGCGCCCGTTCACCGCCTGGCTGGCGCTGGTGGAAACCATTCCCCCGGGGGTCGAAGGTTCCCCGGTGGAGCGCAATCTGGTCCGAAATGTGCTCATCCCAGCGTGGAGTGGTCATAATTTGCTATCAAAATCAAATCGATTGCGGTTGATCGATTCCCGCGCCATGAGCATACCCGCAGGTGCCAACCCCGAGCACCTGCGCGTGATCGGCTGGGTGCAGCCCGCGCAAGGGCCCGTCAGCGTCATTGCACAATCGAGGTGTGCACCTCCCAGCCAACGCTAGTAGAATCAGGCACCGGGCCCAAGCTTCTTGCGCCCGGTTTTTTGTGCCCGCCCCTGCGGCAATGGCGCACGATACCGGTCCCAGGCCAAGCGCTCACTGTTCAACCAACAGCCTTGCGGCGCCTGGAATTCACATGGAAATCTTTGACTACGACAACGTCCTTCTGCTGCCACGCAAGTGCCTGGTGGAAAGCCGTTCTGAATGCGACGCCAGCGTGGAGCTCGGCGGGCGCAGGTTCCGCATCCCCGTGGTGCCGGCCAACATGAAGACGGTAGTGGACGAAAAAATCTGCGTCTGGCTGGCGAAAAACGGCTACTTCTACGTGATGCACCGCTTCGACCTGGACAACGTCCAGTTTGTGCGCGACATGCGCGCCCAGGGGGTGTTCGCGTCGATTTCACTCGGCGTCAAGGCGCCGGACTATGCCGCCGTGGACCAGATGCTGGCCGAGGGCCTGGCGCCCGAGTACATCACCATCGACATCGCGCACGGCCACGCCGACAGCGTGAAGAAGATGGTGCGCTACCTGAAGGCGAAGATGCCTGCGGCCTTCGTCATCGCCGGCAACGTGGCCACGCCCGAGGCGGTGATCGACCTGGAGAACTGGGGCGCCGACGCCACCAAGGTCGGCATCGGGCCCGGCAAGGTCTGCATCACCAAGCTCAAGACTGGCTTCGGCACCGGCGGCTGGCAGCTCAGTGCCGTCAAATGGTGCGCGCGGGTGGCCACCAAACCCATCATTGCCGATGGCGGCATCCGCGAGCACGGCGACATCGCCAAGAGCATCCGCTTCGGCGCCACCATGGTCATGATCGGCTCCATGCTGGCCGGCCATGAGGAAAGCCCGGGCCAGACCGTCGAAGTCGACGGCAAGCTCTACAAGGAGTACTACGGCTCGGCCAGCGACTTCAACAAAGGGGAATACAAACACGTCGAAGGCAAGCGCATCATCGAACCGATCAAGGGCCGGCTCGCCAACACCATGATCGAGATGGAGCAGGACGTGCAAAGCTCGATCAGCTACTCGGGCGGCAAGAAGCTCATGGACATCCGCAAGACGAACTATGTGATCCTGGGCGGCGACAACGCCGGGGAACACCTGCTGATGTGAGGCGCCGGCAACGGGCGCGGCCACAGCGCAAGCGCGGCCGCTACGCCTGCCACAGGTGGCCAGCTGACCCCGCTGCGGCAGAAATTTCAAGAAGAAACATGCTTAACCCAGCGTCGAATCGTCACTTTCAGCTATTCATTTAAAAGCAATTCCAGCGCCAGGTCATTGAGTCGATGCCCGGGCTCGGTCAGCGCCTCCAGCACGCTGAAATGGTTCAGGCCCGGCAAGACCTCGCACACTGGCACCCCCTTGGCCCCCCAGGCGCCCCGGATCAACTGGTTCTGACGCAGGAATTCGGCGCTCTCATCGCCGCCCGCCACCGTGGTGAGCTGGCCGCGCCCTTGCACGAGTTTCGGGCGCGGCAGGCCCGCCGGGCTGGCCTTGCGGACCTGCGCGGGCGTGAGCCGCAGTGACTCCTTGAGAAACGGGGTCAGCCGCAGTGGGGCCAGGTCGTACACACCGCTGATGCTCAAGGCATTTTTGACCAGGCTTGCGGGCAGGTCGCAAGCCCAGGTTTTCCACGCGCAGGTCAGCACCATGGCCGCCAGGTGCCCGCCGGCCGAATGGCCCGCCACGGTGATGCGCGCCGGGTCGCCGCCGTGATCTGCGATATGGCGCCAGGTCCAGGCCAGCGCGCGCACCATCTGCAACGTGATTTCGGGAATAGTCACGGCCGGACACAGCGCGTAATTGGGCATCACGACGCAGACCCCCTTGCGCGTGAAAGCCGGCGCCAGAAAGGAATGATCAGACTTGTCCAGGCTGCGCCAGTAGCCGCCGTGGATGAATACCAGCACCGGCGCGTGGGCCGCCGCGCCGGGGAAGACATCCAGCGTCTCGCCTGCATCATCCCCGTACGGCAGATCCAGCAGGCACCGGGCCTGTTGACGCACAGCCGCTGACTCGCGGGCCCAGCGTTCAAAATGGGCCGCGTGGTCCGGCACCAGCGCACGATTGTTGTACATGCGATCAAGCCATCCAGGGTCGTAGCGGGTCATGCAGGGCTCCTCGGTTTGGAACCGCATCTTGGCACAGCGGAGACCGGGTTGGCCAGGGGCCGCCTTACAGGCCACAGCCCGATCGACAGCTCGGGAAACTTGATAGAATATGCAGCTCTGTGGGGGGGTAGCTCAGCTGGGAGAGCGCTGCGTTCGCAATGCAGAGGTCGGGAGTTCGATCCTCCTCCTCTCCACCACGGTTTTGCATGAAAAGTGGGTTCTTAGCTCAGTTGGTAGAGCAGCGGACTCTTAATCCGTAGGTCGACAGTTCGAATCTGTCAGGACCCACCACTTAACCCAATACCAGACAACAAAAGCCCGCTACATAAAACGTAGTGGGCTTTTTAGTTTTGGGTCGCGAGACACTGATCATGGTGCAAGCGGGTCAGGCGGCTGCAGGCTCGCGGCTCACGTCAAGGTGCAGGCCAGCGCCACGCACCACGGCCAGGAACGTCTTGATGGTCGGGTTTCCCTTGGGACTCAGGGCCCGATAAAGGCTCTCGCGGGGTATGCCAGCACGGGCGGCAACAGCGCTCATGCCTTGCGCTTCCGCAATGTGACGTAGCGCGGCCAGTAGCGCCACTTGTCCCCCGGGTAGCTCAGCTTCTTCCAGTGCAGCGGCCAGATACTCGTTTGCAAAATCCGGGTCTGCTTTCAGCAGGGCGACCACGGCGTCATCATGGCTCACGTCTCGCGGTGCATTCATGGTTTACCCCTTTGTTTCCAGTCTTTCAAATACGCAATGGCGCGCTCTATGTCGCGGCTTTGGTCGCCCTTGTCGCCGCCACACAGCAGCAACACCAGTATCGTCCCCTGCCTGCTCAGATACACCCGGTACCCCGGCCCAATGTCAATCTTCAACTCTTGCACGCCATCGCGCAGCGGCTTGCAGTCCCCGAAGTTGCCAGCGGCAATGCGGTTGACGCGAACCACAATCCGGGCTTTTGTCTGGTTGTCAGTCAGGCTGCCCAGCCATTCGGCGTAAGGCGTGCGCCCCGCGTTGTCTTGGTAGGCTTTGACTTCAACCATGACGTTGTGCATTATGCGTTACAAGCGCAAAGTCTTCAACCCGCAACCAGCGCCAACTTTCCCGGCTCCACAGTCGCGACGAATGGCACCCCGGCCTGCTCCAGAATCCACGCTTCAATCTTTTCGTGGTGCAGGCGCAGCAGGTCCAGCGGGCGCACGGTGCAATGCTTTTCAGCGGTCGCGCTGGGTTTGTGCCCCATGATTTGCGCCACCACGCCAGCGGAAATTTCGAGTCACTCAGTAAGGCTCTTGAGCGAGCGGCGCAGGCCGTGCAGGGTCAGCCCTTCGATGCCGGCCACGGCGCAGGCATCATTGTGGGGGAGTGCGCGGAATGCTCAGGGTGCCCCACTTCGCCTTGCTCACTGTGACCAGATCGCAGCGGGACCTGCACCCGCAGGTGTGCGCCCCTGCTGGACGCACCTACAAAAAAGCCCGGGGGGCTTTCGCACCCGGGCTTTTTTCGTGCCGAACACGTTCAGTGGAACTGCTCTTCTTCGGTGGAACCGGTCAGTGCGGTCACGCTGGACTTGCCACCCTGGATCACGGTGGTCACTTCGTCGAAGTAACCGGTGCCCACTTCCTGCTGGTGCGACACAAAGCTGTAGCCGCGCTCGCGCGCTGCAAATTCAGGCTCTTGCACCTTCTCGACGTAGGCCGACATGCCGCGCTTGACGTAGTCCTGGGCCAGATCGAACATGTGGTACCACATGTTGTGGATGCCAGCCAGCGTGATGAACTGGTACTTGTAGCCCATGGCGCCCAATTCCTTCTGGAACTTGGCAATGGTGGCGTCATCCAGATTCTTCTTCCAGTTGAAGGAAGGCGAGCAGTTGTAAGCCAGCATCTTTCCGGGGTGCTTGGCATGCACGGCCTCAGCGAACTTGCGGGCGAAGTCAAGGTCGGGCGTGCCGGTTTCACACCACACCAAGTCAGCATAGTCCGCATAGGCCACGGCGCGGCTGATGGCCTGGTCCATGCCCTTGCGAGTCTTGTAGAAGCCTTCGGCGGTGCGCTCGCCGGTCAGGAAGGGTTTGTCGTTCTCATCGTAGTCGCTGGTCAACAGGTCAGCGGCTTCGGCGTCGGTGCGGGCAATCACCAGCGTGGGAACGCCATACACGTCGGCGGCCATGCGGGCCGCGATCAGCTTCTGGCAAGCCTCGGTGGTGGGAACCAGCACCTTGCCGCCCATGTGGCCGCACTTCTTCACAGAGGCGAGTTGGTCCTCGAAGTGAACGCCACCGGCGCCGGCGCGGATCATGGCCTTCATCAGTTCATACGCGTTCAACACGCCGCCAAAGCCGGCTTCCGCGTCGGCCACGATCGGTGCGTGGTAGTCGATGTAACCGGCGTCGCCGGGGCCAACCCCTTTGGACCACTGAATCTCATCGGCGCGGGTGAACGAGTTGTTGATGCGCTCGACCACCTTGGGCACCGAGTCCACCGGGTACAACGACTGGTCGGGGTACATGGCGGAATACTCGTTGTTGTCAGCGGCAACTTGCCAGCCCGACAGATAGATCGCCTTGATGCCAGCCTTGACTTGCTGCATGGCCTGACCGCCGGTCAGTGCGCCGAGGCAGTTGACGTAGGGCTCGTTGTTCACCAGGTCCCAGAGTTTTTCGGCACCGCGGCGGGCCAGCGTGTATTCGACCGGGAAGGATCCGCGCAGGCGCACCACGTCGGCGGCGGTGTAGCCGCGCTTGATGCCTTTCCAGCGGGGGTTGGTGGCCCAGTCTTTTTCCAGGGCGGAAATCTGCTGTTCGCGGCTGAGTTGTTCGGTCAGGTGTTGTGGCATGGGAACCTCCAGTGGTTAAGTTGAAAACAGACGACAAGCGCACTTGAATGCAAGAGCAATGCCGATACGAGACTTTAACTCTTCTATAAGAGTCAATCCGGCTCTTATGTCTTATAGAAGACATATTTTTAATGCAATGAAATCAAGGACTTAACGATTGAATTTCTCAATGCAAAAATTTGTTTCTCATATTGAGAAGTATTGCGGCAATGCAGCACGGACATTTTTTACATTGCAAAATTGAAATTCCATTTTGTGAAATCAACACAACCCGACGCGCTCAGGCGCCCCGGTCGCGCACCCAGTCACCGCCCGGAAGGGTGCGGCTACCCGCGATGTACCGTGGATTGATCTCGTACACGATGCACGTCAGGCACTCGCCCTGCACCTCGACGGCGATGCGGCGCTTGAAATACTCGTCGGTTTGCTGCGGGTACACGGCTTCAATCGTGTCGAGCTGGCGCTCCAGCGCCGGGCTGATGGCGTACACCTCTCCCACCACACGCCCCCCTCCCCCCAGCACCACGCCCGGATAGGCCCCGAGGTGGTGCATGGTGCCCGCAATGACCGCATTTCCGAGGAAAAGCGGTGGCGGCGCCAGCCGGGTGATGTCGTTGTCATCACCCCGGCGCAGCGTGCCGTAGACAAACACATGCAGGGGCCCGCTGTTCGCGGGGTCGGTCGAGGCATTGTCTTCGGGCATGATTCGGCACTGTTTGATCGCAAGCCTTCCAGTTTAGTGAAACCCGCTCCCCATCGTCTTCTGGCCTATGGCTGCCTGGCGCTCAGCATGTCCCTGGTCGGCAGCTATGTGGCGCTGTCCAAACCCCTGGCTGCGGCCCTGCCCGTGTTCCTGCTGGCCTGGATGCGTTTTGGCATTGGGGGGCTCGCCATGTTGCACTGGCTCAGGAAGCCCGCCGACGAACCGCCGCTGACCCCCAAGACGAGGCGGCTGCTGTTTCTCGAGTCCTTCCTGGGCAATTTTCTGTTCACCCTGTGCATGATCGTTGGCGTGAGCCTGACCAGTGCGGTATCGGCCGGTGTGATCATGGCGTCGATCCCGGCCGTGGTCGCACTGATGAGTTGGGCTTTCCTGCGCGAACGGATCGGCCCGCGGATCTGGGGTGCCATCGCTTTCTCGGCGTTCGGGATCGCCTTGCTGGCACTGTCGGGCCCGGCCGGCCCGGTGGCCACGTCGGACCTGCGGATGCGCCTTCCGGCGACCGACAGCGCCCTGCTCGGCCATCTGCTGCTGTTTGGCGCGGTCCTGTGTGAAGCCGCCTATTCGATCATTGGCAAGCAGTTGACGCAGACGTTGGGACCCCGTCGGATCACCTCCCTGATCAACCTGTGGGGATTTGCGCTGTCCACGCCGATGGGCCTCTATGCGGCATGGCATTTCGAATTCAACAGCGTGCCCTGGACGATGTGGCTGCTGCTGGTCTTCTATGCACTGGCCGCCTGCGTCTGGACGGTGTGGTTGTGGATGACCGGACTGAAAGTGGTGCCGGCCGCCCAGGGTGGTGTCTTCACGGTGATGCTGCCGATCAGCGCTGCCCTGGTGGGTGTTTTCGTGTTGGGCGAGACGCTGCACGGAACTCAATGGCTGGCACTGGGCATCGCGCTGGCCGGCGTGCTGCTGGCCACCCTGCCTCGGAGGTGGCCCCGGTGATGGTCCGCCGGGTTCATCCGTGCAGCGCCCGGGCGCTCACCACGATGCCGTCTTCATCGGCATAGAGCCAGTCGCCGGGGCGCACCCAAACGCCTTGAATCTGCACCGGTATGTCCGCCTCCCCAACGTCGCGCTTGGCGGTGCGCAACGGCACCAGCGCCAGCGCGCGGATGCCGACCTGCGCCTGTCGCAGCTCAGCCAGATCACGCACGGCACCATCCACGACGATACCGGCCCAGCCATTTTTCGCAGCGGCCGCCGCCAGATTGCCGCCGACCAGTGCCCGGCGTAGCGACCCCGCGCCATCCACCACCAGCACGCGCCCCACACGCCCCTGGGGCGTAACCACATACCCGGGCGTGTTGACGGCTTCACGCACCCGTGAGTTGTCTTCCGGACAGCGCAGGGTGGCCACCGGGCCGCAAAACCGGGGCCTGGAACCAAAATCCTGGAACACCGGTGGCAGTACCCGAAAGCTTCCCGTGGTGTCGTTTTCGGAGGCATCGCAGAGGTCACAGGTGGCGAAGGCGGGCGGGGTGGCAGGGGCGTTCATGGGTGTGGACTCCATCAGTTTGAACAAGGACCAAAAACGCCAAGAATACCGAAATTCCGGCCTGCTGAATCCGTCTGCGGAAAACGTGCATCGTCCCTGCTGGTGGTGATCGATTGATGGTCTGAACCTGCAAAATCACAGTGCGCGGACCTAAAGCGTATCCGCAGAGGTGAATCCGCAACATTTCAGAGGTGAAAAGGCACCTTTTCACTTGGAAACGCCGGTTTTCTCCAGTAGCATCCGTTCTGCCAGTCGAGAAGCAGTTTTCACTGGTGCCCAACCAACTACCAGAAGAGGACGAACCATCATGGCAACTGCGAAAAAGGCTCCCGCGAAGAAAGCGGCTCCGGCCAAGAAAGCCGCTCCAGCAGCGAAGAAAGCGGCTCCCGCGAAAAAGGCAGCAGCGCCGGCTAAAAAAGTAGCCGCCAAGGCCCCTGCCAAGAAGGCCGCTGCGCCCGCCAAGAAGGCGGCACCCGCCAAGAAGGCAGCTGCGAAGCGCGCGCCCAACGCCGCCTTCATGAAGGCCATGACACCGAGCGACGCGCTGGCGGCCATCATTGGCAAGGGCCCGTTTCCCCGCACGGAAGTCACCAAGAAAATCTGGGACTACATCAAGAAGAACAAGTTGCAGGACGAGGCGAACAAACGCATGATCAACGCTGACGCCAAGTTGAAGGAAATCTTCAAGAAGGCCCAGGCTTCGATGTTCGAGATGACCAAGATGATCAGCGGTCACCTCAAGTGAAGCCCGCGAGACTGGCCTGGCGCCGGTCTCCGCACCAAAAAGCCCGGTATTGACCGGGCTTTTTTCATGCGGCAGCGCCCGCCCTTGTCGACCTCAGGACCAACCTTGTCGGCAAACGGCCGCGTTCAACCACTTTTCCCCAGTGACGCCTCGCGAAGCGCTGACAGCGTGCCACGCGTGGTGATCACTTCGGGGTTCAGCATCACCTCGATCAGCGTGCCCTGCCCGCGCGTCAGCGCCGCCAGCAGTTCCGGTTCGAACTCTGCGGTGCGCGTGATGCGTACGCCGGCATAGCCATACGCCCGCGCCAGTGCGGCGAATTCCGGGTTCTGCAGGGCTGAGCCGCTCACGTGGGTGGGGTATTCGCGCTCCTGGTGCATACGGATGGTGCCGTACATGCCGTTGTTGAGCAGCACGATGATGCTTTTGCCGCCGTGCTGCACGGCCGTGGCCAGCTCCTGGCCGTTCATCAAAAAATCGCCATCGCCCGTGATGGTGAAGGCCGTGCGCCCGGTCAGCAGGCTGGCCGCAATGCCGGCCGGCACGCCGTAGCCCATGGCGCCGTTGGTGCAGGCCAGCTGCGTCTTCACACCCTTGGCCAGGCCGTGGTAGCGGTAGAAGCGGTGCATCCAGCTGGCGAAGTTGCCCGCGCCATTGGTCAGCGCCGCGTCCGTCGGCAGGTGCTTTTGCAGCGTGGCGACGATGGCCGGCATATCAATGTCCCCAGGCAGGGCCTGCGGCACCAGGTTGCACTCGTAGTCAACATGGGCGGCTGCCGTCCAGTCGGCCCACGGCAGACTGGACGGGGCGCTCAGCACCTCCAGGCTGCGCGCAGCGGCATTCATGGTGGCGCAAATGGCCAGATCGGCCTGGTAGACGCGGTTCAGTTCCTCGGCGCTGGCATGGATATGCACGAGCGTCTGCTTCGGGCGCGGAGCGTCCAGCAGCGTGTAGCCACTGGTCGTCATCTCGCCCAGGCGCGGGCCGATGGCGATGACCAGGTCACTGGCCTTGATACGCGCGGCCAGCTTGGGGTTGATGCCGATGCCGACATCGCCGGCGTAGAGCGGATGAAAGTTGTCGAACGTGTCCTGGAAGCGGAAGGCATTGCCCACCGGCAGCTGCCAGTTCTCGGCAAAGCGCTGCAAGGCCTGTGCGGATTGCGGCGTCCAGCCACCCCCGCCGGTGATGACGAAGGGGCGCTCGGACTGCAGCAGCAACTCGCGCAGGCGGCGCAGGCTGCCCGGATCGCTCCAGGCTTCGACCGGCTCGACACGAGGCAGCGGCGCACCCTCCACCGCCTGGGTCAGCATGTCTTCGGGCAGCACCAGCACCACGGGGCCAGGGCGACCATTCATGGCGGTGGCAAAGGCGCGCGCCACATATTCGGGGATGCGCCGGGCGTCGTCGATGCGCTCCACGCGCTTGGCCATGCCCTTGGTGCTCGGGCCGAAAAAAGTGCAGAAATCGACCTCCTGGAACGCCTCGCGGTCGCGCGTGTCGCTGGCTACGTCGCCTACAAACAGCACCATGGGCGTGGAGTCCTGGAAGGCGGTGTGCACGCCGATGGAGGCGTTGGTGGCGCCCGGCCCGCGCGTGACGAAACATACGCCCGGTCGCCCGGTCAGCTTGCCCTGGGCCTCGGCCATGAAGGCCGCGCCGCCCTCCTGGCGGCAGGTGATAAAACGGATCTGCCCGGTGTGGGCATGAAAGCCGTCCAGCACCGCCAGATAGCTCTCACCTGGAACGCCGAACGCATGGGTGACGCCCTGGGCCATCAGGCATTCAACGAGAAGGTGGCCCGCAATTTTTTGAGTCATGACTTGATTGTGCCGTTGCCAGCACCGGCCCGCCCCATTCACGCCGGGGCGGCCGTTCGCCGTCCCACCCCAAGGGCCGCCCCCACGCTCAACAACAGCACCAGGGCAGCCCCGGCCAGCGTGGCGGCATACCAGCCCCGGTCCATGAAGACCCCAAAGATCAGCGGCGAAATGGCGAAACCCACGTCCAGCCCCGAGTACACCATGCCGTAGACCCGGCCTGTGGCCCCCTTGGGCGTGGCCTTCTTGATCATCATGTCGCGGCTCGGCCCGCCAATGCCGACCGCCAGGCCGGTGGCTGCCAGCACGACCATGGTGCCCGTCGCGCCAAAGAGGCCGGTGGCCGACAGCGCCAAGAAGCCCGCCGCAGAAGCCATGCACACCGCAACCACGCGGTCGCTGTGGCGCGGCAGCCGGGTCGCCACGAACCCGCCGACGAACATGCCCAAAGCGCCGCACAGCATGTAGGCAGTCAGCGTCAGGGTGGCCGCTTCGAAGCTCACGCCATGCAGGGCCTTGAGGATGGAGACCGAAAAGCTCTGCACCACCGCCAGCGTCATGGTGGACAGCAGGAAAAAACCAAAGCACCACCACACCACCGGCAGCTTCATGAACGCCATGTCGCCCGCGGTGGTCGCATCAGCATGGCGCACCGCCGTCTCGGTGCGCAGCTTGTCGCGCTGCAGCCAAAGCACCGCCAGAACCAGCGCGTACATCCCCGCGGCGCTGAAATAGGCGACACGCCAGTTTGCCAAGGCGCTGATGCTCGCGAAAAATACCGGCGCAAGCGCCCAGCCCAGGTTGCCCGTCAGACCATGGGCGCTGAAGGCATGACCCAGGCGTGGGGTCGAAACACGCTGGTTCAAAATCGTGAAATCCACCGGGTGAAAGCTGCAGTTGCCCAGGCCCGCCAGCACGGCCACGAGGACCAGCGAGGCATAGCCGGTGGCGTTGCCGGCCACCAGGCAGGCGGCAATGAACAACACCAGCGAGCCAAACAGGGCGGGCCGTGCGCCCAGCCGGTCCACCACGAAGCCCGATGTGGCCTGCCCGGTGCCCGAGACCGCGAAAAACACGGTCATCAGGAACCCCAATTGGGAAAAACTCAGGCCGAACTCCTTCATGAACACCGGAAACAGCAGCGGCAGCAGCAGGTGCGAGAAGTGCGAACTGGCGTGCGCCAGACCCACCAGGCCAATGACGGTGGCGTCCTGGCGCAGCGAAACCGGTCGGAGGGCATGGGCGGGCGTGGCGGGGTTGGAGGCGGACGTCATGCATCGATCCTAAGTCGCCCGCACCCTGCCGATAATCGCCAAACTGCCAATCATTAGTGAAAAACCGCCATGTCGTTCCGCCTGACGCCCAACCCCACGCCTTTTGGCGACACCGACGCCTTCACACCAACCCCGGACCGGCCCGTGCGCGTGAGGGCCCGTAGTCTGCCGGCAGACGCCCACCTTGAGCTGCACTGCCACGACTGGGGTCAGCTCACCTATTGCGACAGCGGGATCATGCAGGTCACGTCGCGTGCGCCAAACGAAGTCAGCTATATCGTGCCGCCTTCGCGCGCAGTCTGGGTGCCCCCGGGTGCGCTGCACTCGGTGACGGTCATTGAGGCGGCGCAGTTGCGCACGCTCTACGTGTGCGCCAGCGTCGTCCCCGACGGTGGGACAGCCAGCCGCGTGATCCGGGTCAGCCCGCTGCTGCGCGAGTTGATCGCCGCTCTCGACGGTGTGCCGCGCGGTGCGCTGGACCCGGCCACGGCAGCGCCATCTGATAGCGCACCTGCGTCGCCGCGCGAACAGGCGCTGACCACCCTGGTGCTCGACGAAATCGCCCGCGCCGACACGCAGGCGCTCGGCGTGCCCCTGCCCCATCCCGTCACCGGCGACAAGCGCCTTCGCACCCTGTGTGAAGCGGTTCTGCGCGCACCGGGACCACGGGCGACGCTGGGTGAATGGTCCCGCGATTCGGGAGCCAGCGAACGCACCATGGCCCGATTGTTCCGCGAAGAACTCGGCCTCAGCTACCCGCAGTGGCGCCAGCAGGTGGTGCTGGCCCACGCCCTGCCGCTGCTGGCCCGCGGCGCCCCGGTCAGCCAGGTGGCGGCCGCCAGCGGCTACGCCAGCGACAGCGCCTTTACCGCCATGTTCAAGGCGGCCATGGGGCAGCCTCCCAGCGCATTTCAGGGCTGAATCGGCCAGAACCCAGCATAAATAGGTCATTTACTGCTCCGGATACGAGAGCGGTTCTGTCTGGCCTGAAGAGAACGCCTGGTTTCATCGGCGCGTGCACCTGGGGCTCCGTGTCAGCCACGAAACGCGCATCAGGCAACGGCCGGGTGATCACGGCACGCCCTCGCCGGATACCCGGGCCAGTTTGTGTTGCACGATTTCCTTAAACATGTAACGCCTTGAAAAGACCGCTTTCGGCCGCGCCATGCGTAAACCCCTACAGGTTCAGGGTTACTCAGCCCACAACCGGTTACACCGATAACAGCTGCACAACAAGCTTCATTAATCTTTACTTAAGAATTCATTCATACATTCAATCCGATCCATCCCGCCCCCCGAAAAGGAGAAAACACCGTGAAAACAAGAATCCCCATGCTGGCGTCCCTGGTGCTCGCCATGCTGGCCACAACCAGTCACGCCCAGACCCAGGTCGGCCAGCCCGGCCGGCTGCTGGCATCCAACTGCTTCCAGTGCCACGGCACGAACGGCAAAGGAGGGTTCGACGCGATCAACGGCAAATCGGTCGGGGAGATCTACAAGAAGCTCAAGGAATTCCAGGCCGGCAAGGAAGGCGACGGAATCATGGCCAAACACGCCCTGGGCTACACCGATGCCCAGATGCAGGCCCTAGACAAGTGGCTGTCGACGCAGCGCTGAAGCCCGGCCCAACAGACAACCCTTTTTCGGAGAACATCATGGACAGAAGAATATTTCTCGGCTCGGCCGTCGCCAGTGCCGTGGGCGCCACCCTGACCGCCTGTGGCGGCGGTGGCAGCAGTGAGCCCGCCCTCGATCTAGCGGAGTCGTCCCGGCGCAGGCCAACCACCACGACCACGACAACCTCCGCCGGCACCACTGCCGCGAAATCGCGCGTCATCGTGATCGGCGGCGGCATGGGCGGCGCCACCGTGGCCAAGTACCTGCGCCTGTGGGGCGACGCGATCAGCGTGACCCTGGTCGAGCGCATGCCCACCTACACCTCCAACATCATGAGCAGCCTGGTGCTGACCGGCCAGCGCACGCTGGGCAGCCTGTCCTACAGCTACGACACGCTGCGCAGCAAATACGGCATCACCACGGTGTTCGGCGAGGTCGTCGCGATTGATCCGGTCGGCGTCAAGGTCACGTTGGCTAACGGCACCGTGCTCACTGCCGACCGCATCGTCATGGCACCCGGCATCAGCTTCGACGCCGTGCCCGGGTTGGGCACGTCCGACAAGATGCCGCACGCCTGGCAGGCCGGGCCACAGACCACGCTGCTGGCCAACCAGCTCAATGCGATGCGCAGCGGCGGTGTGGCCGTGCTGACCATCCCCAAAACGCCGTACCGCTGCCCACCCGGTCCCTACGAACGCGCCTGCCTGATCGCCGACTGGCTCAAGGTGAAGAAGCCCGGCTCCAAGCTGATCGTGCTGGACGCCAACTCCGGCATCGTGACCGAGGTCGACAACTTCACCAACGCCTTCATGGGCCTGCATGGCAACGTGATCGAGTACCACGCGAACGCCGAAGTCACCAGCGTGGACCCGGCCACGATGTCGCTCATGACCACCGCCGGCACCATCCGCGGCGATGTCATCAACATGATTCCGCGCCAACGCGCCGGTGCCCTGGTCGCCACGGCGGGTCTGAACAACGCCACCGAAGGCCGCTTTGCCGGCGTCAACGTATTGAGCTACGCCAGCACGGCATCCGGCGCCGGCAAGGTCCACATCATTGGCGACGCCAGCGCCACCACCCAGCCCAAGGCCGGCCACATTGCCAACCAGGAGGCCAAGGTCTGCGCCGATGCGATCAGCCGCATCCTGTCCGGCGGCTCGCCCGACCCGGCGCCGGTCACCAACTCAGCCTGCTTCTCCACCATCACCATGAGCCAGGCCTCGTGGCTGACGGCGGTGTTCCAGTACGATGCCGCGACCGCCGCCATGAAGGCCGTGGCGGCTTCCTCTGCCGCGTCCACGGGCTGGGACCAGGACAACTTCGAGGATATGGGCGAGTGGTTCAAGGCGCTCATGGGCGACTCGTTTGCGTGATGACTCCATGCCCGTTGACCGGCCATGCCCGGTCGACGGGGCTGCAAACCGGGCCCGCGCATTCAAGGGGACCGCCTCTGTGGCTTAATTAAGGGTTATTTCATCCACTCGACAGGAGTCAACATGCCCCAGAAAATCAGAACCGAAGCCGATCGCAAAGCCACGCCCCGCCCTATTCCCGTGGCCGGCCAGACCACCACGACCGGCAAGGGCCAGAAACGCAGCCTGGAGCGTGGCACCGCGACGCGCAGCAAGAAGAACCCCGGAAAGCGCTCCAAAAAGGGCGGCTAAGTCCTGCACCGGCGCGTCGTCCCGATGCGCCGATGTCCTCCCGCGAAGCAGCTGGCTCCTGGCTGCGCGCGCAGGCCCCGCCTGTTGCGCGCGGCAGCCTGCCGCGGCAGATCACCCCAATACTTGAAGAAATTTACCCTTAACCCAGCGTCAAATGGTCATAGTTTGCTATTTTTAATATAGCGAATTTCAGACCCGCGGAAGCAGCTTGCCCTGCGCCGTCAGCACCAGCGTCTTGAACGCCAGGTAGGCCACCACCGCCGAGGCCAAGCCCACGGCCGTGATCGCCACCGAAGCCGGCCAGCCACCGTGTCGCACCGCTTCCACAGCTGCGCCTGCCAGCGCCGCCAGCGGGAACGAGAATGACCAGAAACCCACATTGAAGGGCACCGCAGCCCAGTAACGCCAGCGCGTCAGCACCGCCAGCACCGGTCCGCTGGCTACACCCAGCATCACCATGAGAACGTCAGCCGGCAAGCCCGGCCAGAGCGTGGCCGCCGTCAGAGCGCCTACCGCCCCGGGCGCCATCTCGATGCCGAGCGTGGGCCGCAGTGCCGGCGGCAGAGGCCCGGAAAACAGGCGGTTGAGGATGCGCATTTCCAGCAGCGCCCAGGCGCCCAGCCCCATGCCCAGCAGCAACGTGGCCCAGCCGTGCCAGCCCAGCGCATCCAGCGCCATGGCGCCGACAAAACCGCCGGGCACTGTCGGCAGGTACAGCGCGGGCGTAACCAGTTCCGGCGGCGTCTGCCCGGTGGACAGGGCCGCCACCACATGCCAGGCCATGGTTCCCTGGAAAACCAGCGCCAGCAGCGCCACGGGAAGCGCCACCCCGGCAATTTCCGGGTAGCGGGGCACCAGCAGCGCCACGGCCATCAACGTGCTCACCGGAAGCAGCGCCAGCAGTGCGCCCTGCACCGGGTGGCTCCACTCCTGGCGCACCACGCCGGGGTAGCGCGCAGCCTTGACGGCCCACAGCCCAAGCAGCAGGACGAGCAGGCTCAGCGCACCCGTCAGCAACCCCATGGAAATCTCCGATGCACCGCCCACGCCCATGCGGTCCAGCCGCTGCCAGGCGCCGGACAACCCGAGAATTCCCAGCACCATGCCAAAAAGGCTCGGATGCAGGCGCGCCAGCCAGGGGCGCGCGGGGATCGACAGGCTGGCGGATGGATCAAGAACGCGGGAAGGGCTCATGGAATCTGGATCACGGAGGGTATAGAAATGCGCGGAACGGGGTTGTATCCGCACCAGTGCAGGGCGTCAAAGTTCATCCGGGCGCAGTGAGAATCCCTGACCGGGGGCATCAGCGGTGCAGCCGCAGCGGATCCCGGTCGGTGCCATCGCCGATCAACGCGCCCATCTTGAAAATGCCGCTCACCCGCAGTACCGGCGTGCCATCGGCGGTGACCAACCCCTGCGCGAACAACATGTTGCGCGTGGTGCGCAGGATGTCGCCCTCACCCTGAACCCACGCTCCGAGCGGGCTGGCGCCCAGGTAGTCCACCTGCAGGCTGATGGTGGGCAGAAAGCGCCGCTCCCCACTGCCCTGGTACATCGACGCGCAGGGCAGCAGCATGTCGGCAAAGCTGGCCATCATGCCGCCGTGGCAGATGTTGAGCGGATTGGTGTGCCGGTGCTCCACGCGAAAACCCAGCTGCAGGCGTTCGCCGGTCCAGCGTGCATACAGCGGGCCGGTGTGGGCCATGAACGGCCCACCCACGGTGACCGCGCGAAAACCTTCGGGAATGTTCAGCGCCGGAGCTGCCGGAACCTGTCCGGATGAAAAATCGGTCACGCAAGCCACCAGGAAGTCAAGTTGACTGCATCCTACCGCCAGCCCTGGGCAAAACACCGTCGGATGTGCGACAGCGCATGGTCACAACGCGCCGCGTGCGCCAGAATCTCGCAGAATGTGCTCAACCCCAGGAAACCCCCATGGAATTCAAGGACTACTACAAGATTCTGGGCGTCGCCAAGACGGCCACCGCCGACGAGATCAAGAAGGCCTACCGCAAGCTGGCGCGCAAATAC
>JAABRA010000254.1 GCA_011391155.1 Burkholderiales bacterium
TGCGCCCAGCAGAAGCAGGCCGAGCACCAGCGTCAGCGAGGGCAGCAGGGCCAGCTCGATAGCGACGATCAAGGGCTTGGCCAGCCCCTGCGGGTAACCCAGGAAGTTGCCGGCAGCGTACAGGCCCAGCAATCCGACGGCGATAAACGCCAGCGGCCCCGCGACCAGGCCGACGCGCAGCCAGGTGCGGCTGATCGGCGGCGCATCGGCCAGCCCCGCCATCATGACCAACAGCCACATGGCCGCCAGGATGGTGGCACCCTGGAACTTGCCACCCGGATGGTCGGCCCCGACCCAGAAGATGTAGCTGCCGACAATAATGCCAAGCGGCGGCAGCACCCGCGCGGCGTAGGCGAGGATGCCATTAGGGTCCACCTGCTGTCGCGACCCGGGCCGCCCTCCCCAGCTCTCCTCGGCTGCCAGGGACCAGACGCCGAGCAGCGCAAACAGCAGCACGATCGCTTCAAGCAGCGTATCCATCGCGCGAAACGCCAGCAGTACCGCAGTAATCGGGTTGCCAACACCGGTGTCGGCGATATTCCCTGCCACTGCCGGCGCCAGCGTGGGGGCAGGGTCGGGTAATGCCAGCACACAGATGACCAGCGCGCCGCTGACGGCGGCGGAAGCAACTGCGGCCAGCCAGCGTACCGGTGTCGAGGGGCTTGCGAGGCGCGACAGGGCTGCGCTGTCGCGCAAACGCCGTGCGGCGCCGATCAGCAACACGCCGGTCAGGCCGCCGCCGATAGCCGCCTCGGTGAGAGCCACGTCGATGCCATGCAGTTGCACCCAGACCAGGGTCAGCAGCAGGCCGTAGGCGATGAATCCGGCAATCGCGCCAAAAAGTTCGCGGCTCGCAATCGTCCAGACCGCCAGACCCAGGATCAGCAACGCAAGGCCGATATCAAATACGCCGCTCATTCGCGCCCTTCGCCACGGCGCACATTAAGCGCGATCAGCTGGGCGGCGCAGGCCCCGGACAGCAGGAGAAGAAACCAGATACACAGCAACTTCAAGCCGGCGAGCACGCTGTCCACCTGCAGCAACAGGCCCAGCACCACCAGGCCGAGGCCGAGATTGTCGGCCTTGGTCAGCGCATGCAGGCGCGTCAGCGTGTCGGGAAACCGCAACAGCCCCACAGTACCGGCCAGAAAAAAGAATAGCCCCGCCGCGATGGCGGCCAGCGAAAGCAGGTCAACAGGAGTATTCATAGGTCGCTGTCAGCTTTTACATCCGACCCGGCCGCCTCGCCTGCCGCCTTGACGAAAGCGAAGGACGCGAACGCCGCCAACAATGCCAGCGTCAGGGCCACATCGACCACGGCGCCTGCGCCGGTCGCGGCGCCGAGCAGCAACAGCGCGGCAATACCGCCGGTGCCGAGCAATTGCAACGCCATCATACTGTCGGTGGCGCTGGCCCCGCGCAGAATGCGGACCAGCCCCACCGCTACCGTGGCCAGCACGAAACCCGCCGCCAGCAGCAGGTATTCAGCCATGGCTGCGCCCCGCCACGAGCGCCCGGGCCAGCCGACGTTCTTCTTCCCACAACTGCTCTACCACCGGCTGATCCGTATCGAGGCAGTGATAGACAAGTGCGCCGTCGACTTCGTCGCAGCTCACAGTGCCGGGCAACAGGGTGGTGATGGTGGCAAACGTGTTGCGCGCCAGTCCCGGCCCAAAGCCCAG
The DNA here is from genome assembly GCA_011391155.1 of Burkholderiales bacterium. Taxonomy (GTDB): domain Bacteria; phylum Pseudomonadota; class Gammaproteobacteria; order Burkholderiales; family Burkholderiaceae_C; genus JAABQG01. The sequence continues at coordinate 1,683 of JAABRA010000254.1, forward strand.
CGGACAACTGACCATTCCGGGTTGCAGGGGCAGTGCCGGGGTGAACGCGCGGCGGGCAACATCAACCCCGGCCTGCACCGACTGCCACAGAAAATGCGGCAGCAACAACAGCAGGCTGCCAAACCGCAGACGTCCTGTGGCGGGCGGCAGCAGGCGCAGACTCAGCCAGGTTGCAACGCCAGTGGCGCTGGCACCGAATGCAATATCGGACAGCTTCAGGTTCTGCATAAGTATCAGCCAGAATATAAAGAAGGCTGCGCCTCGCAGCAGGGCGCTGCGGCGGGGTGAATCCAACCGGGTAACGGAGCCGGCTGCGACTTCGGCGGCGCGGTCTGGCGGTTTACGCATTGTCACCGTGCCCCACGGGAATCGCCTCGTTGCCGAACACCGCTATATACAGCACCGGCAGAAAAATGAGAGTCAACAAGGTGGCTACCAGCAGGCCACCCATGATGGCGAAGGCCATGGGCCCCCAGAAGACCGTAGGCGCAATCGGCAACAGGCCGAGGATGGTGGAGATCGCCGCCAGGATCATCGGCCGCATGCGCGATGTCGCCGAGGCCAGCACCGCCTCGTACACACCCCTGCCCTCGGCCCGGTCAGTCTCGATCTGTACGATCAGGATAACCGCGTTTTTCGCGATCATCCCGATGAGGGCGAGGATGCCGAGGATGGCGACGAAGCCCAGCGGCTGGTTGAAAACCAGCAGCGAGAGCACTACCCCGATCAGGCCCAGCGGCAGCACACAGACCACCATGGCCAGGCGACGGAAGCTGACCAGCATCACCATCATGATCGCCAGCATCAGCACCAGCATCAGCGGGACAACGGCGAACACCGACGCGCTCGATATGTTGCTCTCCTCG
>JAABRA010000255.1 GCA_011391155.1 Burkholderiales bacterium
TGTGGCTGTTCCCTCGCCCCTTTGGGGAGAGGGTTAGGGAGAGGGGGGCTGCGTCAGCCTCCGATTAAAGCCCCTCTCCCCGGCCCTCTCCCGCGAGCGGGAGAGGGGGGTGTTCAAACTACCCACCAGCGCTATTTGCGCACCGGCGCGAGGAAGCGACGCAGGGCGCTCCAGTTCTTGGGGCGGTCTTCCTCGCGGTAGGCGGTCAGCAAGTCCAGCTGTTCTTCGATGGCCCTGGCGACCTTTTCGCGCAGCGCCCAGACCCGCCTGGCGTCGTCAGACTTGCCCTGCAGGCGGGCAGTGGAAATGCGTTTGCCGAAGCCGAAGTAGTAACGCTGCGGGCGTGGCACCAGGCTGGCGCCGATGCCGCGGGCGATTGGCGGGATCATGTCGCCACCGCGGGTACGCTCGTTGAGCTTGAGGTAGCCGTCGAGCAGCTTCCACAGCTTCGAGCTGCTCACATCCTTGGCATCCAGCAGGATGTCGTAATTCTCGTCGGCCCCCAGCGAGCCGAACGGGATGATGTCATAGCCGTGCTCGATGGCCATGCGCGCAAAACCGCTACGCTTTTTCCAGATCAGCTGGTAGTCCTCGCCCTTGCGCCGCATCACCTCACGCCCGCCGCCGGGAAATACCAGTACATGCTGGCCACTCTGCATCAGCGCGGCGCAGTTCTCCGGCGTGCCGAGCACCATGCCGGCACTCACCAGCAGCTTGCTCCAGCCCGGCACGGCAAAATGCCCGCGATCACCCAGCCCACGCAGGAAAACGCCATGCTCGCGGTACAGGTGCTCGGTCATCAGCGGCACGTCAAGCAGGCCATACAGCGTGTGGTTGCCGACCCACAGCGCTGGTTTGCTCAGGTCCAGTTTTTCCAGCCCGAGAAACACCGGACTGAACCAGGCGTTGGCCACGCTAAGGCTGCGCTGCAAGGACTTCACTGACGGCGGCTGAAAGTCGGTGATGCCGGGGATCTGTGCTGACTCGGGTGTGGAATCGTTCATGAGCTGCCCCTGTGACTAAAGTGCTGCGCTGCGGAAAATATGCCGGCCGAGTGCGGCAGCCAGTGCGGTACCGTCACCTTCGACCTGATAGCGGGCGACCATTCCCAACTTGGGATCCTGCTCGACGGTCAGTTGCGTGAGCGTGGCGCCAACCTGTGCGGCTTCTTCGCGCACCACCGATTCGATCTCGCGCAGGCTCAGTGCCGGTTTGAAGGTCTTGCCCACCGCTGTTACCGGCAGCGCATCCAGAATATGAATGGCCTTGGGCACGGCGGCGCGTTCGCTGATGTGCTGCGCGGCATAGGCCAGCAATTCGGCAGCGCTGGCCTGCACACCCTGGCGCAGTTGCACATAGGCCACCGGCACTTCACCGGCGTAGGCATCCGGGCGCCCGACTGCCGCACACAGGGCAACTGCCGGATGCCCGGCGAGGACTTCCTCGATGCTTTTCGGGTCGATGTTGTGGCCGCCGCGGATGATCAGTTCCTTCTTGCGTCCGCTGAGCCAGAAGTAGCCTTCGGCATCCTGCCGGCCGAGATCGCCGGTGTTCAGCCAGCGCTGTGGCTGGCCGCAGGCGTCGGGCAGTTCGACCCAGGCGCTGGCGTTGTGCCCGGCATCCAGATAGCCGGCAAACACGTTGGGGCCACGCAGGCAGAGGGTGCCGACCTCGTCGCTGGCTGCCTCGCGCAGCGGGCCATCATCGAGCAGCAGCACGCGCATCTCCTGCCAAGGCAGGCGCAGGCCGATGGAGCCGATACGCGATTCGCCATCCGGTGGATTGATCGAAGCCACGCAGGTGCTTTCGGTCAGGCCATAGCCCTCGAGGATGCGCATGCCGGTTTCGCGCTCGAAATTGCGGAACAGTTCGACCGGCATTGGCGCGGCGCCGCAGAGCGCCAGTTGCAGGCTGGACAGATCATGCCCGGCGCGCGGTACTTGCAGCAGCGCGGCGTAGATGGTCGGTACTGCGGAGAAGGTATTGACCCGGTGCGTGGCAATGATTTCCCAGAAGCGTGGAATCAGCCCCGGGCTGCGATAGCCGGCCGGCGGCGCCAGCAACACATGCCCGCCGTGGCCGAAGGGTGCCAGGCCGCTGCCGAGCTGGGCATTCACATGGAACAGCGGCAGGGCGGCCAGTGTGGTGCGGCCGGGCGAGGCGATCTGCGCACCGGCCACGGCAGCCAGCTGCAGGGCATTGGCTAGTTCATTGGCGTGGCTGTGCTGGGCGATTTTCGGCAGGCCGGTGGTGCCGCCGGTGCAGAAGTAGGAAGCAATATCGTCGCGGCCGGGGGCGGGGAAGTTCAGCGTCTGGCTGTTTTCTGCCGCCATTTCAGTGTGGAAATCCAGCACCGGCACGCCGTTCAGATCGGTCGGCAGCTTTTGCCCGGTTGTCCGGCCGGGCAGGTGACGTAATGGGTCGACGGCAAGGATGCCCTGCAGGTTGGGTAAGCCCTCGATTGCGCCGGCCACCCGCTGCCAGATATCCGCGTCCGGCTGCGGCCCCAGCGTGACAACCCATTGCGCCTTGGCCGCGCGCAG
>JAABRA010000256.1 GCA_011391155.1 Burkholderiales bacterium
AGGGCGGGTGAAACTGGGTTCGCTGCTCGCCGACGTGGGCCGGCGGGCCAAGTTGAGCGACGAGGAGTTTGCAGTCTTCGAGCGGGTGCGCAACAAGGCTGTGGCCGAGCCGGTGAGCTTCGAGTGATCTTGCTCGACACCAATGTGGTGTCGGAGCCCCTGCGCCCGGTGCCCGACGTTCGCGTGGTCGGGTGGATCGACGCCCAGGCGCTTGAAACGCTGTTCCTCTCGGCCATCACGGTGGCCGAGTTGCGTGCCGGCGTGGCGCTGCTGCCTGCCGGCAAGCGCCGGGCCGGCCTGCTGGAAAGCCTGGAGACGCGGGTGCTGCCGCTGTTTGCGGGCCGCGTGCTGCCCTTCGATCTGGGTTGCACCCAGGCCTATGCCGAACTGACGGCAAAGGCACGGACATCGGGCTTGGCCGTATCCAGTGCTGACGGCTACATCGCCGCCATCGCCGCAGCCAACGGCCTGGCGGTGGCGAGCCGGGACGCGGGCCCTTTCGCGGCTGCCGGCGTCAGGGTGATCAACCCCTGGCAGCCCTGAGCGCCGGCAACTTGCGTGCCTGAACATCCACCGAATTGACCTGCGGCCCTTGGCCGCATGACGAATGACAGGAGCCCGTGTGTCCCGACTGACCGACCTGATCGCCAAGGCCAGGGTTCCTCACCGGCGCGCCGACCTGGGTCGGACTGTCGCCGTGATGGACGGCGCAGGCGTTGTCCACGGGCGAAGTGATGCGCCCCATGCCTCACCCATGCCGGTTGCCACGGTACCAGGGTCGCCGTCATGATGTTCTGGGTAGGCACGACAGACACGCGCTGGTTCGAGTTCCTGGCCCCGCGTCACCTGGACGAGGTGAACTTCTGGCAGCCATCGGTGCGCCCCGCATTCGAGAACGCGCCCAGCGGCATGCCGTTCGTATTCAAGGTGAAGCGTCCCCACAACCACATTGCGGGTGCCGGCTACTTCATCACACGCAGCGTGCTGCCGCTCGACCTGGCCTGGGAGATCTTCGGACAGAAGAACGGCGCGGCTTCACTCGCAGAACTGCGTGAGCTTCTGGGGCCGCTGGCCGGCCGCGGCACACCGCTCACCCAGATCACGTGCCAGGTCATCGCCAACCCCGTCTTCTTCGAACCGCGAGACTGGCTGCCCGATCCGCCGGGCTGGTCGTCCAACATCGTCCGCGGCAAGATGTACCGGACCGAGGAGGCCGACGGCGCCACGATCTGGGCGCATGTGCTGCCGCTGCTCGCCCGTGGTCTCGAAGCCCAGGCCGAGGCCACGGATAGCGGCGCCCTGGTCGTGAACGAGCCGGCGGCGCGGTACGGTGAGCCCATCCTGATGCGGCCCCGGCTCGGCCAGGGCTCGTTCCGCGTGGTCGTCACCGAGGCCTACAACCGCAAGTGCGCCATCACCGGCGAAAGCACCTTGTTGGCCCTGGAGGCCGCGCACATCGTGCCCTACGCCGAGGAAGGTGCCCACGACGTGCGCAACGGCCTGTTGCTGCGGGCCGATTTTCACCGCCTGTTCGACGCCGGGCTGGTGTCGGTGACGCCCGACATGACGATCCGCGTCAGCCCGCGCATCCGCGAAGCGTGGTTCAACGGCAAGGCCTACTACCGGATGGATGGCCAGCCGCTGACCGTGACGCCGTTGCGGCCGGAATACCGCCCCGACCCCGACCGCCTGCAATGGCATTTGACGAACAGGTTTCAGGCATGACGCATTTGCCGCCAGAACTCACCCAGCGCTTGCTGGCCTTTCGCGCCGAGCGTGACTGGGCGCAGTTTCACAACGCGCGAAGCCTGGCCGCTGCGCTGTCGGTGGAGGCGTCCGAGTTGTTGGAGCTCTTCATCTGGGCCAAAGACGCCGAGGTGGCCGACATCGTCGATCAGCGACGCGATGAGATCGAGGCCGAGCTGGCCGATGTCGGCATGCTGCTGGCCTACCTTTGCCATGACCTCGGCGTGGACCTGGCAGCCGCGGTGTCGCGCAAGATGGACGCCAATGCGCTCAAGTACCCGGTGGAGAAGTCGCGCGGGCGATCGGACAAATACACGCGCTTGTGAACGCGGCGGCTATTGCCGGGCAGGTCGTTCCGGCCTCGCTGTCTCGCGCCTGTGGCCAGGCTTGCGGGCTGGCACTGGCGCCCCGTTTCTCTCCCCGTTTCTTTCCCCATTTCTCTGCACCGCTGGCCGACGCGCTGCACGGCGCGGGACGGTGCGCATGGCCTGTGTTGGGCATCGATCTGTCCCGAGCTCGGGCCAGTCGCCAGGCCATCAGGGCTTGGCGCAGCGAAGCCCCCGGTTCGGACGATTGCTGGTGCCAATCCGTGGTGCGAACATCCCGGTCGGTCTCGTGCACTGGGCGGCCTCACGTCCATGCATCGCGGATCACAAGGAGCCTCCCATGTCCCCCGCTTACCTCTCGCGCACCGCGCTGTCCCTGGCCGTTTCACTGTTGGCGGCTGTCCCGGCCGTGCACGCGGCGATCTACGTTGATCTGCGCCCTGCGGTGACGGGCCTGGCGACAGCGCCGC
>JAABRA010000257.1 GCA_011391155.1 Burkholderiales bacterium
GCCGCCAGTTCGACGTGTGCGAAAGCCCGGCGCAGCCTGGGAAGGTTTTCTTGTACGAGGTCTACGACAGCGAGGCGGATTTTCAGGCGCACCTCGCCGCGCCGCACTTCCTGCAGTTCAACGCCTTGACGGCGCCCTGGGTCGCCGGCAAGGTGGTTGAGGTGTACCGGCGTGCCTGGCACTGAAGGGGAGGCGGGCTGCGCCGCGGGAAAGACAGGTCCGCGAGGGCGTAGTCGACAGGGTTCCTTGATGCACCCTCTTGACGGGCCCGTGATGGGTTGAAGCTACGCTCACGCTGCCGCGATGATCGTGATCTCGACGAGCAGGCTGTCTGCGGCCAGTGCGGCTTGGACGGTGGTTCTGGCTGGTGCGGGAGCGCCGGCGAGCCAACTTTCCCAGCATTCGTTCATCGTTGCGAAGTCGGCCATCGACTTGAGATGGATGGTGGCCGAAAGAATCCGGCGGCGGTCACTGCCGGCCTCGGCCAGCAGGGCATCAATGCGGCCCAGCACCTCGCGGGTCTGGCTGACAACGTCCGCGAAGGGCGTGCCGCTGGAGGTCTGGCCACACAGGAAGATCAGGTCGCCGAACTTGACAATCTTGCTCATGCGGACGGAGGTGTGGTGGCGCTGGATAGTGTGGCTCATGCTTGAGGTTCCTTGGGTGATGGTGTGGCCAGAGAAGCCAGCGAGGCCAGGGGAATCGGTTTGAGGGGCGCGCGAATCCGGTAAGCGCCGACTTCAGCCGGTGGCTTGCCCAGTTCGCCAGCCAAAATCTGGGTGACCGTCAGGCTGCACATGCGGCCCTGGCACGGACCCATGCCGCAGCGGCTGAAGAACTTGGTCTGGTTGGGGCCCTGGCAGCCCAGGCGCGCCATTTCACGCACACGCCCGGCAGTGACTTCCTCGCAGCGGCACACCACGGTGTCATCGGCCGGCGTGTTGATCCATGGGGGCGGGCGGTACAGCGCATCGAGAAAAGGCCGGATGCGCAATTGTTTCAACAGGGCGCGGCGTGCTGGTCCAGCACGCTGGTCGCGCTCGCTATCGGTCAGGCGCTGCATCGCGTGCGCTGCGCCCAGGGCGGCCACGGTGCCAGCGGCTTCCGCTGCGAGGGCGCCGGCGATGGATGCACCATCACCCGCGATACGCAGGCCTGGCAACGAAGTCTGACCCCAGGCATCAAGCTCCGGTCGCCAGGCCAGTTGCGCATCGTCCCAGGTGTGGGCCACACGCATCAGCCGGCTGAGCTGGGTGTTGGGCACCACGCCGTGGTGCAGCAGTACGACGGAGGCTGCAAGCCGGTGCTCGCGCCCGCCGGCCGTGAAGCGCAAGGCTTCAGCCCGTTCCTGCCCCTCGACGACCAGCTGGCTGGCACTCGTGAACCAGGGAACCCCTGCGCGGCGAAGGCGCCACATCATGCGCAGGCCTTTGGTCAGGTAAGCGGGTGTGGCGAGCGCGGCCGCAAAGTGCGGCATGGCTGCCCAGCGGTTGCCACTTGGCGACGTCTCGACGATGCCTGCGACCGTGACGCCGGCATCGAGCAACTGGCAGGCCACCAGCAAGAGCAGCGGGCCACCGCCGGCCAGAACCACCGGCCCCGAAGGCACAGAACCCGCGCATTTCAGGGCGATCTGCGCCGCCCCGGCGTTCATGACGCCGGGCAGGGTCCAACCCAGGATCGGCGACGCCCTTTCCATCGCACCTGTGGCGGCGATCAATTGCGGAGCGCGCACCTGGAATGATTGACTTTGTTGTTGCGCGGTGACCGTGAGGTCGCGCGCGACATCCCACACCAGGGTGCTGTGACGCAGTTCGACGCCCGAACGCGCCAGGCTTTCCGCCAGTGGGCGCCCGTGCAGATAGTCCGGCCCGAGCAGTTCGGAGACGACGGGATCGACTGCGGTGACGTTGCGGTAGATCTGGCCACCCGCGCGGGGTTGCTCGTCCAGCAGCACGGTTTTCAGGCCCAGGGCGGCGGCCGTCAAGGCCGCGGACATGCCGGCGGGGCCGGCGCCGATGATGATCAGATCGTGGGTCATGCGGCGTCCTCTGCCCGTCGGGCGCCGGTGGGCAGGCGGACCTGCATGCCATCGCTCACCTCGACCATGCAGGACTGGACGTTTTGCCGCCCGTCAACCTCGACCAGGCAGTCGAAGCACACGCCCATCAGGCACATCGGCGCGCGCGGCTGGGCCGACACCGGTGTCTGGCGAAAAGGCGTCACGCCCGCATTGAGCAGGGCAATGGCCAGTGTGTCCCCTTCCCGCGCGGTGATGGGGCGGCCCTGGACCTGCAGCGTCACGGCGCGGCGCTCAAGGGTGCTGGCGATCGGTCTAAACATGGAAACGCTCCGCTTTGAACCCGGCGATGTCATCGGGTTCGATTCCGCCGCGAATCCAATGGGTCAGCACGCGCGCGTGCTGGGCGGCCAGGGTGACGCCGCTGTGGCAGGTCACCACAAAGGCGCCGGGGCAGGTGGAAGACGCCTGATAGATAGGGAATCCGTCCGGGCTCATCACCCGCAGCGCACCCCA
>JAABRA010000258.1 GCA_011391155.1 Burkholderiales bacterium
TGATGGAAACCTCGCCCGACACGCTCGACAGCGTGGCCGACGCGGTGTTCGCGGCGGTCGAGCGCGGCGACTTCCTGGTCATTCCCACCAGGCGCGAGCCGATGCGCTGGCGCCTCAAGCGCTGGTTCCCGAACGTGTACTTCAACCAGCTGGTGAAGTTCGCGCGCGGCCGCGGCCCGGGGAACTGACATGGAGTGGATGATCTACGGCGCCAACGGCTACACCGGCGCGATGGTGGTGGAAGAAGCGGTGCGCCGCGGCCTGCGCCCGGTGCTGGCGGGCCGCAGCGCGGCGTCGCTGGAGGCGATCGCCGGCAAGCACGGCCTGCCGGTGCGCGCGTTCGCGCTCGACAACCCGCAGGCGCTTCGCAGCGGGCTCAACGGCATCGGCCTGGTGCTGCACTGCGCCGGCCCGTTCTCGGCCACCTGCGCGCCGATGCTCGAAGCCTGCCTGGACGTGGGCGCGCACTACCTGGACATCACCGGCGAGATCGACGTCTTCGCCCACTGCCACGCCCAGGACGCCCGCGCGAAGGAAAAGGGCATCGTGGTGCTGCCCGGCTCGGGCTTCGACGTGGTGCCCACCGACTGCCTGGCCGCCCAGCTCAAGCACGAACTGCCCAGCGCCGATTCCCTGGTGCTGGCGTTCGAGGCCGGCGGCGGCCCCAGCCCCGGCACCGCCAAGACCAGCGTGGAAGGCCTGGGCAGCGGCGGCCGCGCCCGCATCAACGGCGCGATGACCCGCGTGCCGCTGGCGTGGAAGACGCGCACCTTCGAGCGCGACGGCGAGCAGCGCTTCGCCATGACCATTCCGTGGGGCGACGTGTACACCGCGTTCCTGTCCACCGGCATCCCCAACATCGAGGTGTACATGGGCGTGCCGCCGGCCACGGCCAAGCGCCTGCGCCGCCTGCGCCTGCTCGGGCCGCTGCTGGGCCTGTCGCCGGTGCAGTCCTTCCTCAAGGCCCAGGTGGCCAAGCGCGTGCGCGGTCCGTCCGAAGCCACCCGCGGCAAGACCGGCTGCGTGGTGTGGGGCGAGGCGCGCGACGCCCAGGGCCATGAGGTCAAGCGCCGCCTGCGCACGCCCAACGGCTACGAAATCACCGTCACGGCGGCGCTGGGCATCGTCGGGCGCCTGCTGGGCGGCGAACGGCCTGCGGGCGGCTACTACACGCCGTCGAAGCTGATGGGCGCCAACTACGTGCTGGGCCTGCCCGGCGTGACCCTCGACTGAACCGCGACCGGGCCGCGCTTGGCAGCGGCCCGGGATGCCTCTACCCTTCGCTGGCCCCAACCCGGGCGACCACTGGAGTAGAACCATGCGCATGCCCGCCATCATCATCGGCGCCATATTGCTCATCATCGGCGGCCTCATCACTGCCGGTGTGTTCAAGTTCCAGAGCACCGAAAAGGTCGCCGACATCGGCCCGATCGAAATCAGCAAGACCGACACCAAGACCCCGCCCATCAACCTCGGCTGGGTGCTGATCGGCTTGGGCGCCGCGGCCGTCGTGGTCGGCGTGGCCAGCAAGAAATAATCCAGGAACCGACATGACGACACCTGCCGCCAACGCGCCGACCAAGATCGGCCCGCTTTCCAGTCTTATCTTCGCGTCGCGCTGGCTGCAGCTGCCGCTGTACCTGGGCCTGATCGTGGCCCAGTGCGTCTACGTCTTCCTGTTCCTGAAGGAGCTGACGCACCTGGTGGTGGACGCCAACACGCTCAGCGAACAGCTGATCATGATGGTGGTGTTGGGACTGATCGACGTCGTGATGATCTCCAACCTGCTGGTCATGGTGATCGTCGGCGGCTACGAGACCTTCGTCTCGCGCCTGAACCTGCAGGGTCACCCGGACCAGCCGGAATGGCTCAGCCACGTCAACGCTTCGGTGCTGAAGGTGAAGCTGGCGATGGCCATCATCGGCATTTCGTCCATCCACCTGCTCAAGACCTTCATCGAGGCCGGCAGTCTCGGCGGACTGCCGCTGTGCAACACCCCGCAGGCCTATGAGCTGGCCAAGCAGATGGCCGACATCAATTCCCTGGCGAAAAGCTGCACCAGCGTGACGGCCGTGGGCGTGATGTGGCAGACCATCATCCACACCATCTTCATCCTGTCGGCCATCGGCATCGCCTGGACCGACCGCCTGATGTCGCACGCCGCCAAGCCGGCCGGAAAAGCCGCGCACTGACACAGCCCCCTCGTGGGAGGGACTTCAGTCCCGATGCTTTCCGCCCCAAGGCATCGGGACTGAAGTCCCTCCCACAGGTATCGGGGTGGCGCCGGTACAATGGCGCCATGGATGTCTCCCACCTCTTAGACGAACTCAACCCGGCCCAGCGCGAAGTGGTTTCCGCGCCGCCGGGCCACGCCCTGGTGCTGGCCGGCGCCGGCTCGGGCAAGACCCGCGTGCTCACCCACCGCATCGGCTGGCTGCACGAAGTGGTGGGCGTGCCGGCACACGGCATCCTGGCCGTCACCTTCACCAACAAGGCCGCCGCCGAGATGCGCGGCCGGGTCGAGGCGCTGCTG
>JAABRA010000259.1 GCA_011391155.1 Burkholderiales bacterium
GATCTGCATCAGCTGGCCGAGCTGGATGGCGCCGCTGAAAAACCGCGGCGCGGCCACGATGAAGGGGAATACCACTGCCGCCTGGCCGAAACCCACGGTGAACCAGGTCAACCGCTTTTGCGCCCGGATCAACTGCAGATAGTTGACCAGCACACGGCCAAACCGGGTGTCGAGCTGGCTGCGCTCCACGGCTTCGCCCTTGTCCAGGGCAATGGATTCGCTGTACTCCCGCACGCGCACCATGTGGTGGCGAAAGTCCGCCTCGAAGCGCTGCTGCTGGAAATTCAGCGGAATCAGTGGGCGTCCGATGTAGTGCGTCAGCACGCTGCCGACCACGCAATACAGCACCGCCATCCAGACCATGAATCCCGGAATGTTGTAGCTGGCCCCGTTGAAGCTGAAATCAAACGCGCCGCTCAGGCCCCACAGGATGCCGACAAAGCTTGCCAGCGTGACCACGGCGTTGAGCAAGCCCATGCTCAGGGACACCGAATACGCGGTGAACAGGTTCAGGTCTTCCTGGATGCGCTGGTCCGGGTTGTCCGGCGAGTCGCCGTTGCCCGCCAACGCTTCAGGCTGGGTGAAACGGGCCAGTTCCATGCGGTAGAACGCATGGTTGGCCAGCCAGCGCCGGGTGTAGTGCGCCGTCATCCAGGCCCGCCAGCGGAGCTCCAGCAACTGCGTCAGGTAGAACTTGTAGACCGCGATGATGATGTAGGCGAAGGCGATGTAAGTGAAGCGCCCGAGCTGGGTCCAGAACACGGGCTGGTCCTTGTTCTGCAGCGCGTCGTAGAACAGCCGGTTCCAGTCGTTGATCAGCACCAGCATGTACACCGCCGCCAGATTGAGCACGACGATGGCCGCCAGCAGGCCGCGCGCCTTCCATTTTTCCTCCGACCGGAAGTAGGGCAGGGACAAGGCACCCGCCTGGCGGGCGAAGGCTTTGAAAGCAGCGAATTTTTGCGAGAGGCTCATGCGTGCGGCTCCAGGGCGTGAAGCCGCATCCTACCCGGCGTGGATGGGCCGGATTTTGTGAAATGCTTCAGGCGTTGCGCACACCGCTGGCCACATGCCCGGAAGGCACGTGGCGGGCGGCGGATTCGATGTGGCCGGTCTGGTCGTCGAAGAAGAAGTCAGGCTCGAACTCGCGCAGGAATTCGCCCTTGGGCAGGCCGCCCAGGAACATGGCTTCGTCGACCTCGATGTTCCAGTCCATCAGCGTCCGGATGGCGCGTTCGTGCGCCGGGGCGCTGCGGGCCGTGACCAGCGCGGTGCGCAGGCGCATCGCCGGCGTGCCGTCACGCTGCAGGCGTTGCAGGGCGGCCAGCAGCGGCTTGAAAGGCCCGGCGGACAAGGGCTGGCCGGCCTTGTCTTTCTCGTGCTGCTGGAACGCGCTCAGGCCCTCGGCCTGAAAGACACGCTCGGCCTCGTCGCTGAACAGCACGGCGTCGCCGTCGAAGGCAATGCGGACTTCATGCGGGTGTTCCTCGCTGGCACGGGCCGAGAGCGGGTAGACCTGCGCCGCGGGCACGCCGGCATCGAGCGCGGCGCGCACGTCGCTCAGATGCGCGGAAAGAAACAGGTTGGCGTTAAGCGGCTTGAGGTAGCGCCAGGGCGGCGCGCCGCGCGTGAAGCTGCCGCGCTGGATCGGCAGGCCATAGTGCTGCGCCGAGCGGAACACGCGCATGCCCGAGACCGGATCATTGCGCGACAGGATCACGACCTCGACGCGCTGCGTGCCGGGTTCGTTGAACGCCAGCAGCTTGCGAACCAGCGAAAACGCCACGCCCGGCTTGGCAGGCAGCTCGATCCGGTCGAGTTGCAACTTCATGTAAATCCGGTCGTCGCCCTGCTCGAACAGCTCGTTCTCTTCCTCGAAGTCAAACAGCGCCCGTGACGAGATGGCGACGACCAGCTGACCTTCCAGTGTCACACCCATTTTTCTATGCCCTAATTGCCGCCGCGCCGGGCCGCCCCAAGCAAGGCCAGCCCCCGAGGGGCTGAGGCCCGCGGCTCCAAGCCTGCCGGCGCAGGGTTGGACGGGCCGAAGAGCCGTCGCCTCTGGCGAGGGCAAGACCAGTGCAGCACACGCAGTGGCAAGCGTGGGGGCATCATTTCACCCACTGATTCAATTGGATGATCGGCAGCAGCACTGCCAGCACGATCAGCATCACCACCCCGCCCATGGCCACGATCAGCAGGGGCTCCAGCAGGGTGGCCAGCGCCATGGCGCGACGTTGCACTTCGACCGACAGCTGTTTGGCGGCACGCTGCAGCATCAGCGGGAGCTGTCCGGTCTGTTCCCCCAGGCGCGCAAACATGCCGAGCAGGCCGGGGAAGCGCTTTTTCTGGGCCAGGGCCGACGCCAGGGGCGCGCCCTCGCGCACCAGCACCAGCGCATCCAGCGCGTCTGCGCGCATGGCCCGGTTGGACAGCGTCTCGGCGGCCGCCTGCAGGGCCTTCAGGATCGGCACGCCCGCGCCGGCCAGCATGGCCAGCGTGCTAGCAAAGCGCGCCGCGTTGTAGCCGCG
>JAABRA010000260.1 GCA_011391155.1 Burkholderiales bacterium
GACGACCTTGTTGCTTTCCGCTTTCTTTGCCGCTTTCATCATTCTTCCCTTAGTCATTCACCCTGCCCAAGAGCAGGAATTCCATCAAAGCCTTCTGCACATGCAGTCGGTTCTCGGCCTCGTCCCAGACCACGCTCTGCGTGCCGTCGATCACTTCGGCCGCCACTTCCTCGCCGCGATGGGCAGGCAGGCAATGCATGAAGAGCGCGTCGGGACGCGCCGCGCGCATCATCTCGGCATCGACCTGCCAGTCGGCGAAATCGCGCAGGCGTTCCTCGTTCTCGGCCTCGAAACCCATCGAGGTCCACACGTCGGTGGTCACCAGGTCGGCACCGCGCGCCGCCTCCATCGGATCGGCGAACTGCTCGAAATGGTCGGTGCCGTGCAGGCCCGCGCGCTCGGCCTCGACCTCATAACCGGGTGGCGTCGATACGCGCACCTTGAAGTCGAACACCTCGGCGGCTTGCAGCCAGGTGTTGCAGACATTGTTGGAGTCCCCGATCCAGGCGACGGTGCGGCCCTGGATCGGGCCACGGTGTTCGATGAAGGTGAAGATGTCGGCAAGGATCTGGCAGGGATGGTATTCATTGGTCAGGCCGTTGATCACCGGCACCCGCGAATGGCCGGCGAAGCGCTCGATGATCTCCTGCTCGTAGGTGCGGATCATGACGATGTCGCTCATGCGCGAGATCACCTCGGCGGCATCCTCCACCGGTTCGCCGCGACCCAGTTGCGAATCGCGCGTGTTGAGGTAGATCGCCGAACCGCCGAGCTGGTGCATGCCGGCCTCGAAGGACAGCCGGGTGCGGGTGCTGGCCTTCTCGAAGATCATCACCAGAGTGCGATCCTGCAAGGGCCAATGGCGCTGATAGGCCTTGAAGCGCGACTTGATGATGCGGGTACGCTCGAACAGGTAGGCGAGTTCGTCGCGCGCAAGGTCCTTCATCTGCAGGAAATGCCGCGGTGTCGCCATGATCAGCCAGCGAGAAACTCTTTGATCAGTGGCACCAGCGCGGCGACCAGTTCGGCGCCTTCCGCATCGCTCATGACCAGCGGCGGCAGCAGGCGCACGACCTTCTCGGCGGTGACATTGATCAACAGGCCGGCGGCCAGCGCCCTTTTGACCAGGTCGCCGCAGGGCCGATCGAGTTCGATGCCGATCATCAGGCCGTCCCCGCGCACTTCGACAAAGCCGGCAACGCCCGACAAACCCCGTTGCACGCCCTCGCGTATCGCGGTGCCGAGCGTCACCGCATGCGCCATGAGGCCGTCGCTTTCGATCACATCCAGCGTGGTCAATGCGGCAACGCAGGCCAGCGGATTGCCGCCAAAGGTGGAGCCATGATTGCCGGGCTTGAACACGCCTGCCGCACGCCCCGCCGCGAGGCAGGCGCCGATCGGCACGCCGGAACCCAGTCCCTTCGCCAGGGTCATGACATCGGGCACGATGCCCGCATGCTGATGGGCGAACCAGGCGCCGGTACGACCGATGCCGCACTGCACCTCGTCGACCATGAACAGCCAGTTCTTCTGATCGCAGATCTTGCGTAGCGCAAGCATGAAATCCTTGTGCGCGGGATTGATGCCGCCTTCGCCCTGGATAGGTTCGAACAGCACCGCGACGATGTTCGGATTGCGCGCGGCGAGTTGTTCGATTGCGGCGATGTCATCAAACGGCACGCGAACAAAACCGGTCACCAGCGGTTCGAAGCCCGCTTGCACCTTACGGTTGCCGGTGGCCGAAAGCGTCGCCAGGGTGCGGCCGTGGAACGCCTGTTCCATGACGACGATCGCTGGTTGCTCGACACCCTGCTGGTGACCGTACATGCGTGCCAGCTTGATCGCCGCTTCGTTGGCCTCGCAACCGGAATTGCAGAAGAACACTTCATCCATGCCCGACAGTGCGGCGAGACGATCGGACGCCGCCTCCGCCTCGACGATGCGGTACACGTTGGAGGTATGCATCAGGCGAGCGACCTGATCGCCCAGCGCCTTCACCAGCCGGGGATGGTTGTGGCCCAGCGTATTGACCGCGATTCCGGCCAGGGCGTCGAGGTAGGACTTGCCCTGCTCGTCGAACAGGCGGCAACCCTGTCCGTGGCTGAAGGCGACCGGCAGGCGCCCGTAGGTATTCATCAGATGCGGCATGAATGCACTCCGCGAAAACGTAGTTTCAGTGTAGGGTAATGTCGGCCTTGTCGGCGTCAAGCACCGCGACCGCAAAAAAAGCTCAACGCAAAAAACATACGGCGGCCGAAGAGCAACGCGGCCGCCGTGCTTGATAAACGCCCCTATACTAAGTGAAAAATTTGCCCCTGTACAGAGTAGAACAGCGGAGGATCCGGCAGTGAGGATGGCGGTATTCAACCAGAAGGGCGGGGTCGGCAAAACCACCACGGCGCTTAACCTTGCCGCGGCTCTGGCACGGGATTCCGCGCCTGCGCTGCTGGTCGACCTCGACCCGCAGGCGCACTTGTCGGCGATCCATGGCACAGCACTGGGCGAAGCCCACAACAGCGTGTTCGCGCTC
>JAABRA010000261.1 GCA_011391155.1 Burkholderiales bacterium
TCCCATCGCCTGGCTGTATGTTGCATTGATGATGGCCGTGGCTGAAGCCACCAACACCACCGGCACTGTGCTGGGCGGCATCATCACGTTCTTGCTGTACGGGCTTGGCCCCGTGGCACTGGTGGTCTACCTGATGGGCTCGCCCGCACGACGCAAGGCCATCAAGGCACGGGAGAAGGCGGAATTCGAGAGCCAGCGTTCCGCGGCAGCCGATATCGACCCCGCGAAGCCAGCAGAGGTCCTGCAGAAGAGCCCGCAGGACGTGGATACCGCCCGTTCCCAACACTCAAAACCGGACTGCGGGCCGAAGGGGAAAGCGCCCTGAGCGTCCAACCACACAGACTGGACCGGGGCTGGCTGAATATCCGGGCCGCTCAAGGCTTCACAGTATCCCGAATTTCAATCTTGAGCGCAGAGGCCCCGACAGCCACCGGCGGGGACTGTCCGGACAGGTCCCCGGGTTGCGGCATGGCATTGCCGCTCTTGCTGATTCGCGCGCCGACAATGACGCTCCCCGCAGCTGAAAGCGTGGCAGCGGGCGACATCGACGAACTGTCGTCCAGAATGAACTGGACCGGCAGATCGCTGACCTTCTTGCGCAAAATGGCCAGCGGCATGCCTCGACCTTCGGCCGCGCGAGCGAAGACAAACACCGTATCGTCCGGCGACGCCAGCATGGCTAGCGCCGGTGCGAGCGAAACGGTGCCGCTCACGGTCTTGCCACTGATCGCAGCCGGTGCGACGGGGGCAGGGACAGGGGCAGGGGCAGGCTCAGCCGCTGCCGCTGACGGTCTCGCGCCGGCTGGCAGCTTGCCCAATTCCCGCGCTTCGGCGATGCCACCCTGAACCTGCTGGACAAAGACACTGTCGGGGGGAGCGATCGCAACAACTTTCTCCCAATACTTGACCGCGCCCGCGTAGTCCCCGGCGAGAAAGGCTGCCGTTCCCGCCAGGGAAAGCCCCTTCAGGTTCAGGGGGTCCAGCTTCAGGGCCTTGTCGACCCACCTCATCGGCTCACCGGCCAGACTCCGGTTGTTGTTCATGGCCAGGGAGTCGGCATAGTCCACCATCAGCGCCGCGTCATCGCCACGCAGGGCGATGGCCCGTTCATAGGAATTCATCGCCTCGGCATGCCGGCCCAGCACCGTGTAAGACCGGGCCAGCATGGCCCATCCTTCCGGTTCATCGGGCTGTGCTTTCATGCGTTCAGCGAGCTTGTCAACCATCTCGGCGATCTGCTCCATCCCGGCCGCATGCGAACCGCCCCCGGACTCGCCAGCATCACCCGGTTCACCCCGGGCTGCGGTCGGCGACGCTCCCGCCAGCAAGGCTGGCTCTCCTTTCCAGGCATAGCCGGCAACCGCGAGAACCAGGACACCAGCGACCAGCGCCGCCAGGAATCCGGGCGCCATTTTTTGCGCCGGGGCGTCCGCCGGCAGCGTGGCCGCACCCGCGCGATGCGAGCCCTTGCCGGCAGCAGCCCCCTCACCCCGCAATACCTGATCCACCAAGCGGCGTTCCAGGACGACCCGGCTGTCTTCATACTTCGCCGCTGACAGCGCGCCACTGTCGTGCAATTCCTTGAGCTGCTGCAATTTTTGTTTGAGGCTTGAAACGGTATCTGTCATGGGTCTTTGCACGCTCATTGGGCCGGTTTGGCGTCGGACTCGGCGGGGAAAGGCTCGCCGTCCGGGTCGGGTTCGAATTGATCAGGCGAAAGCCGGTTGCGTCTTCGCAGGACCAGCAGCAAGGCGCCGAGGCCACCCAGCAGCAGCAACGCGGGTCCGAACCAGAGGATGAATGTCGTGCCCTTCAATGGCGGCCGGTACAGCACGAAGTCTCCGTAGCGCGCCGTCATGTAGTCGATGATCGCCTTATCGCTGTCACCGCGCTTGAGCATGTCCTTGACCTGGTTGCGCAGGTCCACCGCCAGTTCGGCGTTGGAATCGGCAATGGTCTGGTTCTGGCACACGAGGCAGCGCAGCTCCGTCGCAATGCGCAGCATGCGGGCCTCGAGCACCGGATCTTCGGCTGCGGGCGCCGCCTCTTTTGCCTGGGTCCAGCCGGCCAGCAATGCCAGGGTCAGGATCAGTATCCATCTAGCCATTGAGTTGCCTCACGAGGGGTTCTATCTTGTTGAGGATCACGTCCGGGGTGAGCGGGCCGATGTGCTTCATGCGGATGATGCCTTGACGATCGATGATGAAGGTCTCCGGCACCCCGTACACGCCCCAGTCAATGCCCACGCGCCCATCGGCGTCGAAGAGGGACGCCACGTACGGGTCGCCAAAACGGGCCAGGGTCTGCTGCCCGGCCGCGCGGGTGTCCTTGTAATCAAGGCCGTAAATGGGAACGATCTTGCGCGCCGCCATCTCCACCAGCAGGGGATGTTCGTCGCGACAGGCCGCGCACCAGGATGCCCAGACGTTGAGCATCCAGACCTTGCCGAGCAGGTCTTCCCGGCGCACGCGCTTTTCCGGGTCGTCCAGGCGGGGCAGGTCGAAGGCCGGAGCGGGTTTACCGATCAGC
>JAABRA010000262.1 GCA_011391155.1 Burkholderiales bacterium
ACCGCCCGGCGCCAGGGTCTCACCTTCCAGCAGGGCCACCCGGGCCATGACATGAGCCGCGCCCAAATGCAGATGAACCGGCGCCCAGTGCGGCAAGACTGCTGGCGCATAAGGCGAAAGCGTCAGCTGTACATCGAAGCGTGCTGTCGGCGCATGCAGGCGGGGCGTCACGATCCAGTCGCCACGCTGGATATCATCCTTGCCCACGCCGCCCAGGTTGAGCGCGCAACGCTGCCCGGCCACACCCATCTGTGCAGACCGATTCATCACATGCAGGCTGCGCAGTCGCACCGGCTTGCCGCTCGGCGTGACCACCAGTTCGTCGCCCAGCTGCACGCTGCCGGCGAATACGGTGCCGGTGACGATGGTGCCCGCGCCTTTCAGGGTGAAACTGCGATCGACCGCCAGCCGGAAGCCGCCCTCGCCATTTGCCTGTGGCATCGCTTGCGCCGCATGGTGCAGATGCGCACGCAGGGCATCGATGCCTTGCCCGCTCGTCGCCGAAACAGGGTAAACCGGCATATCGGCGAGTGCGGTATCGGCCAGTAAACGATGCAGGTCGCGCTCGACCTCAATGACACGCGCAGGCTCGACTCGGTCGGTTTTGGTTAGCGCCACCGCGCCCTGTTTGATGCCCAGCAGGTCGAGAATGTTGAGATGTTCGCGCGTCTGCGGCATCACGCCGTCATCCGCAGCCACCACCAGCAGGGCGAAGTCGATTCCCGCTGCGCCGGACAGCATGGTGTGGATAAAGCGCTCGTGACCAGGCACGTCGATGAATCCCAGCACGCTGCCATTGGCCAGGGGCTGGTAAGCGTAGCCCAGATCGATGGATATTCCGCGCAGTTTCTCTTCCTCAAGCCTATCGGTGTCAACGCCGGTTAGCGCATGCACCAGCGTGGTCTTGCCGTGGTCGATGTGTCCGGCGGTGCCGACAATCATGGCTTGCGCACGCCAGCCAGCTGATCGAGGAAACCAGCCTCGTCAGACAAACAACGCAGGTCCAGACGCAGGGCGCCATCGGCGATGCGGCCGATCACGGGTACGGGCAAACCACGCAGCGTTGCCTCGATCTCGTGCAGCACGCCGCTTTTGCGTGTGCTGGGACGCACCACCAGTGACGCGCTTTCCAGCCGGTCAATCGGCAACGAGCCGCTGCCGATCTGAGACAGCGCCGGCTCGGCACTCACATACACTGGCCATCCGGCAAGCGCCTGTTGCATGGCCGGCAGCAGCCGTTCGGCCTGGGCCTGGATGTCGGTAGGCGACCGGGTCAACAGACGCAAGGTGGTCAGGCGTTCGGCCAGGCGGTCAGGGTCGCGATACAGGCGCAGCACCGCTTCCAGCGCGGCCAGGGTGAGCTTGCCTACGCGCAGCGCGCGCTTCAGCGGGTTCTTTTTGATGCGCTGGATCAGGTCGCGGCGTCCCACCAGAATGCCGGCCTGCGGCCCGCCCAGCAGCTTGTCGCCGCTGAAAGTGACAAGGTCGACGCCTGCCGCCAGCGACGCTTGCGGCGTCGGTTCGCGTGGCAGCCCGAAGCGCGCCAGATCGGTGAGCGTGCCGCTACCGAGGTCCACCACGAAAGGCAGTTCATGCGCGTGGGCCAACTGCGCCAGCTCGGCTTCCGGCACGCTGGCGGTAAAGCCCTGGATGGCATAGTTGCTGGTGTGTATTTTCATCAGCATGGCGCTGCGCGGGCCGATGGCCTCTGCAAAGTCACGCAGGTGAGTACGGTTGGTGGTGCCCACTTCCACCAGTTTTGCGCCGGCGCGGCTCATGATGTCGGGCACGCGGAAGGCGCCGCCGATTTCCACCAGTTCGCCGCGCGAGACGATGACCTGCTTGCGCATTGCCAGCGTGTTGAGCAGCAGGAACACCGCTGCCGCGTTGTTGTTGACCACGGTGGCGGCCTCGGCGCCGGTGAGCTCGCACAGCACGCCCTCCACCACGTCGTCGCGGTCACCGCGCCCGCCGGTCTCGAGGTCGTATTCCAGCGCGCAGGGATGGCGTGCCGCCATCAGCAAGGCCTCCACCGCTTCCTCCGGTAGCGGCGCGCGGCCCAGGTTGGTATGCAGCACGGTGCCGGTCAGGTTGAACACCCGCTTCAGGCGCGGCGCGTTGTGTTGCGCCAGATGCGCGGCGAGGTGAAACGCGATGGCCGGTTCGGTGTAGTCCACCAACGCCCCTTGGCGCGCGGCCTGGCGGGCGCCGTCAAGCACGGTGCGCAACCCGGCGAGTACCGGTTCACGGCCATATTCGGCAAGCAGGGGCGCAACGGCGGTCCAGTTGAGGACGCGATCGATCGCGGGCGGACGGGCTTGGGCGCTATGCACGATAGACATTCCCCGGGTGATTGACGAATCGACGACTTGACGCAGCTGAGCCTTTTTATAGTTGACCCTGAATCAGATACCAGTTGATCCCGCTCTTTGCATAACCGGTTTCGTCCATCAGCCAATCAAGCGCCAGGGTGGCGAGGTCATCGGCCACCGGGTCGGTCAGCGGGTCTTTATCCTGCTGCAAGATTTT
>JAABRA010000263.1 GCA_011391155.1 Burkholderiales bacterium
AAGCTCGGTACGTCCTTCATGGCGGCAATCTCGCCGTCGCGATACGCAGCCTGCCGGTGCGAGAACTCGTCCAGCGAAAGTCCACCCCACTCCGGACCGCCGAGCTTGCCGACGAAGGTCAGCACCGGGCCAAGGTCATGGATTTTGATGTTGTTCTTGATGTCGATCCAGTCGTTGCGCAGCAAATCGCGCAAAAACGGCACCTGCATCGCCTGCTGCTTGATGATGTCGAGAATCGGCTCGTCGAGGTAGCGCGTGCCGATACGGTAGTCGCCGGAAAAGTGGAACCAGTCGTGGCCGCGCAGCATGGTCGAGATGTGCGTCTTGCCGACGCCGGACATGCCGAGCAGGGTAATGCGCTTGGTCGGCCAGGCGCGGAAGGTTTCAGGCGTGAAGTGCATGGGGTCGGTTTTCGTATGATTAGCGCGAAGCCTACCGAAAAGCCATGCAATTAAAAAGGTTCTTCGCGCCTTTGGGGTAAGTTGGGTTGACGGGATAGAGGTTGGTAAATTGGCCGTCGCCAAACCATCCAACCCAACCAACCAACCCCGTCGTGCAAGATGTTATGTCTGGCATGGTCTTCTGGGAGGGCCATATCGTTCAATCCGTTCACGAGCAAGCCGATGGTTCACTGCCCATCGACTCATCCGAATGATCCGAAGACCCCAACCATACGGCAATCTGCGGTCAGTGCGGCCGGCCCTGCGTGCTGGTGCACGACCGACGCCGGCGCCATGGACATGAACACGGCCTTCGATCTGGACGTACAGCAGGGTGTCAAACTCGATGAACTGCTTGCCGCCAATGCGCCGCTGGCGACAGTCAGCCTGCTGAAGACCGCGTTGAAGGAAGTCCGGTTTGCCCCCAGCGTGGCGGAGGACGTCAGGCGATGGCGGGAGTGGTATCGCCTGACCATCGACAGCGGGCTCACCCCCGCCATCGTGTTCGCCGAGCAACTGAAGAAATACCTGCGCGGCATACTCGCCTCAGCCATCTTCGCGATGAACACCAGCATCCTCGAAGGGGTGAACAACCGCATCAAGGTCATCAAGCGCATGGCTTAGGAACTCCGCAATTCAGCCTACTTCTTCCTCAAAATCAAGGCCGCCTTCCCCGGGAAAGTGCGATGAACCTTTTTTATGCAGTCCCGTGGCACGCATCGTTTGGTTCCGCATCGACGAACCGTGAAGCTGTCTATATTGCAAACCGTATAAAGGAATTGTCGATGCGAAGAGCAATACGCAGCCTGGCCGGCATGGCTGTCGCGCTTGTCATGGTGGACCGGCTCGCTTGGGCCGCGGAAAGGAGCACGACCATGGAACTGACCTCGAGTACATTCACCCAGAATGCGGATATCCCCAGCCTGTACACCTGCGAAGGAAGCGACCAGTCGCCGCCACTGGCATGGTCCGGCGTGCCCTCCGACAGCCAAAGCCTCGCGCTGATCATCGACGACCCCGACGCACCCGATCCGGCGGCGCCGAAGATGACCTGGGTGCACTGGGTGGTCTACAACCTGCCAGCCGACACCACCGGGCTTGCGGCCGGCGCATCGCGCACGAACCTGCCCGCCGGTGCGCGAGAAGGCCTCAACGACTGGCAGCGCGAAGGCTATGGCGGGCCCTGCCCGCCCAGCGGCCGCCATCGCTATGTCCACAAGCTGTATGCACTCGACACCGTGCTGCCGGTTTTGAAACCGGCGACCAAGGCGGCCCTGGAAAGGGCAATGCAGGGGCACATCCTGGCGAAGGCTGAACTGGTGGGGTATTACGAGAAGAGGAAATAAACCGGCGTTGCGATGCCGCGAGGGTCACGCCTGGACGGCTGAATTCAATCCGGCAAGGAAGCGCCAGTCGTAAAGACAGGCTGACCTTGTCGCTATAATGGCCAAGCCGGCGGATTCGCGGACAAGCCTCCGGGTTGCATCGATCCGGAGCGTCCGGGGATCCACTAACTCAGACGCGTCCAATCCCACCCCCCTTCATGAAATCGCCCTTGTCCCGTTTCGCGCCCTTGCCTTTTCTGCCTTACATCTTGTTGTTCCTGGGCGTCGCCAGCCTGACGCGCCTCGGCCTGGCGCTGCAGACCGGCCTCGACAAGACCCCACTGACCCTGTGGCCCAACCTGATGCTGCGCGGCGTCGGATTTGACCTGGCGGTGCTGGCCTGGCTACTCGCGCCCATGCTGCTGTGGGCCGCGCTGTGGCCGACACGCTGGCGCAACACACGCTGGCAGGGTGGGCTGCGACTGGCGGTTTTCGTCCTGATGGCGGCGGTCCTGCTCTTCGGCGCGCTGTCGGAATGGGTTTTCTGGGAGGAATTCGAGACCCGCTTCAATTTCATCGCCGTGGACTACCTGGTCTACACGCGTGAAGTGCTCGGCAACATCGTCGAATCCTATCCGGTGGTTCCCCTGATTGCGGGTGTGGCCGCGCTGGCGACCTTGCCAACCTGGCTGTTTCGGGCGCGCATCCGCGCCGCGCACGCCCCTGCGACGCAGGCCGGCTGGCGCGTGCTGTAC
>JAABRA010000275.1 GCA_011391155.1 Burkholderiales bacterium
TGGTGCTGCGCTGCAGGCGGTGCGCGACGCACCGCAGCGCGCGGCCGCCTCGGGCCTGCCGGTGAACTGGATCAAATACCGCGTCTTTGTGGAGAGCGCGGTGCTGGCGGGGCTGGCCGGCGGGCTGGCGGCCGCGCACAAGGGCGCGGTGTTTCCGTCAGCCGCCAGCGTCGCCACCTCGGTCGACGCCCTGCTGGTGGTGCTGCTCGGTGGCGTGCACCAGCTCTGGGGTGCGGTGGTGGGCAGCGCCGTGCTGACCTGGGCCAGTGCCGAGCTGGGCAGCAGCGTTGCGGTGCTGCGCGATTACTGGCGCGGTGCGCTGGGCGTGTTCGTGATGGCGATCATGGTGCTGTCGCCCTCAGGGCTCTTGGGCGTGTTGCAGAAGGTGAAGAGCTTTCAGCGTGCCAGGCCGGCCCAAGCTGAACCCGGAGCCACGCCATGACCTTGCATGTCCGCCAGCTCGTCAAGCATTTCGGCGGTGTGCAGGCCGTCAAGGGCGTGAGTTTCGAAGTCAATCCTGGCGAATGCGTGGCGCTGATCGGGCCCAACGGCGCGGGCAAGTCCACCACATTCGCCTGCATCGCCGGCCAGCATTCGCTGACCCACGGCGAGGTGCGCTGGGCCGGCCAGCGCATCGACCGGCTGCAGCCCGCGCAGCGCCAGAGGCTCGGCGTGGCGCGCACCTTCCAGGTTGCGCAGACCTTCGAGGCGCTGACGGTGCTGCAAAACCTGCAGTTGCTTCAGGCGGTGCCGCGCGGGCTGCGGTCATGGAACCGGCTCAACACCTCGGCGGTGGACGCAGCGCTGGCGCGCCTGGCGCAGGTGGGGCTGCAGGAGCTGGCGCAGGCCGATGCGATGGACCTGCCTTACGGCGCCAAGAAACGGCTGGAACTGGCCATGGCGCTGGCCGGCCTGCCGCCGCAGGGCCCGCGCCTGCTGCTGCTCGACGAGCCGGCCGCCGGTCTGGCCGCGCCCGAGCGGGCTGAACTGATGGCGCTGGTCAAGACACTGGCGCACGAGGGCGTGGCCGTGCTCTACACCGAACACAACATGGACGCCGTCTTCGGCGTGGCCGACCGTGTGCTGGTGCTGATCGACGGTCTTTTGGCCGCCCAGGGCACACCGCAGGAGGTGGCCCGTGACGCCACGGTGCGCGACCGGTATCTGGGACGCGGTTTCCTGGTGGAGCATGCCCATGATTGAGCTGGAAGTCCGCAGCCTCAACGCCTGGTATGGCGCTGCTCAGGCGTTGTTCGATGTGTCGCTCACCGTGGGCGCTGGCGAGCTGGTGGTGCTGCAGGGGCTCAATGGCGCGGGCAAATCAACGCTTTTACAAGCTATTTTGGGCTTATCCCAGCGTCAAATTGGTATAGTTTGCTATCAAGATAAGACTATTTCCGATTGGCCACCGCACCGTCGGGCACTGGCCGGGCTGGGCTACGTGGCGGAAGACCGGCGGCTGTTCGGCGCCCTGACCGTGCGCGAGAACCTGCTGATTGCCGCGCGCGGCGATGTGGCCGGCAACACGGCCCGCGTGCTGGCGCTGTTCCCGGCGCTTGCCGGCCTGGTGCAGCGCCGTGCCAGCCAGATGAGCGGTGGCGAACAGCAGATGCTGGCCATTGCCCGCACGCTCATGACCAGCCCGAAGCTGCTGCTGCTCGACGAACCCTGCGAAGGCATCGCGCCGCTGCTGGTGGAATCGATCCGCGATGCGCTGCTGGCGCTGCGCACTGACGGCATGCCGATGCTGGTGGCCGAGCAGAACCGCATCCTGGCAGACCGGGCCGACCGCGTGGTGACGCTGGTCAGCGGGCGGGTGGCGTGAACCGAAAGCAGGGTCCAGTGAGGCCCAGCGGGGTCGCTTGGCGATAGGGAATGGTTTAGACTTAGTCCATTGACTTAGTCACATTTAATGCACCATGACCACCCAGCTCATCATCAACGTCCACGAAGCCAAGACCCATTTCTCCAAATTGCTGGAGAAGGCCCATACCGGACAGGAAATCATCCTGGCCAAGGCTGGCAAGCCCTATGCGCGGCTCATGCCGCTGGCACCCGTCGTGAGCCAGCGCCAACCCGGGCGGCTTGCAGGGCTGGGGCGGGTGGAAAGGGGTTTCTTCGATCCTTTGCCGGATGCAGAACTGGCAGCCTGGGAGGCAAAGTGAGGCTGCTTCTCGACACGCATGCGCTGCTCTGGTGGTGGACGGACGACAAACAGCTTTCGGTCACTGCGCGCGAAGCGATTGCCGAGCAACGCAACGTGGTGCTGGTCAGTGCGGCCAGCGTTTGGGAGATTTCGACCAAATTCCGACTGGGCAAGCTCGCCATCGCAGCGCAAGCCCTCAAGCAGTTCCAATCATTGATCGAGGCCGATGGATTCGGGCATCTGCCGATCACCTGGCAGCACAGCCTGCTGGCGGGTGGCTATCCCCACGATCACCGCGACCCTTTTGACCGCATGCTGGCGGCGCAGAGCGAGATTGAAAAAGCCCGGCTCGTGACCTGTGACGCTGCTTTTTCCGCATTCAACACGCAGGTTCTCTGGTAGCTGAACCGTTGCTCCTGAACAACTTTCCGCGCGGGATTCAGCCCATTAACGTTGCCCAACCCGGCCACTGATCCCGCGAAATCGCAAACTTCCCAGCCGCCGCGCTCCACGACGCCCCGCGCGCCATCGCATCGACAAACGCCGCGCCATCGAGCACGCGCGTGCCGCCCAGCAGCGTGACGCCGCGCGCAAACAGCGCGTCGGGCCAGAGCCCGGCCGACGGGCCTATCACGGCGAAAACCTGCGCCTGTGGCGCGGCGGCGAGCATCGCGTCCAGGGTGTCATTGAGCAGCATGGTCGAGGTGCCGACGACCTTGTTGCAGCGGAGTAGCGCAGCGCGGTCCAGGGTGATGTGCACGCCGGGGAAGCGTTCCTGCTGGCGCCGCACCATGGCATCGTCCAGTTCCAGCACCGACAGGCGGCCGCCCAGCGCCTGCACCTGTCGCACCAGCGGCGGGAAAAAGCCGATCATGCCCAGGTGGTCCGAGGCGCTGAGCTCGACGTCGCCCAGCGAATTGCGCGCCGGCGGCGGCGTGTAGCCGACCTGGCGCCAGACCGAATCGGTCAGGGCGTTGATGGCGGCCAGGGCCACGGCGCGCTCCACCATGCTGCCGTGCGCAAACCGCCGCGCCAGGCGCAGCGGGTCCGCGCCAGCCAGGGGCACGACCGCCTTGCCGGAATGCGCGCCGGTCAAAACGTCCAGTGTGTCACCGAGCAGGATGTACGACAGGCCGAAGGCGCCGTCGTCGAGCTCGATGGCGCAGAACTTGGCGTCCTTGGGGCCGCTGGCGTCGTTGGGCGCATCCGCGGGGATGTGCAGGCGCGCCACGCGCGGGGGCGCGAAGCGCGTCGCGAGGGTCTCCAGCTGGGTCAGCAGGTCAGTGGCAAGCGAAGATGGGGTCGGGGGCGCAGGCATGGGGACGATGGGCGAAAGCCGTTGGCAGGGGGACACTATTTCAGCACACGGGAACACGGGTTTTACCGGGGTTTACACGGGCCAGACGCGGGCCGAAACGCCGGGTCCTTCCCGTACACTGCAATGCTCAGCAGGGCAGGACCTCCCCGCCCGTGAAGACCGCCGCGATGATCATCACCAGCCTCCTCGACACCGACCTTTACAAGTTCACCATGATGCAGGTAGTGCTGCACCAGTTTCCCGGCGCGCAGGTCGACTACAAATTCAGGTGCCGCACCCCGGGTGTGAACCTGGCGGCTTATGTCAACGAGATTCGCGACGAAATCCGTTCGCTGTGTTCCCTGCATTTCCAGGACGCCGAGCTCGCCTACCTGCGCACGTTTCGCTTCATCAAGAGCGATTTCGTCGATTTCCTCGGGCTGTTCCGGCTTAACGAGAAGTACATCACCGTCACGCCGCTGCCCTCGGGTGAGATCGACATCACCATCCATGGCCCGTGGCTGCACACCATCCTGTTCGAGATCCCGGTGCTGGCCATTGTCAATGAGGTGTATTTCCGTAATGTGGCGAAAGTGCCCGACTTCGTCGAGGGCCGAAAGCGGCTGGACACCAAGATTGCCCTGCTGCACGCCGACAGCCTGCGTGAACTCAAGATCGCCGACTACGGCACGCGCCGGCGCTTCAGCAAGGCCTGGCATGAGGAAGTGCTGCGCGTGCTGGTCGCGCGCCTGGGCGTCGGGCCGGCCGGGCAGTTTGCCGGCACCAGCAACGTGCTGTTTGCCATGAAACTGGGCCTCACGCCGCTGGGCACCATGGCGCACGAGTACCTGCAGGCCTGCCAGGCGCTGGGTCCGCGCCTGCGCGACAGCCAGGTGTTTGCGTTCGAGTCGTGGGCGAAGGAATACCGCGGCGACCTGGGCATTGCGCTGAGCGACGTGTACGGCTTCAACGCCTTCCTGCGCGATTTCGACATGTACTTCTGCAAGCTGTTCGATGGCGCGCGTCACGACAGCGGCGACCCGGTGGCCTGGGGCGAGCGCCTGATCGAACATTACCGCAAGAACCGGGTCGATCCGCTGACCAAGACGCTGATCTTCAGCGACAGCCTGACCGTGCCGAGCACCATCAGCCTGTATGAGCGTTTCAAGGGGCGCTGTCAGCTGGCCTTCGGCATCGGCACCAACCTGACCAATGACCTGGGCGATCCGCCCGCCCATGTGCCGCTGCAGATCGTCATCAAGATGGTGCGCTGCAACGGGCAACCGGTGGCCAAGCTGTCTGACACGCCGGGCAAGGGCATGTGCGACGATGAAAAGTACCTGGCCTACCTGCGGCAGGTGTTCGAAATTGACCACCTGGCCTGACGCGGGCTCAAGCGCGCTCGATGCTTAGAGGTAGTACAGCACCAGATAGCCCAGCAAGAGCACCAGAACCCACAAGGCCATGCTGCGCGTCGACCAGGTTCGGGCGAAGCTGCCGTCCTCGCCGTAGTGGCGGATCACGACGGCCAGCAGGCCGGCTCCCAGGCGCTTGACGGCGCGCTCGATGCCGCCCCTGACGCCGACAATCAACTTTTCGACAGCTCTGCTCAAGGCAGGCAACAGCCGGCGCCACATCCAGTCGGTATCCAGCGTGATGGTCAATGTGCGCTTGAGGTAGGGCAGCATGACGAAGAATGCCAGCCCCGAGAACAGCAGTAACTGCAGCTGGGTCAGTACGTGCGCCCAGGTGTAGGGCTGGTAGTTCACCACGTAGGGCAGCAGGGCATACAGGGGTTCAGGCCAGACGCCCAGCGCAATGCACAGGAAGGCGAAGGCGATCATGGCCCAGCGCATCGGCGCGGGCGGCTCGGCGGGGCGCAGCCCGGAGTCTTTCTGGAAGAAGACGAACCAGGGAAACTTGATCCCCGCGTGCAGGAAAACCCCGGCGGACGCGGCCGTAAGCAGCAACCAGACCGTCAGCAGGTGACCGTCGGCCGCCGCCTGCGAAACCATCGACTTGGAGACGAAGCCCGAGGTCAGCGGGAACGACGAGATGGCCAGCGCCCCGATCGTGCCGCACGCGGTGGTTAGTGGCATGGTGTGGAACAGCCCGCCGAGTTCGGAGCACTTTCGTCGCCCGGTCATCATCAGCACCGAACCGGCGGACATCAGCAACAGCGCCTTGTAGATGATGTGGGTGAAAGCATGCGCCGCCGCACCGTTGAGCGCCATCTCGGTGCCGATGCCGATGCCTGCGATCATGAAACCGACCTGGTTGACGATCGAGTACGCGAGGATGCGCCGCATGTCGTTCTCCAGCAGCGCGTAGACGATGCCGTAGAAGACCATGAACAAACCGACCCAGATCAACAGTTCGGTGCCGGGAAAGCCGCGGATCAGGACGTAGACGGCCGTCTTGGTGGTGAACGCGGATAGGAAGACGGTGCCGCTCCACGAGGCCTCGGGGTAGGCATCCGGCAGCCAGGCCGACAGCGGCGGCGCGCCCGCGTTGACCAGAAATCCGGCCAGAATCAGCCAGTGCGCGGGGGAATCGAGCACCATGCGCGTAAAGGCCACGTCGCCGGTCTGCGCGATGTGCCCCGTGACACCCGCAAACAGGATCACGCCGCCCAGCAGGTGAATCATCAGGTAGCGTCGTGCGGCGCGGTACGAATCATTGCTGCCTTGGCTCCACAGAACCAGCGTCGAGCCGATCGCCATCAGTTCCCAGAACGCAAACACCGTGACCAGATCACCGGCCAGCGCCACGCCGATGGCGGAACCCGCATAGACGAAGGCCGCCGGGACTTCCACGCGGCTCTTCTGGCCCAGGGCAAACAGGCCGCCGCCCGCAGCCATCAGCGCGAAGATCGTGGCAAACAGGCGAGACAGCTTGTCGCCTTGCAGCGGGGTGATTGTGTAGTCGAGAAACCGCGCCTGCCAGGCCGCGCCGTCGGGGACCTGCCACACCAGCGCCAGCACGAGCAGCGGCAGGGCCACCACGGCGAAGGCCCGCAGCTTCCCGCTCAGCCATGGCAGCACCAGGCCGCCGGCAATGAGCACCAGTCCGGGATGGATCACGGTGTCAGTCATCGCGTTTGCCGTAATAGGTGTCGGGCCGCTTCAGCACCAATGCCAGTGCCTTGGCCAGGACAATCATGGCGGCGCACACCGCAAAACCGTACCAGGCGCTGAAGGCAAAAACCGACTCGATCTCGAAGTGCGGGTGGGGATGGACCACCAGCTGCGCCAGGACGGTCAGCAAGAGAACCACCAGGAAACCGCGCCACAGGCGCTTGACGTTGCGCGGCTGGTCAAGCCAATGGGTCTTGTCGTGCATGGTTTTCATCCTTGCCGGCCAATCAGCTGACGCGCCAGCGCCAGCGGCACGTCAGGCAGGAAAAACAGCACGACCGTGGCCGCGGCTGTGATGCTGAGCGCGATCACCATGGGCAGCGGCGCTTCTCCATGGACGGTATCGTGCCCATGATCGCCCGCAGGAGCGGTCGGCGCCACGAAGAACGCCCGGTAGATGATGGGCAGGAAGTAGCCGGCGTTAAGCAGCGTGCTCACGGCAATCACCCCCACGGCCAGCCAGTGCTGGGCCGCCATGGCACCCGACAGCATGTACCACTTGGAAATGAAACCCGCCGCTGGCGGCAGCCCGATCATCGACAGCGCTGCGATGGTGAAAGCGCCCATGGTCCAGGGCATGCGCCTGCCGATGCCGTCGAGCTGGCTGACCTCGGTCTTGTGTGCGGCGGTGTAAATGGCGCCTGCAGCAAAGAACAGCGTGATCTTGCCCACGGCGTGCGCCGCCAGGTGCAACACCGCGCCAATTACCGACAGCGGGGCGAGCAAGGCGGTTGCCATCACGACGTAGGACAGCTGGCTCACCGTGGAGTAGGCCAGGCGGCGCTTGAGGTTGTCCGCCCCCAGCGCCACGACCGAGGCCGCGATGATCGTGAAGCCCGCCACCAGCACCAGCCAGTCGGTCGGTCCTTGCGCAGCCGTGGCGCCCAGCGTGTCAGTTCCAAAGATATAGACGATGACCTTGACCACGCTGAAAACCCCGGCCTTGACCACGGCAACCGCATGCAGCAGCGCCGACACCGGCGTCGGCGCCACCATCGCAGCCGGCAGCCAGCGATGGAAGGGCATCAACGCGGCCTTGCCAATGCCGAACATGCACAGCCCCAGCAGCACGGCAAGCCCGGTGGGGCCGAGCTTGCCGGCAAGAATGCCTCCCGCGGTGAAATCCGTTGTGCCTGCAATGAACCCGATGAACACCAGCGCAGGCAGCAGGAAGACGATGGAAGTTCCCATCAGCAAACCGAGATAGACGCGCCCGCCGTCGCGCGCCTTGGCCGTGCCATGGTGTGTGACCAGCGGGTAGGTGCTGAGGGTCAGAAGCTCGTAGAAAAGAAAGAGCGTGAAGAGGTTGCCGGCGAACGCAATCCCCATGGTGGCGGCAAGGGCGAGCGCAAAGCAGATGTAGAAGCGGGTCTGGTTGGCCTCGTGGTTAGCGCGCATGTAACCGATGGAGTACAGCGAATTGACGATCCACAAGCCCGAGGCGATGAGCGCGAAGAGCATCCCCAGCGGCTCCACGGTGAACGCAATCCGCAAGCCCGGCATCAAGGTGAACAGGATGACCGCGGGGCGTCCGCCGGCAAGCACCGTGGGCAGGATGGACAAAACGCATGCCAGGAGCGCGGCCGCCGTGATAAGGGTGATGCTTTCGCGCAGGTTCGGAAAACGTCCCGCCAGACCGATCACGCCGGCACCAGCCAGCGGGACGACCAGCGCGGCAACGATGAAGAACTCGGGGGTGAGCATCAGCGCAGCCCGCCCATCAACAATGCAGCCGCCTGCGAGGCCGAGCCTACGGTAAACGTGGTGTCCAGCCCGAAATACACGGTTGCGGCCACCAGCAAGGCGGTCGGCAGGCCCATCGACCACGGCACTGCGCGCGCCTCGCCGGTGCCCGCACGCGGCTCGCGGAAGTACGCGGCGTCAACAAATCGCCAGACATAGGCGGCCGCCAGCAGCGACGATGTCACGATCAGGAAAACCAGCCACCATTGCTCCTTTTCAATGGCCGCAAGGATCAGATACCACTTGCTGACGAAGCCTGCCGTGCCGGGCACACCGATGAGCGAAAAACCGCAAAGCACAATGCCAAGGCTGGTCAGCGGCATGCGCTTTCCAAGGCCCTGCACCTGTGCCAGGCGCGTGCCGCCGGCCACCACCGTCACTGCACCCAGCAACATGAAGATGGCGCCCTTGGTCACCCCGTGGTTGAACAGATGGACGATCGTGGCCACCAGGCCGGTGGTTGATCCATAGGAAAGCCCGAGGATGATGTAGCCAATCTGGCCGATGCTTGAATAGGCGAACAGGCGCTTCAGGTCGGTCTGGAAGATCGCGATGGTGGAGGCGGCAAACATTCCGGCCAGCGCCAGCAGCAGCATGGCCTCCTGCATGGGCAGTTTCCCGAACACCTGCGAGCTGCCAAAGACGGTGAAATAAAAGCGCAGCAGGACATACACCGCCACCTTGGTGGCCGTGGCCGCCAGAAAGGCCGATACCGTCGATGGCGCGTAGGCGTAGGCATTGGGCAGCCACTGATGCAGCGGGAACAGGGCCAGCTTGAGTGAAACGCCCACGGTGATGAAGGCGAGTGCGGCCAGCACCGGTCGCGTACCCTGCACCGCGCCGATGCGTCGCCCCATATCGGCCAGGTTCAGCGTGCCGGTCATCAGATACAGCAGGCCAATGCCAATGACGATAAAGGTGGCGCCGATCGTGCCCATGATCAGGTACTGGTAGGAGGCTACCAGCGCCCTGCGGTCTCGCCCGAGGGCGATCAGCACATAGGTCGACAGCGAGGAGACCTCCAGGAACACAAAGATGTTGAAGGCATCCCCCGTGATCGCTATACCAAGCAACCCGGTCAGGCAGAGCGTGAACATCGTGTAAAAAAGGTAATGCTGCTCGGCCGGCACCTCGGCCTCGATGCTCGCGCGGCTATAGGGCAATACGATGGCTGCCACCGCTGAAACCAGCACCAGCATGAAGGCGCTCAGCGGGTCCACCCGGTACTCGATGCCCCAGGGCGCCGGCCAGTTACCGATGGCATAGGAAATGACGCCCCTGTCGGCCACCTGCAGCCACAGGGTGACCGCAATCGCCAGTGCCACCCAGCTCGCGGCGGTTGCCACCGCGAATGCCAGGCTGCGTCGGCGCAGCAGCACGGTCAGCGGCGCGGCGATCAAGGGCACCACCACCTGCAGTGCCGGCAAATGCTGGTTCAGGTTCATGGCTGATGTTCGGGGTGTCCCGGCCTCACGTCCATTGCCAGGATTTCGTCTTCCTCGATGGTTCCGTAGGCCTCGCGGATGCGCACGACCAACGCCAGTCCCAAAGCCAGCGTTGCCACGCCGACCACGATGGCGGTGAGAATCAGGACATGGGGCAAGGGGTTCGAATAGACCGTGAATGCGTCGCTCAGGATGGGTGCGGTGCCCCCCACAAGCTTGCCCGGCGCGATGTAAAGCAGGTAGACCGAGGTCTGGAAAATTCCCAGGCCAATCAGCTTCTTGATCAGGTTGTTGCGGGCGATCACGATGAACAACCCCGCGACCATCAGGAACACGGTGATGAAATAGGTGAAGTGCCCAGCGCCACTCATTCGTCCGCCTTGCCGCGGTCGGCGAACATGTAGAAGATTTTCAGCATCACGCCCGACACCGTTGTGGCAACACCCACCTCGACCCAGAAGATGCCTCGGTGCTGCCCATGCACGGAATTGTGATCGAGCACAAAGTAATCGAGGTAATTGCCGCCCAGCAGCAGGCCAGCCACCCCGACGCCCGCGTAAATCAGCACGCCCACGGCCATCATCGATTCCACGAGCGGCTCCGGCACGACCTTGCGGGCGTCGTTCAGGCCAAAAATCAGGGCATAGAAAATGACCGCCGCTGCCAGAATCACCCCGGCCTGGAATCCGCCGCCAGGACCAAAGTCGCCATGGAACTGCACATACAGGGCGAAAAGCAGGATGAACGGGATCAGCAGCTTGGCCACGACCCGCAGGATCAGGTCATTTCTCACGGTTTGCGGTCCCTGCGGCGCCGCCGCAACAGCGCGATCACACCCGCGCCGGCGGTAAACACCACGGTCGTCTCGCCGAGCGTGTCGTAACCCCGGTAGCTGGCCAGCACCGCAGTCACCACGTTGGGCATATCGACCTCCTGCTTGAGTTCGTTGAGGTAGCGTGGCACAACGTGCGCGTGGATGGGTGCCTTCGCGTCGGAGAACTCGGGAAGCCCGAGCGTGCCGTAAACCAGCATCCCGCCCACGGCCAGCGAAACGGCCAGCGGCAGCCAGGGTTTCTGCACCGGCCGTGCTTCCTCACTCTTGCACAGCGCGAGCGCGCCCAGAAGCAAAACGGTGGAGATACCGGCGCCAACGGAGGCCTCCGTCATGGCAACGTCAACCGCGTCCATGGCCACCAGGACGGTCGCTGTCAGGAAGCTGTAGATGCCGCCCAGGATGACCACGCCAAACAGGTTGCGGCTGCGTGCGATCACCCAGACGGTCACGGCCATCAGCACCATCAGCACGTTGATGATCAGGGTTTCGATGGTGTGTCTCCGGTGTCTGCCAGCAGGGGTTTCAGGCCGCGCACCATGGCGGCGCGGGCCAGTGCATGCGTCGCGGTCGGGCTGGCAAAAAGGATCAGCAGGCCGAGCATGAGCAGCTTCACGGTCACCAGCGTCCACCCGGCCTGCAGCATCAAGCCCATCAGGATCAGGCCGGCCCCCAGCGTCTCGGTCACACTGGCCGCGTGCATGCGGGTGTAGAAGTCCGGCATGCGCAGCAGTCCGATCGCGCCAACCACACAGAACAGGCCGCCAGCGACCAGGCAGGCCCAGCTCAGGATGTCCACCGCGAAACTCATCGGGTGGGCTCCTCGATGTCGCCCGCGTCGCCCAGGTTGCCATGCCGGAAAAATTTCAGCACGGCGATCGTGCCAATGACGTTGAGCAAACCGTAGACGATGGCAATGTCCAGGAACTCCGGGCGTCCGTTCAGGAATCCCATCACGGCCAGCAGCAGCATGGCCACGGTGCCAATGGTGTTGGCGGCCTGCGCCCGGTCGAATACGGAGGGCCCCAGCGCGGCACGGATGAGCGCGAGCGTCAGCGTCACCAGCAACGCCACAGCAGCGGCCGCGAACATCAGTGCCGTCCCTCGCAGGCCGTGACGCGGCTATCCATTGCGCTGTTCACGGTGCCCTCGGCGCTGCCGCGCGTCAGCCCATGCACGAAAAACTCATCAGGCCCTGCCTCAATGGTGATGGTGCCCGGGGTCAGCGTGATGGAGTTGGCATGCAGCACCAGGCCAACATTGGTCTTCTGGGTGGGTCGAAATCGCACCAGCGTCGGGGTGATGGGCAGCGCGGGGTGAAGGATGATCTTCGTTACGTCCCAACATGACTTCACGATCTCCTTGATCAGCCAGGGCCAGTACAGCACAACGGTCGGCCACATGTGAACCGGGAACCCTTCCACATCGACAACATGCATGCGCCGGGCAAACCAGACAACCACCAGCGCCGAGCCGATCCCCGCCGACATCAGGAATGCCGTGAAGAAGCCCGACAGAAGAAGCCAGAACAGATAGAGGACGGCAAAAAGGCTGACGGATTGAATCACGGTGGGTAGATCAGACCTGGGGTTCGGCGGATTGTAGTCGAGCCTTTATCGGCGCGATCGACGGGCGCAGTGGCGTCCTGACCTTTCGGCTCCGGCACTTGCAGCAAGCCCGAGCAGGCAACCAGGGGGCGGCACCGGCAGGTCGGCATAATTCGACCGACGCGGGCGTTTTGGCCCATTTACAAACAAGTCGATGGCGTCTGGAATCAAGGCCGGACGTTGTTGAAAGCGGGTTGGCGTGGCGCCGACTCCAGGGAAGGTGTCCTGCATGAAACCCAAAGTGCTTATTGCCCGCGCCGTCTTCCCGGAAACCATCGCCCGGCTGTCGTTGCACTTTGAAGTCGAGTCCAACCCCGATGACACCATCTGGACCAAGGCGCAGCTGATTCAGAAGCTGCAGGGCAAGGCCGGCGCGTTCACCACCGGCAGCGAACGCATCGACGCCGAAGTGCTGGCCGCCTGCCCGCAGCTCAAGATCGTCGCCAACATGGCCGTGGGCTACAACAACTTCGATGTGGACGCCATGACCGCCGCCGGCGTGCTGGGCACCAACGCCCCCGACGTGCTGACCGAGACCACGGCCGACTTTGGCTTTGCGCTGCTGATGGCCACGGCGCGGCGCGTGACCGAGAGCGAGCATTACCTGCGCGCCGGCCTTTGGACGAAGTGGAGCTACGACATGTTTGCCGGCGCTGAAGTGCATGGCAGAACGCTGGGCATCCTGGGCATGGGCCGCATCGGGCAGGGCATTGCGCGGCGTGGCGCGCACGGCTTTGGCATGAACGTGATTTACCACAACCGCTCGCAACTCTCGCCCGCGCTGGAGGCCGCCTGCAAGGCCCGCTACGTCAGCAAGGAAGAACTGCTCGGATCAGCCGACCACCTGGTGCTGGTCGTGCCTTACTCGGCCGCGTCGCACCACACAGTAGGTGCGGCCGAACTGGCACGCATGAAGCCCACCGCCACCCTGGTCAACATCGCCCGCGGCGGCATCGTGGACGATGCGGCGCTGGCCGTGGCCCTGCGCGACAAGCGCATTGCCGCCGCCGGCCTGGACGTGTTCGAGGGCGAGCCGAAAGTCCATCCCGACCTGTTGACCGTGCCCAACGTGGTGCTGACCCCGCACATCGCCAGCGCCACGATCCCCACCCGCAGGGCGATGGCGAATCTGGCGGCCGACAACCTGATCGGTTTCCTGACCGAAGGCAAGGCGCTCACGCCGCTCAATCCGCAAGTGCTGCCGGGTTGAGGGGTGCGGCGGCCGGGCGGGCGGCCCGATACGTTCGCCAGGTGCCTTGGGAACTGGTTGGACCGAGGATTTTGAATGAAATGTGCCTTTCCCCAGCGTAAAATGGTCATAGTTTGCTACTATTATTATAGTAAACTAGGTGCTGCCCTGAGTCCTGACAACGTGGTAACCCCTTTCTTCCTCCATGACTGACACCCAATTCCTGATCCTTCTTGTCGCCGCGCTGGCCGTTGTCGTCCTGCAAGCCGTGGTCTTGCTGCGCAAACCCCGCGTCGAACTGCCCCCGGAGTGGCTGGCACGTTTGCAGCGGCTGGAGCAGGCCAGCCAGACCACGCTGATGGCGGTCGCCAAGAACGAAGGCGCCGTTGCGGGCATGGCACAGCAGTTGCAAGGGTTCACCCAGGCCACCAGTGGCAGCCTGGAGACGGTGCGCCAGATGGTCGATGACAAGCTGAAGCAGACCATTGCCGAAACGCGTACCGGCCGCGCCGAACTGTTAACGGAGTTTGGCGCGTTTGAGGTCAAGCTGGCGCAGCGGCTCGTCGCGCTGGACGCCGCGCTGAGCCAGTCGCTGGCCGGTTTTCGGGCAGAGCTCACGGGCACGCTGGGCGCGATGTCCGGCGCGTTGAAAGACCAGCTCGAAGGCAACGGCAACCAGATCCGCAACCAGTTCACCGTGCTGCAGGACGCCATGGCGTTGCAACTGGCCGGGCTGGTGCAGGGCACGCAGCAGAACGCCGAGCAGTTGCGCACCGTGCTGAACGAGCGGCTGGCCGCCATTCAGGCCGACAACACCGCCAAGCTCGAGGAAATGCGCCGCACCGTCGATGAAAAGCTGCACGCCACGCTGGAACAGCGCCTGGGCGAATCGTTCAAGCACGTCAGCGACCGGCTGGAGCAGGTGCACAAAGGGCTGGGCGAGATGCAGACGCTGGCGCAGGGCGTGGGCGACCTCAAGCACCTGCTGAGCAACGTCAAGACCCGCGGCATCTTTGGCGAGGCCCAACTGGCCAACTTGTTGGAGCAGGTCTTCGTGCCCGACCAGTACGCCGCCCAGGTGGCGACAAGGCCCGGCAGCAAGAACGTGGTGGACTTCGCCGTCAAGCTGCCCGGCAACTCCGAGCATGGCGAGCCGCTGTGGCTGCCGATCGACGCCAAGTTTCCCAACGAAGATTACGAGCGCCTGCTCGACGCGCAGGGGCGGGCCGACGCCGTGGCGGCAGACGCCGCCGGCAAGGCGCTGGAGCTGCGCATCCGGCTGGAGGCCAAGTCCATTGCCGAGAAGTACGTCGAACCCCCGCACACCACCGACTTCGCCATCCTGTTCCTGCCCACCGAAGGCCTCTACGCCGAAGTGCTGCGCCGCCCCGGCCTAATGGAAGCGCTGCGGCGCGATCACCGCGTGACGCTGGCCGGCCCGACCACCTTGCTGGCCATGCTGAGTTCGCTGCAGATGGGCTTCCGCACGCTGGCACTGCAAAAGCGCTCCAGCGAGGTGTGGCAGGTGCTGGGCGCAGTCAAGACCGAGTTCGGCAAGTTCGGTGCGGTGCTGGCCAAGGTCAAGTCGCAGACCGAGACGGTGCTCAAGACGCTGGACACCGCCGAGGTTCGCAGTCGCGCCATGGGCCGAGCGCTCAAAAAGGTGGAGGCCCTGCCCGACACCCAGGTTGCCGCGCTGATTCCGGTCGACCGGGATTTCGATGGGGACCCGGCCGAGGCGCAGGCGATGCCGGTGTCGCCGCTGGTGGATGACGAATAGCCTGAGAGCAGAGCACTCGCCCGGCTGATTGCGGGCTCCCCGGGCTGGCACTGGACTGAGGCTTCGTTGCCCCAGTCGCTGGCCGGGCGGGGCGTGTGCTACACCGCGGTGTCCCAGGGCACCGACAGGCGCACGGCGCCGTTGATGATGCCGACCATCGAATAGGTCTGCGGGAAGTTGCCCCACAGTTCACCGGTGACCGGGTCGAGGTCTTCGCTGAGAAGGCCCATTTTGTTGCGCCGCGCCAGCAGCGCCTCGAAGGCTGCGCGCGCCTCGTCCCGGCGGCCGATGCGGGCCAGCGCGTCCACCCGCCAGAACGAGCAGACGTTGAAGGCGGTCTGGGGCCGGCCAAAGTCGTCCTCGGCCTCGTAACGCCGCATGAACGCACCATCGCACAGCGTGCGTTCCAGCGCCTCGACCGTGCTGACAAAGCGCGGGTCTCGCGGCGGCAGGAAACCCACCTCGGCCATCAGCAGCACGCTGGCGTCCAGGTCGCGCCCGCCCAGGCTTTCGACGAAGGCCTGGCGCTCGTCGCTCCAGGCGTGCTGCAGGATGTTCCCGCGAATGACCGCGGCGCGCTGGTTCCACAGGCCGGCGCGCTCCGCCAGGCCCAGCACCCGGGCAATACGCGCCAGCCGGTCGCAGGCGGCCCAGCACATCAGCGCCGACGAGGTGTGCACGCGGGCGCGCGTTCGCAGCTCCCAGATGCCCGCGTCGGGCTGGTCGTGCAACCGCCAGGCCTGCTCGCCCATCAGTTCGAGCGCGGCAAAGTCGGCGCTGTCGCCGCGCACCAGCAGCCGGTGGTCGTGGAACGCCTGGGCCGCGCCGAGCACGACGCTGCCATAGACGTCATGCTGGAAATGTTCCTGCGCCTGGTTGCCCACCCGCACCGGGCCCATGCCGCGGTAGCCGCCGGCATGCGTGATCACCGACTCGGGCAGCGAGCGCTCCAGCCCGATGCCATACAGCGGCTGCACATGCCCGCCTGCGGCCCCGCGCACGATGTTGTAGAGCCAGTTCAGGTAGCTTTCCATGGTGCCGACCTCGGCCAGGCTATTGAGTGCGCGCACCACGAAGAAGGCGTCGCGCAGCCAGCAATAGCGGTAGTCCCAATTGCGCCCACTGTGGGGCGCCTCGGGGATGCTGGTGGTCATGGCGGCGACGATGGCACCGGTTTCCTCGTACTGGCAGAGCTTGAGGGTGATGGCCGCGCGGATCACGGCATCCTGCCACTCCAGCGGCACGGCCAGGCGGCGCGTCCAGTGCCGCCAGTACAGCGCAGTCTGTTCCTCGAACTCGCGCGCCGTCTCGTTGATGCCGCCGGCCAGCGTCTCGTCGGGCCCAAGCAGCAGGCTGACCGGCGACTGGAGCGTGAACCAGGTGCCATCGATCAGGTAGGTCAGGGGCACGCTGGTATTCAGGCGCAAGGTGAGCCCCGGCAGGTTGTAGCGCAGGTGGTGGCTGCCCCGGGTCAGGGTCGGTGGCGTGGCGCCCCAGTCGCCGCTGGGCCGCACCACGAAGCGCACCCGCGGGTGTCCGGCCAGTGGCCGCACCCGGCGTACCAGTTGAGCGGGCCGAAACACGCGGTCGCGGTTCAGGAAGCGTGGCGCGAAATCCACCAACTCAATCCCGCTGCCGTTGTTGTCCCACATCTGGGTGCGCACGATGGCGGTGCCGGGGTCATAGGCTTGTTCAATCCGGGTCAGACCTTCCAGTTCGACGGTCATGGCGCCATCCAGCGGGAGGCCCTCTGCGCTGCGCAGCAGGGCGTCGAATACGGGCGAGCTGTCGAAGCGTGGCATGCAGCACCAGACGATGCTGCCGCCCTGGTCCACCAGCGCGCTCACGGTGCAGTTGCCGATCAGCGCCAGTTCCAGCGTCGCGGGTTTGTGGGCGGGGGAGGGCAGGGTGGACATGGGCGGGGTCTTCCGTAAGGTCAAACCAAAGGCGCAAAATGGGCGGTACGTTATATTTGTACAAATATACAAGGAAACAGGATGCCTTCATCACCGATCTTCCATCATGGCGCCGGGGGCGCCCGCCGTCCATGACTTTCAGGACCGTCCGCCTTCAGTTGCGCTTTCTTTTGCCCCTGGTGATAACGTTGGTGGCCGCAGCCTACCTGGCCGCGCCCCTGATGGACCAGGTGACCCTGCGCTGGTTCAGCCGCGACCTGAACAGCCGGGGGGTGCTGGTGGCCAACGCGCTCTCGGATTCCCTGGCCGAGGCGGTGCTCTCGAACAAGGTCGGCCGGCTGCAGTCCCTGTTTGAGCGCACATCACAGGATGAGCGGCTGTTTGCCATCGGACTGTGCAGTCCCGAGGGGCAGGTGCTGCAGAAGACCGACCGGTTTCCCGCCAGCCTGTCCTGTGCAGCGGCAGTGGAGCTGTCCCGGCAGGTCGAGCCGACGCTGCCGCTGGCCGGCGGGCAGGTGCTGGTGGGCGTCCATGAGATCATGGGACACCGCCCCGCAGCAACGGCGCCGGCCCGCGAACCCGACGCCATCCCTGGTTTCCTGCCGGACGACGCACGAACCGCGCTTGACGCGCTGCCGCCCTCTGGCGAGGTCGAGACGCCGCTGGTGCTGCTCGGACGCCTGGTGCTGTTGCACGACCTGAGCTTCATCGACCGCCGCAGCCAGGACACGCGGCGCTACCTCATCGGGCTGATTGCCGCCCTGGGCCTGGTGATTGCCGTGATCACCGTGGTGGTGGCGCAGTTGAGCTGGCGCGGCTGGGTCAACGGGGCGCGCGCCATCATGCGCGGCGAGGGCCTGCTCAGCCCGCTGATGCCGGCGCCCGAACTGGCGCCGTTTGCGGCCGACCTGCGCGCCCGGCTGCGCGACCTGGAAGACGAATACCGGCGCTCCCAGGGGCCGGAGACCGAGTGGACCGCGGAGCGCCTGCGCGCACTGCTGCGCACCCAGCTCAGCGGGGACCAGGTCATCGTGGTGTCCAACCGGGAGCCGTACATCCATGAGCGCACCGGGGACGGTGTGGTGGTCAAGCGGCCGGCCAGCGGGCTGGTGACGGCCGTGGAGCCGGTGATGCGGGCCTGCTCGGGCACCTGGATCGCCCACGGCAGCGGCAGTGCCGACCGCGAGGTGGTGGACGCGCGCGACCGGGTGCTGGTGCCGCCGGGGCAAGACGACTACTGGCTGCGCCGGGTCTGGCTCACGCCCGAGGAGGAACAGGGCTATTACTACGGCTTTGCCAATGAAGGCATGTGGCCGCTGTGCCATGTGGCGCATGTCCGGCCGGTGTTCCGCGAATCGGACTGGGAGGCCTACCGCGCCGTCAACCAGCGCTTTGCCGATGCCGTGATCGCGGAGGCGCGCAGCGAGGACCCGGTGGTGCTGGTGCAGGACTACCACTTTGCCCTGCTGCCGGCGATGGTTCGCGCCAGGTTGCCGCAGGCCACCATCCTGACCTTCTGGCACATTCCCTGGCCCAACCCGGAGTCGTTCGGCATCTGCCCGTGGCGCCGCGAGATCCTGCAGGGCATGCTGGGCAGCACGATCCTCGGGTTCCACACCCGATTCCACTGCAAGAATTTCATCGAGACCGTGGATCGTTACCTGGAAGCGCGGATCGAGCACGAGCACTCGACCATCGCCTTCCAGGACAAGGAGACCCTGGTGGAGAGCTATCCGATCTCCATCGAATGGCCCACCGCGGGCGAAACGGCCGACTGGGCGTCGGTGGAGGAGTGCCGCCGTCGCGTGATCACGCGGCTGGATTTGCCGGCCGAGGTCTGCCTGGCCGTGGGCGTGGACCGGTTTGATTACACCAAGGGCATTCTGGAGCGGCTGAACGCGGTGGAGCTCCTGCTGGAGAAGTGGCCGTCATGGGTGGGCCGCTTTGTCTTCGTCCAGGTGGCGGCGCCGACACGGGGTGCGCTGGACGAGTACCGCAGCTTCCAGGAGCGCGTGCAGCGGACCACCGAACGCATCAACGCGCGCTTCGGCCAGCCCGGCTACCAGCCGGTGCACCTGCTGGCGCAACACCATGAGCATGACGCCGTGTTCGAACTGTTCCGCGCCGCCAACATCTGCGTGGTGACCAGCCTGC
The DNA here is from genome assembly GCA_011391155.1 of Burkholderiales bacterium. Lineage (GTDB taxonomy): Bacteria > Pseudomonadota > Gammaproteobacteria > Burkholderiales > Burkholderiaceae_C > JAABQG01. The sequence continues at coordinate 19,247 of JAABRA010000275.1, forward strand.
ATGACGGCATGAACCTGGTCTGCAAGGAATTTGTCGCGGCCCGCGACGACTTGCAGGGCGTGCTCGTGCTCAGCCGCTTTGCGGGCGCCGCCCGCGAACTGGCGGAGGCGTTGATCGTCAATCCCTACCATGTGGAGGAGACGGCTGATGCCTTGCACCGCGCGGCCACCATGCCGGCGGCGGAACAGCGCGAGCGCATGGCCAGCCTGCGCAGCACGGTTCATGAGTTCAACGTGTTCCGCTGGGCCGGCCGCATGCTGGCCGATGCCGGGCGCTGGCGCCTGCGCGCGCGCATCGAGGCCCGGGTGCGGCGCTCGGGCACGTCCTCCATGACCCCGAACTGAACCGCCATGGAGTCACGCGCCAGGATGCAGCACCTTTTTACCCCCGCGGGCGAAGCCGCGCTGGAAGCCACTTTGCGACGGCGGCCACTGCTGGCCTTTGATTTCGACGGCACGCTCGCGCCCATCGTGGCGCGACCCGACGATGCCCGGATCTCCCAGGCGGTGGCCGCGCGCCTCAAGGCCCTGGCGGTGCGGCTTCCGGTGGCCATCGTCACGGGGCGCTCCGTGGCGGATGTGCGCGCACGCCTGGGATTCGAACCGCGCTACATCGTCGGAAGTCACGGCGCCGAGGACGGGCTGGACTCCGCCAGCGCTGCGGCGCGCATCGCGGCGCTGGACCCCTTGCGTCAGCTGCTGCGCGCGCGCGCCGGCGACCTGGCGGCGGTCGGCGTCGGCGTCGAGGACAAGGGACAGTCGGTGGCCCTGCATTACCGGCTCTCGCGCGAGCGGGAGCGGGCCCGCGCGCTGATTCACGATCTGCTGTCGCAGCCGGGCCTGTCGGTTCAGGTCTTTGCGGGAAAGATGGTCGTCAATGCCATGGCTGCGGACGCGCCCGACAAGGCGGACGCGGTGCATGCGCTGGTGGCGCGTTGCGGAGCCGCTTGCGCGCTGTTTGCCGGGGACGACGTCAACGACGAGCCGGTGTTTGCCGCAGCGCCCGCGACCTGGCTCACGGTGCGTATCGGCCGTGACGACGGGGCGTCGCGCGCGCAGTTTTTTCTCGACAGCCCGGCCGAGATGGCGATGCTGCTGGAGCGCATGCGGGTGCTGCTGTCCAGGAACGGTCCGGCCTGAGCGGCTCCGTGCCTCACCGGGCTGCGTCATCAGGATCACGGCCTCGACGCGCGAGTTAGGGAAAGTCCTATCCCGAAGTGCATTTGTGCAAATACAATAGGAACGTTGGCCTGGTTTGAGTGAGCAGGTCAGCTACTCGAGTTGGAGCCCTTCGGGGCTCCTTTTTTTTCGGGGCTGCCGGGTGGCGTCAGACGCTGCAGCTGCAGGGTTGCCAGTGAGGCATACAGGGGCGCGCTGATCAGCCGTGACACGCCGCTGGCTACCAGCGCGCTGGCCATGAGGCTCAACACCAGTGCATGGCCGTCCACCATTTCCATGACGATGATGAAAGCGGTCAGCGGCGCCTGGGTGACGGCCGCCAGGAAGCCCGCCATGCCCAGCGCAATCAGCGTGGCCGAGTTCGCCGTGCCGGTCAGCAGGGCGATGTCGTTGCCCAGCGCGGCGCCAAGGGCCAGCGAAGGGGCAAAGACACCGGCCGGTACCCCGGACCACGCCGTGATCCAGGTGGCAACGAACTTCAACAGCACATACAGCGGGGACGACTCTCCGCTGCCGTCGATCAGCGCCCGGGTGTGGCCATAGCCACTGCCGTAGGTGTCGCCCTGGCTGACTACTCCCAGCACGGCCACGGCCAGGCCACAGGCGGCGGCAAAACGGATCGGCGCCAGCTGGCGGAAACGGCTGAAGATATCGGGCGAACGTCCCGCCAGGGAAACCACCAGCAGACGGGCGAACAAGCCCCCTGCCACGCCGCTGCACACGGCCACCAGCAGGCCGGGCAACAGCAGGTCAATGCCCAGGGGGGCAATCCGGATCACGCCAAAATAGGTGGCATTGCCATACACCGAGACGGCCATCAGGCCGGCCAGGACGATGGCCGACAGCAGCAGGCCATTGCTGCGCTCCTCGGGGTGGCGCGTCAGTTCCTCGATGGCAAACATCACGCCCCCCAGGGGCGTGTTGAACGCCGCCGCAATGCCGGCAGCGCCACCGGCCACCAGCAGGCCTTTGTCCGAGACCTGCGAGCCGGACGGCAGCCAGCGACGCGCATGGTGCATCACCCCGGCGGCAATCTGCACCGAGGGGCCTTCGCGGCCCAGCGACAGGCCGGCCAGCAAGCCCCACGCCGTCAGGCCGATCTTCGCCAGGCTCAGGTGCATCGACACAAACAGGCTGCGGGAAGCGGCGGGAACGTCGGGGGTGATCGCAGCCATGACCTGGGGAATGCCCGACCCTGCCGCGCCCGGCGCGAAACGTCGCGTGAGCCAGACGATGGCGGCGGTCGAGAACGGCACCCAGAGCAGGGGTGCCCACCAAAACCGCTTCTCCAGCGTGAAGAACTGGGCCAGTGCGTGTTCAGTCAGCCAGGTGAAGGCCACCACGGTCAGGCCCGCCAGGGCTGCAAAAGCCAGCACGACGCCGCGCCCCGTCCACAGGCGCCAGTCGTAAAGTTCTTGCCGCAACGCGGAGAAGACATGGGGATGCGGTCGCATGAAGAGCTCCTGGAAGGGGTCAGGCCCGAGAGGGGCGGAAAAACATCAAGGCCATCCGGTTATTAAATTGCACCAAATATATTCTGCTACATTGTGCCAAATGTATTCATGCCCAGCGCCAGCACAAAGCGGCCTTTTTTTTGACAAGGAGACGAAGATGATCAAGGTCGGTCTGATGGGATACGGCAAGGCCGGGCAGGCGGTGGCGGAGGTCCTGCGCAGCGATCCCTCGTTTGAGCTGTGCTGGGTGGCGCGCCGTGATGTGCCGGCGTCTGGCGAAACGGTGCCTGCAACCACCATCCCGGTCATCGGCCTGAGCCAGACCGTTCTGCCCGAGTGGCTGGACACCCACCCGGTGGATGCCCTGGTCGACTTTTCGCGGCCAGACGCCGTTTTCCTTTACGGGGAAGAAGTTCGCAAACGCCAGTTGATGCTGGTCAGCGCCATTTCGGCCTACAGCGAGAAAGAACTCGACTACGTGCGCAGTCTCGGGGCAGACACGCGGGTGCTGAGTTCCCCCAACATGACCCTGGGCGTGAATTTCCTCATCCTCGCCGCCCGGTTGCTGCGCCTCATCGCGCCGTTCGCCGACGTGGAAATCATGGAGCAGCATTTCCGGGAGAAGCCCGAGGTGTCCGGCACTGCGCGCAAGATCGCCGAAAGTCTTTCCGTCGAGGATGAACGCATCACCTCGTTGCGCCTGGGGGGCATCGTGGGGCACCACGAGGTGATTTTCGGGTTTCCCTACCAGACCGTGCGGCTTGTCCACGACTCGATCAGGCGCGAGGCTTTCGGAACCGGCGCTGCCTTCGCCTTGCGCCAGTTGAGCGAATGTGACAGGGGCTTCTACACGTTTGACGATCTGCTGATGCGCATCGCGCGAAAGCAGCTGGCCGGGCCTTGAACGCCGTTGCCACCGGGTCGCGTTGCTGCTCCGTCCGCCTATCATTGCGGGTATGTCGCCTTCTGCCCCTGCCCTCAAACAATCCCCAGGTTCCATCGAAGGTGATGGCGCCAGCACCGCGCTGGTCCTGCGGCGCTTTCGCGTCGTCTTCAATGCCGTGCGCACCCATTTCCAGCAGATTGAAAAGGAGGTCGGTCTGGGCGGTGCGCAGGTCTGGGCGCTCAGCGTAATCCGGGAACAGCCTGGCATTGGCATGGGCGACATCGCCAGGCGCATGGACATCCATCAGTCCACGGCGAGCAACCTGATCAAGACGCTGCTGCGCAGGGAACTGATCAGTTCGTCCAAGGCGCCCGAGGACCGGCGCAACGTGCGCCTGCACATTCTTCCAGCTGGCCTGGCGGTGCTGGACAAGGTCCCCGGACCGTTCGAGGGGGTCTTGCCCGGGGCGCTCGGCAAGCTGCCCCCGGCAAGTCTGCAGCGGCTGGACCAGGATCTGGGCGAGCTGATTGCGTTGCTCAAGGCGGACGAGAAGGCCGGGGGGATCCCTCTGGCTGAACTGTGAGCCGGCTTCAGGGTCCGCTGCGCTCGCGTTAACCGGATGAAAGAGCCCGTGACCAGCAAAACTATCTGCTGCGCTCCGGCAGCTTGTGCAATCGCATTCCCGGCATTGAACCGGGTCGTCACCTTGCATCCCGCATCGCGCAATTCGCCGGTCGCCCAGGCCATCTGTCTTGACCCATCCCCGCATGCTTTCACCGACATCAGCAGGCGAATCGGCTAGCCACAGAACATGCGACGGCACCGCCCCCGCCAGACCCGTGCGCACATGAATCTAATGCAACCGGGTTTGAGCCCCTATTTGCCGTGCATGAACTGCACGGCGGCATTGAGCAGGTACAGGGCCAGCAGCGCGAGGCTGGCCCAGCTGGCGGTGTGCCACACCCGGGACGCCGGCCGATAGGCGAGCGCCACGATCACCGCGCCGCTCATCAGGCAGGCGGTGAGGGCCGAGACCGCATGCACGGGCGCAATCTTCGCGAAGATCGGGCCGCTCAGGTACGCGAAGTCGTCAATCGCCAGGATCAGCACGTCGAACAGGTTGCTGCCCAGCAGGTTGCCAATGGCCATGTCGATGGCGCCAATGCGCACGGCGCCCCACGTGGTGGCGAGCTCGGGCACCGAGGTGGCGAAGGCCACGAACAGGGTGCCGACGAACGAGTTCGACCAGCCCATCACCCGGGCCAGCTCCACGCCGATCATCGGCAGCCAGATGCCGGCCACCACGATCACTGCCGAGGCGATGCCATAGCCCATGAGGGCCGTCTTGAGTGTGATGCCCGGTGGCGTCGCGGACCCGATGGGGCTGGTGCTGCGCTGTTCCGTCAGGTAGAGCGCCCGCATCGCCGCCAGATAGAGCCCGAAGATGACCACGCTCGCAAAGCTCACGTGGCCGATGGACGGCATCATGCCCTGCGTGGTCAGCAGCATGGCCAGGCCGACGGCCGCCAGCAGAATGACGCCGAATCCCGCCGAAACAATATGCCCGGTGCCCGCATGTTCGTACATGGTGCCGCGGCGATAAAACACGTCGATCAGGGCCAGAATCGTGAGGTTGAACACGCAACTGCCCAACACATCGCCCACGGCAATGTCGGGCGCGGCAGCCACGGTCACGGCGCTCAGGCCCGTGACCAGCTCCGGCAGCGACGTGACCGTGGCCAGCAGGATCATGCCGACCCAGTTGCGCGACAGCCCGGTCAGCGTCGCAATCGCATCACCGTAGCGGCTCAGGCGCACGCCGGCGAAGCCGATCACCACCACGCAGAAGGCGAATTGCAGCCAGATCAGGGTGATGGGGTTCATGGCGGGCCGTGTGGCGCAGGGTATTCAGGCGTGCGATGGACGATAGCCCCGGAGCTTGGGCTTGAGGGATCAGCCCGCTGGCGCCGCCAGCGCGTAGAAGTCGCGGATGAGGTCCCAGGCCACCTGGGGCTCGTCCACGTACTGGAACAGGTTCAGGTCTTCGGGCGATATGGCGCCTTCTTCCACCAGCACATCCAGGTTGATCAGGCGTTTCCAGTAGTCGGAGCCGAACAGGATGATCGGCACCGGCCTGGCCTTCTTGGTC
>JAABRA010000265.1 GCA_011391155.1 Burkholderiales bacterium
TCGGCGATGACGCGCGTCAGCGCGTCCGAGGTGGCGCCGGCCGGATAGCCGACGACGATGCGGATCGTGCCTTCCTGGGCCGCGACGGGCGCACACAGAGTGGCGCCGGCGCAGGCCCACATCAACAGGCGGGCAAGGCGATGCAGCGGGTGGATCATTGGGCGGGTCTCCAGGCAGGTTGAAGGAAAGCCCGATCTTCGCTCCAAGCGGGGCGCCGAGGGGCATCAGCCGCCCTGGGGAAGACCCTGTGCCGAGTGCATGCATGTCGGTGTGCATCACGAATGAAAAAGGCCGCGCAAGCGCGGCCCTTCAAGGTGGCGTGGCAACAAGTCAGAAACGGTACAGGTAGGTCACGCCGATCATGCCCACCGACTGCGTCGGATCCTGGTACAGCGTGGTCCCGTCCGAATAGGCGTAGGGCGTGTTGCCATAGTTCCAGACCCAGTCGCGCACCTCGTTGTACTGATAGACCATGTTCACCCGCACCGCAGAACGTTTGTCGATGTCGTAGGTGCCGAACAGGTTCAGCGTGGTCTGGCGGAAGGTGACGTCCGGCAGGCCGCCCGCCACCGCGAGCAACGTCACGTTGGCCGGCGAGGCGGTCGGCTGCAGGCCCTGGCCGTAGGCGTTCTTGCTGTTCATGTAGGCCAGGTTGCCGCCGACCTGCACACTGGCCATCACCTTGCCGCTGAAACCCACGCCGAAAGTGGTGGTCGTGTCCTTGTAGGACATGATGTAGCCGGCCGGGCGGGTCTGGTGCAGTTGCTGCTGGCCGGTGGAGACGAAGCCGTTCAGGCGCCAGTCCTCCGACAGCACGTAGTCACCGTCGATGCTGAACAGGTTCAGCTTGGTCTCCTCCAGGCCTTCTTGGTATGACGTGGGCGACTCGAACTCATCCTTCCCGCCTTCAGCCAGGAATTGCAGCGACAGCGCTTCGCTGGCCTGCCAGTTGACCGTGAGCTTGATCTTGTCGCGCCGCCGGTCGGCCAGCGTGTACGGGAAGATCGCCGTCGGCGAAAAGGCCGTGTTCGGGTCGGTGACTTCGGTGACGCCGGTGCCGCTGTTCGGCCTGAGCCAGTCCGAACCGTTGCGCCATGCGCTGGACACACTGATCGCGCCGCTCACATCGTCGATCATGCGGCGGCGCACTTCCAGGCGCACGCCGGTTTCGTCGGACTTCTGCCGCAACGCACTGACACCGGCCACCGCGCTGGTCGGCGTGAAGGTGCCACGGTCCAGCGATTCGTAGCCGACATCGATCGTGCCGCGGTAGTCGGTGTTGAACTGGTAGGCGGCACCCAGGCGCGCGCGGATCGTCTGCAGCGAATAGCTGCGGTTGGTGTAAGCGTTCGTGCCTTCGACGTTGTACAGCGCAATCGGCGTGTCGTCGTCACGGTCCTGGTAGTTGAAGTCTGCCGTCAGGGTCAGTTTGGGCATCGGCCGCGAGGTCAGACCGATCAGCGCCAATGTGGTGTTCACACTCGCGCCCAGATCGTTCGAGCCCGCTGGCGCATCGCTCAGCCCTGACGAGGCGAAGTTCTGATCCTGCGTCAGCCAGGAGTAGCCGAGCTTGAACTTCAGGCTCGTGCTCGGCGCCAGCAGGTAGTTGCCGGTGACGTCGATGAACTGCGCCTGGTTGTCGGGCGGCAGGGCCAGCGGGTTGTTCAGGATCGGTTGCAGGCCCGGGCTCAGCGGCAGCAGCGTGCCCAGCGGGTTGTTCAGGCTGCCCGGCACGTTGGGTTGCAGGATGCTGTTCGAATTCTTGTAGAAGGAACCGTAGTAGCCCGCGCTGAGGTTCAGCTTGGCATCGGCATAGCTGACGCGCGCATCGACCTGCGTGGTGTTGGAATCGATCGGCTCGGGCAGGAACAGGATGGCCGAGCCGGTGCGGTTGCCGGCCCCTGGCGGGCAACCGGGTGCCGTGGTGGACGGGCAGGTGAAGCCGTTGCCGAAGGCACGCGCGCCGTTGCGGTCTTCGGTGTTGAACTTGGCTTCGACGTTGATCGCCGGTGTGATCGCCTTCCACAGCCCCAGGCCGAAAGCAGTGCGCTTGACCTTCAGGTCGAAAGTGTCGCCCGTGCCTGTGCCGCCAGGCAGCACCACCACCTGCGGGTGGGTGGTGCCCAGGCCGCTGCTGCCGGTGTTGACACTGTAGGGGTCGTAGTGGATTTGCTCGTTGTAGTCGGCGAAGACCTTCCAGTCGCCCTGCTTGTTCCAGCCCAGGCGCAGTTCGCGGGTCTGCAGCCCGAGGTTGGTGCCCGTGAAGCTGATCGCGGTGCCTTCACGCAGGTCGCGGCGCAGGTAGTCGAAACCCAGCAGGCCGAAAGCAGTGGGCGCGTTGCGCAGGCCGTTGTACTGGCCGAACTGGGCGCGATCCGCGCTGTCGCCGCTGACCAGGCCCAGGCCGACGGCGACCGAGCCTTCGACCAGCGAGTACTTCTCGGCATCGCTGCCCTGCGCGGCCACGTTGCCGCAGGCCCCCAGCAGCGCCAGCATCAACAGTGTCGGTC
>JAABRA010000266.1 GCA_011391155.1 Burkholderiales bacterium
GCGGCGAGCAGCAGCGCGTGGCCATTGCCCGGGCGCTGGTCAACCACCCGCCCGTGATCCTGGCCGACGAGCCCACCGCGCCGCTGGACAGCGAACGCGCCCTCGGGGTGATCCGCATCCTGAACCAGATGGCGCGGCAGTACCAGACGGCGATCATCGTGGTGACGCACGACGAAAAGATCATCCCGACCTTCAAGCGGATTTACCACATCCGCGACGGCCAGACCTTCGAAGAGGCCGGCGAAGGCCGCGAACTGTAGGCGCGGGTGAGCGCCCCACCCTTGATCCTGGTCATGCTGCAATGCAGCATTCTTTGCTAGACTGCCATCAGCCGTTGGGCCCTGCACCAGTCGGCTCTTTGCACACACCTCAAGCCCAAAAATGAAAAGACTCGAAAACAAGGTTTCCATCATCACCGGCGCCGCTCAGGGCATCGGTCTTTCCACCGCGCTGAAATTTGCCAGCGAGGGCGCCATCGTCATCGTCTGCGACGTCAAGCAGGCTGGGGTGGACGAGGCCGTGGCCCAGTGCCAGGCCCTCGGCGCGCAGGCCACCGGGTATGTCATGGACGTGACGCAGCGCGCCACGGTTGATGCCGTGGTCGCCAGTGTGAAAGCGAAATTCGGCCGCATCGACGTGCTGGTCAACAACGCCGGCATCACGCAAGACGCGCGCCTGCAGAAAATGACGCTGGAGCAGTTCGACCGCGTGATCGACGTCAACCTGCGCGGCGTGTTCCATTGTTCGCAGGCCGTGGCCGACACCATGGTGGCCCAGGGCGCGGGCGTGATCCTGAATGCGTCTTCCGTCGTGGGCCTCTACGGCAACTTCGGCCAGACCAATTACGCCGCCACCAAATTCGGCGTGATCGGCTTCACCAAGACCTGGAGCCGCGAGCTCGGCCCCAAGGGCGTGCGCGTCAACGCGGTGGCGCCCGGCTTCATCACCACTCCCATGGTGGCGGCCATGCCCGAGAAGGTGCTGAAAGACCTCGAAGCCAAGGTACCGCTCAAGCGCCTGGGCAAGCCCGAGGAAATCGCCAACGTCTACGCCTTCCTGGCCAGCGATGAAGCCAGCTACATCAACGGCACGGTGATTGAGGTGTCAGGCGGCATGTCGCTCTGACGTGAAGCACCCGTACGATCGGTCATCCTCGGCTTGATCGGGCATCCCGCGCGCCCGTTCCCGCGTGTATGCTGCGGCCGGATATGAGCCTGCCATTGCCCTCTGAATTCGCCCTGCGCGGCCTGCGGCCCGGCGACATGGGCTGGGTCGTGCAGCAGCATGGCGAGATCTATGCGCGGGAATACGGCTGGAACAGTGATTTCGAAGCGCTGGTGGCCGACATTTCCGCCAAGGTGCTGCGCCGCTTCGACCCCGCATGGGACAAGGCCTGGATTGCCGAAATCAACGGCGAGCGTGTCGGCTCGGCCTTCGTGGTGCGCAAGTCGAAAACCGTCGCCCAGTTGCGCATGCTGATCCTCACCCCGGCCGCGCGCGGCCTGGGCCTGGGCGCACGCCTGACCGACGAATGCCTGGCCTTCGCGCGGGCCAAGGGCTACCGCAAGATGGTGCTCTGGACCAACGCCAACCTCACCGCCGCCCGTGCCATCTACGCCCGGCGCGGCTTCACCCTGGTGACCAGCGAGCCTTATCACGGCTATGGCCACGACCTGGTCAGCGAGACCTGGGAACTGCGGTTGTGAACCGGGCGCTGCTGGCGAGCTGAAGGTATCGGCGTGCACCTGAGCGGGGTACAAAAACGCCGCCAAGTCATTGGCTTGATTGGAGCCGAGCGGCTGGGATCGCACTGAACTGTCGAACCGGGGGTTGCTGGCTCAGATGACCCCGACCTCCTGAAACTTGCCGCGCAGGCGGTTCACGACTTCGGCCAGGGCGATTGGATCAAGCTGGTTCTTCTTCAGAAATGCCTTCCACTGCGTTTGCCGGGTTGCATCGCTCGCGAAGGTGTCGGTAAACCCGACAGGCATCGTAATGGGCAGAGCCATTTTCCGGCGCTCAAAGGTCGCTTCAATGGCTCGACGCACTTCGGATGGGTCAAGCGCGGGGTCATCCAGCAGCACCCACAAATCGAAGTAGTCCTTCATCCGTGTATTGGCAAGCCCCAGCAGACACACGGCATGGAACTTTTCGGCGACCACCGTGTATTTCGGATAGGCCCGCAACTGCGGTGCCGGAAAATCTTTCAGCAGCACGGGGTAGCTGATCGCCTGGGGTGCCGGGGTCACCGCGTCGCCAAACCCGATGTCAACTTGCAGCGCGATGCGCGCACCGTCAAGACTCGCCTGAATGTCTATCCGGACTCCACCATAGCCAGCCCCTTTGCGGATGATCGCCCCCCTTGACCGCAGCGGGGTCAAACACCACGCCATCTTCGGCAGGGGTCAGGCAAATTTCCCGAAACGTGCTGACTGCTGTGTTCACGTCATCCGGGCCAAAACCCAAAAGATCAGCGTCGCGGGTGGGTCGGTGTGCAACGTCGTA
>JAABRA010000267.1 GCA_011391155.1 Burkholderiales bacterium
AAGAATTTGCCGAGTTGCCGGACGAAGCGTTGCTCATCCTGGACGGCGGTGCCTGCCCGGTGGGCATCGAATCAACCATAGTGGACTGCTCGCGCGGTGCGCCGGTGCTGCTGCGCCCCGGCATGATCACGCCGGCCCAGATCGAAGCCGCGTGTGGGCTCCCGCTGCTCGCGCGCGACGAGGCCGCACCGCGCGCCTCCGGCACGCTCGAATCGCATTACGCGCCGCGCGCCAAGGTGCGGCTGATGGCGGCGCAGCCGCTGCAGGCGGCGCTCGACGTGCTGGGCCCGGACGCGAAACACATCGCGGTCTATGCGCGTTCGCCCTTGAAGACCGCGCGTGGCGTGGTCCTGCGCCGCATGCCCGACGACGCGGCCCGGGCCGCGCAGGCGCTGTTTGCCGTGTTGCGTGAGCTCGATGCCACCGGCGCCAAGCTCATCTGGGTGGAAACACCGCCCGAAGGCGCCGACTGGGATGGCGTGCGCGACCGCCTGCAGCGCGCCGCGGCTTGACGCCAGCCTCTCAGCCTCTCAAAGCCAGCCAGCCTTTTTCATCGAGGCTCTCACCAGATCGGCCAGCAGGCCGTGGGCGTATGGTGTGGGATGCACTGTGTCCGCGTAGGCGTATCGCGACACGTCCATGCCGGTCAGCGTGCTGGCGGTGTTGCAGGTGAGCGAATAACCCGCGATCGGGTTCAGTGGCGAGCTGTTGCTGCAGGCCGGCGTGTCCACGTTGCTGAAGCCGTAGCGGGCGGGGTTGGCAGCCTGGTCGTTGCTCCGCGTGTAGGCGTCTACCAGCAGCACCGATTTTTGTTTGTGCAGTCCCGCCGCGAGCTGGCTGTTGTAGGCCTGGGTCATGGCCGCGGTGAGCGCCTGGGCGGCTGGCCCCTGGGCCACGCTGCTCGGGGTAAGGCTCACATTGGGCAGGTTGACCACCACCACGCGCCGCGCGCCCTTGGCCACCATCTGGTTTTTCACCAGCACCGCCAGCTCGCCGCCGGCCACACCCATGGCCTGGACCGCCTCACCCGACGCGGTCTGCGTGGCGGTGGCCTGGTCCAGGCCCTGGCCCATGAGTTCGGCGACACGTGCGGGAATACCACCCGCGAGCATGAACAGATCGTTGCCGCCGGCCAGCGCGACCACGAGGTCGGCCTTGTCGAAGCGCCCGCCGCTGGCACTGAGGTGGTTGGCGACCTGGGTGGACACCGGCACAGTGAGCTGGCCGAGCTGGCCCTGGAAGGCCACGGTGGGGTCGGGTGAGGCGGTGAGCGCCGCGTTCCACGGGCCGATGGGGTGGCTCACGCGCGAGCCGCCCTGGCCGTAGGCGGTGCAACCGGGTTGTGGGGTGACCGGGGCGGCAAAGGCCGCGAAGGTGCCGGTGGCGTTCAGGCCGGTCAGTGCGGCACAGGGTTCGGGCAGGTCCAGCGCCTCGGCGAGACGTTCCACCCAGATCTGATCGCCGGGTCCGTTGACGGTGTATTTGCCTCCCCCCACCGCCTCGATGCCCGGCGTGCGGTAACTGCCCACATCGCTCAGGCTGTCGCCGAACGAGACCAGCTGGTCGTAGCGGCCACCGCCGCCGCAGGCGATCAGGGTGGCGGCTACAGCGGCGGCAATCAGGGCGGAGCGGAAGAGCATGGCAGACCTCCTGGCGCAGACTTCAGGGGAATACGGGTTCTCGCGTCAAACTAAAGACTTCAACCGCGTCGCGCCACAGGGTTTGTACCGGGGTGCATGGATGCGGGCAGACCCGTGCACACCGCTTCAGGAGCGGCCGAAGCGCAGCTTCATGCCCAGGATGGCCAGCGCCAGCACCAGCGTGATGGCGTTGGCCACGACCACCGGCCAGGCGCTGACCATCAGTCCGTAGGCCAGCCACATGGCGATGCCCAGTGTGAAGGTGCCATACATGCTCAGCGAGATGCCGCTCACGTCCCGCGTCTGGAACGTGTGCCAGGCCTGGGGCACAAAGCTGAAAGTGGTCAAGAAAGCGGCGAAGTAGCCGATAAGGTCGTCAGGGCGCATAGCAGCGCATGATAGGAGCGGCGAAGGTTTCTTGCTTGTCGTTCGATCAATTTCCATGATTTTTCAACGCCAGCCGAGTACCGCCGTGAAACCCTCACTGTTTGCCCAAAGAAGCGCCACCGACGACAGCCTGGCCATCAACAGCGAGACTTTTCACCAGTACCTCTGCACGGTGCAGTCCGAGGTTCATCCCCAGACGCTGATGGACGAGGCCATGAGCCGCCGTCAGGCGAATGCCCTGGTGGCGCGTCGCAACCGGAGCCGCCTGTCGGGCTGGTCCGTGGTCACGGTGCTGGCCCTGGCGATGGGCGGTCTCTTCTGGTTGCTGGGCTGAGCGACTTCCTGGACGTTCAGTCCGGCTGCGCAGCGGTCCATTCCACCAGCGCTTCCAGCGCCGGCCGCGCCGCGCTGGCGTTCGGGTGGTTGATGAACCCGACCACCGCGTAGCGCGTGCCGTTCGCCGCATTCACATAGCCG
>JAABRA010000268.1 GCA_011391155.1 Burkholderiales bacterium
AGCCTCGGCAGCGTGCGCCAGGTGATGCCGTCATCTTTGGATTTGAATGAACGCCAGACCTTGATGAAAGCATCTTCTTCGAATTTGTCAGGCGCGGTGATGCTCCATTGGCGGGCCAGTTCCTCACCGCAGGCCCACTGCAGGTCATGAATGGCCCATACCGTGTTGCGCCATTGGTCCCGAGAACATGCGGCCGGGATCAGGTCGAGCCAGGCTTGGACCTTGGTGATTTCATCGGATGTCTCGGGCGGCGCACCGGCGAGGATCATGAGTGTGGGGGACAGGGGTCTGGAAACTAGCCCGGCGGGCCTCGGGCCAAGCTCAGCGAGACCTTGTGGCGTGGCTGTCGTGGGGGAGAGCATGGATTTCCACACTTCCGCCACTGTTAGCGGCAGCGCAGGCAGGCTGGCCCAGTGCCCGCTGCCGGCCCATTGGTAGGGCTTTCCGGTATCGGGATGGATGGACGGCGGAAGGACGTCCTGCACCGTTTTGCCTTCGGCCGTGGCACAGCGAAACTCCAGGATGGTCTTGCCGCCCTCCTGGTAGACCTTGCTGGGGATCGCGGGCATGTCGTCATGCAGGCGATACAGGAGCTTGGCGCGGTTGGGTCGCCCCGACTCAATCAGCACCGTATCGGGCGCGTTGATCAGCGCCGCGAGGTCGATGCCGTGGCGGGCAAGCCAGGCCGTGGCGACGGCCAGATCGTCCACATCGATGGCGGCGGTCCGTGGCGTGCAGTAGGCGTGGGCGATGCCGACGTTCCCGTCCAGGCGAGAGGCGGCATCGATGTCCGTGACCGCCTGGCCGGGTTCGTTCCAGCCTGCAGTCACCGGCCCCTTGGTGCCCCAGGGAATGGGCACCAGGGCAAAGCCGCTGTTTAGGTAGGCTTGGGGCAGGTTCATGGCTTCACGCTGCCGGTGAAGGCCAGTGCGAGGTCAATCTGATTCGGGCCCTCGATCAGCGCAGTGGTAGCGTGGAAATGCGGGTTGTCACCCTCCAGAATGATCAGGATAACCGGGCTGGTACGGAAGCGCTGCCCCTCCTTGAAAACCTCGTCGACGCGCGCCAAGTGATCTTTGGACGCCACGCTTGATACTGCCTGGTGGATCAGCGCGAGCTGGGCGGTGCGTGAACGCAGGGTATCAAAGTGGTCGAAGAACTTCGGGGGGCAGGCTTCATCGGTCTTGACTGGCTTGGCGATGGAGTTGCTGGCGCAGGCGCGCAACGTGCCCTTGCTGTCCCGTCCCATGACGATGACGACACACTGGTCTGGGCCGCCAGGCGGCGGCGATGTCCAGTGGGAGGGCTTCTTTTCCACACCCGGCGTCGGCCTGAAGTGGGTGCACTGCGCGAGTGCCTTGAAGAGAAGCGCATTGGCGTTGTTTTCAATCAGCCAGCGGAATGCCGGGTCGGCTTTGGGATTGGCCGCGGTGGCCTTGCCGCTTGCGATGGCGAGTTCACGCTGAAAGTCATTGGTCAGGTTCGGGTGGGAATAGATACTGTTCATTTTGGGCTCCTTGTGGGTTGCATATGGGCGATTTCCTGATTGGCCAGGAACTGCTGGGTGTTGGGAGGCGGAGTTTTCATCGGGGGTTATTCCTTGAAAGCAATGTCAAGCAGCATGAGGCCCGCTGCGCCACCATAAATGGCATGCGCCATGGCGCGCGCCTGGGCGGCCGGCTGGCCCGCGGTACGCAGCACTGCGTACATCTTTTCCTCGTGGGCCTTGAGCAGCGCGAGCCATTCCGCCTGTGTCTGTGGCCTGAAGCCGGACGCCGGTTTGGCGGCGCGCAGCATGGCCTCGGCTTTGTGGAAGTGCCGGTTCATGCTGCGCTCCCGGCAGGTCCGAGAGAATCGAGGAAGTCGTCGAGCGTGCTCTGCCGCCAGCCGCGGGCGCGAGGGCCGATCTTCAGAGGCGGTTCGAGCGCGCCGCTGCGCGTGAGGCTGTAAAGCGTCGTACGCCCGACGCCGATGTACTGACAGGCCGGCTGGACCCTGAGGATCGGGTCCCGCTTGCTGGTGGCTGCAGCCGTCTTTTCGGCTGCGACGTGGGGGTGATGGTTCATCGGTGCTCCAAGTGGTTTCAGGAGCTATTAATGTCCGCCCGTCACATTTTTTCTACGTAGCCACTGTCACCACTTTTGCCCTTCAGCTCGCCTGCTTGTGCCGCCGCAGCTGTCGGGTGAGGGCGTTAACTGCAAGACGCCGCGCGGTGTAGGGCAGATCAGGCGCTGACCGTGCCACGTGCCACTTCGCGACAACTCTGGCAGCAAGTGCCCACGCCTCGGGGTGCGCCTCGGGGTGCGCCCCACGGTAAGCCTCAAGCACGGCCTCGCACCTTCTGAGCCGCTCCTGCGCTTGACTGGCACGCCCACGAGCTGCGGCCTCCCTTCGCCTGGGCTTCGCCATCTGTCGGGCACGTTTTTCTTGACGGGCCCCTCTCAAGAACTCCGCGCCTATCTTCAAGAACTCCGGGCTTGTCAGGCTGGCAAACATCCCGACG
>JAABRA010000269.1 GCA_011391155.1 Burkholderiales bacterium
TCCCAGTTGGCCGCGCCGGTGAAGGTGGAGACGCCGGCGTTGTTGACCAGCGCGTCGATGCGCCCCCAGCGCGCCACGGCGGCCGCCACCAGCGCCCGGCAATCGGCGTCATCGGCCACGTCGGCGCGCAGCAGCAGTGTGTCGGCCCCGGCCGCATCGCAGGCCGCCTGCGATGCCAGCGCCTCGGCCTCGCTGCGCGAATAGTTGATGAGCACGTTGTAGCCCCGGCGTGCCAGCAGCAGCGCAGTGGCGGCGCCGACGCCCGTGGCCGAGCCGGTGATAAGGGCAACTTTGCGTTCAGTCATGGAGTCTCCTGGATGAATCGAATGAAGCGGCTGACGACGGTGCGCCGGCCAACGCGCATTCTCGATACGGCGGCTACCTGGCGCTGTCGCCACAGCGTCCCCGCGTCGGCCCAGCTTCTGGCAAACCCTGAAAGACGCCGTGGTCGAGGAAACCGACGTTACCCTGTAAAGAAGCGCACCGAGGTGCTGTGCCGGCGCTGCTGTCGGCGCGACAGTAGCGGTTCCAGCGCCTGCGTGCGCCAGCAGACAGAGGCCGGCGGGCCAGCAACGTAGCATGCCCCCACTCGACAACCCCCTTTGGCCCGCGCGACGGGCACAGACACAAAAAAACAATGCCAATGCCCCCCGAAACCACCTGCCCCGCCGGATTTCGTTCCGCCATCACACCGCAAAACAGGCAGCACAAGGCCATCGAACTGCACGAAAAGGCCATCCGGCACTTGAAGGAATCTGCGCGGCTGCATGGCGCCGGAGACACGCGCCAGGCCAATACCCACGCGGCGATCGCCAACACCCATGCCACATCGGCACTGCTGGCGGCGGCCCATGCCCTGAACGCCTAGCGGTACGGACACAAGGCCCATCATGGACCCGCCGCACACCCTGCACCGCCAGCCCGCGCGGGGAGCCTGTCATCGCTGATCGACGCGCTGCGCGAATAGCTGCGCGACATGGCCGCGCCCGCCCTGCGGCGCAGCCGGGCCCCCTCTTTGGCGCCACCCGGCGCCAGCTCGGCCTGCAGACCGCTTCCTCAACCGCACCGGACCCCGGCCATGAATGATTCAGCTATCGCGGTGCGGCCGGCGGAGCAACGCGTGGCGTCGACCGGGCCAACGTGCTTGCCCAGGTGGCCTTGCTGGAAACCCGGGCCCGCCGGTTCGCGACCTCGCCCCTGATCATCGGCGGCCTGCTCGCCGCAACGGCCCGCCCCACCCCCCTCGCGTGGCAATCGGCTGCTGAACGTGCTGATGGCGGCACGAATAGTGATGGCGTTGTCGGCCGCAGTGGCGGGGTCCAATGCGGCCCGCGCAGGCGCACGACAGGTCGGAAGCGGTGACGGTTGCGACCGGCGCCGCCCCGTACGATCCTGTTTCAATAGCTGACAATGACCATCCCACGATGGGATAGGGCCGATTTCGTTCAATAATGTCCGGATCTAAGCTCCATGCGCTGCGTTCGCCCAAACGCCCGCTGGGGTCATTGCCCGTCGACCCTGCAGTGGCTGTCGGTGGTCGGTAGAGTCGCCGCATGGCTGAAACCCGCGCCCTGGTCTGGTTCAAGCGCGATCTTCGCGTGCACGACCACGCGCCGCTGGTGGCGGCACCGGCCCAGGCCCAGGCCCAATGCCGATGCGCTGGCCCTGTTCGTGATCGAACCCGCGTGGTTGCAGAGCCCGGAGTGCGACGCCATTCATGGTGACTTCGCGCTGGCGTGCCGCGCCGAGCTGCGTGAGGCGCTGGCCCGGCGTGGCCTGCCGCTGCTGGTGCGCTTCGGCCCGGCCATGGCGGCGTGGCGCAGGTCGCACAACCTGCCGTGGCAGGAATTCACCCAGACGGGCGTGGTGCGCAGGCAACGCAGCCGCGCAGGCTGCGCTGGCACTGCCATTTCATGCAAAAGCTCGAAGACGAGCCGGCGATTGAGCCCTGGAAGATGGACGCCAGCGTGCAGCGCATGGCGGGCTGCGTGATCGGCGTGGATTACCCGGCGCCGGTCGTTGACAACCAGATCGCGATAAAAGCGGCCAAGGACCGGCTATACGGCCTGCGCCAGTCGAGCCCGGCGCGGGAGGAAGCCGGCGCCATCCAGGCCCGCCACGGTTCACGCAAGAGCGGTCTGCCGCCCTCGGGCCAGCGGCGTGAGGCGGCGCCATCAAGGACCGGCAAGGCGGCACCTGCGCCATCGCCGAAAGCCAAGCTGTTCGACTGAAAGCTGGAGATGGCCCTGAAAAACGACTTCAAAGGCAACAAGCAGTCGCTGCCCAGCAAGCGGTGCGCCGTGTGCGGCCGCACCATGACCTGGCGCAAGGCCTGGGCCAGGAACTGGGATTCGGTGCTGTACTGCTCCGACGCCTGCCGCGCCAACAAGACAACGAAAAACCCCCATGCCTGACAGCCCGCCCCGCCCACAACCCATGCCGGCAAAGTTTCGCCATCTGGTCATCGTGCTGGGCGACCAGCTGAATGCCGACGCCT
>JAABRA010000270.1 GCA_011391155.1 Burkholderiales bacterium
AAGGCGGCCGCCATCAGTTACTGCGAAAGCCTGCGTGTGGAAAACGCCGCCTCGGGCGTCAAGGTGGTGACGATCGTGCCGGGTTACATCGACACGCCGCTGACACGCGGCAACCGCTATGCGATGCCCTTTCTGATGTCGGCGCAGGCTTTTGCCGACCACGCCTTCAAGGCCATCGTCGGCGGCGACAGCTACCGCGTCATTCCTTGGCAGATGGGCGTGGTCGCCAAGCTGCTGCGCCTGCTGCCCAACGCGCTGTACGACCGCGCACTGTCCAGGCGCGGTCGCAAACAACGCCGCAGTCCGTGACTTCCCGCCAATAACAAAGGGCGCGGGTGCGAGGCACCGGCGCCCTGGAAATACCGCACCGCGAGGCGCGGAATTCAAACCTTTAGGTCTCAGTAGCCTCCGCGGCCACCACCACCGCCGCCACTGCCCCCACCGTAGCCGCCGCGACCACCACCACCGCCGCCGCTGCCGTAGGGGCTACGACCACCACCCCCGCCACCGCCACCGCCGTAGGGGCTACGACCACCACCCCCGCCAGTGCCGCCACCACCGCCGCCAGCTCCGCCGCCATAGCCGCCGCGGCTACCGCCGCCACCGCCCCCGCCAAAGCCACCCGGCCGCTCTTCACGCGGGCGGGCTTCATTCACGACGATGGCGCGGCCTTCGAGGGCCTGGCCGTTCATGCCGTTGACGGCAGATTGGGCCTCGGCATCCGAGCCCATCTCCACGAAGCCGAAGCCCTTGGATCGACCAGTGTCCCGGTCCATCATGACCTTGGCGGAAGTGACCGTACCGAATTGCGAAAACGCCTGGTGCAGCGATTCGTCACGCACCGAGTAGGCAAGATTGCCGACGTAAAGTTTGTTTCCCACGGGGGAGCCCTCTATCTAGAACAAGAAACCATGTGGAGCTTCAACCCAGCGAGAACCATTCAGGCGAAGGCGCCGCATCCGACACACGCGTAGACGATTATCTGGTCATCCCGCAAGGGGGCGCAAAGGAGTGAAAGCGTTAGTGTTGTTTTGTGGTCTAAATGTTTACCCGTAGGCGCTTGCTTTGGCGGTCTGTAATTGCCGACGTGGCACCGGGTCGAACCTGATGCAGTTGCTGATCGCGCTGCTGCCGATCCTCAATCTGACAGGGGCGGTGGCGGCGCGGGCAGACTCGGGCGTGCTGGTCGCCAAGGTCGTGGTGCAAGCCTTGGGATTCTTGCGCCGGGAAAACACCGATGACGGGCCCGGCCCGGCTGCATAGAGTCCGCGCACTTGGCGCCAAACCGCTACTGCGCGGCAGGATGCCGGACCTCGGGTGCGAGGAGACAAGTGCTGCAGCAGGCGTCCGGTGTGAAACCACGCAGCGGTAGCCCATTCGGCAGGCAGATAAAACCAAGAGGGCGTGCGTGGCTGCACCGCCCTTTATTTTTTCAGTGGCGTGCCCTCGGCGCGGCAGACGTACCGCCCGAGTGCAGGCCTTACCATTCGACGCCTTACCCCCGAGCCGAGCGTCCTCCATGCCTGTCGATCCCGAACTGCGCACGCTGCAAATCGACATCCCTGCGCGGCCCGAGTCGCTGGTGCAGCTGTCCTTGCTGATGGCCGACGACGACATGAACCTGCAGGCCGCATCGCGCCTGATCGAAGGTGACATGGCACTGGCGGCCGCGGTGATGAAGGCCGTGAACTCATCGCTCTACGGACTGAAGGGTCGGGTGCAGAGCGTGCACCAGGCCATCACCTACCTGGGCATTCGCGAGGTCGCGGCCATTACTTTCGAGATGGGGTTGCGTGCGGCGTTTCCACCGGCGGCCGAGCTGGACCCGATCTGGAAACGCGCCGCGAAGCGTGGGGCGATCATGGGTCGTCTGGCCTCGGCCATCGGCCAGGACGCCTGGGCCGCACATTCCGCCGGGTTGTTCGAGGAATGCGGCAAGGCGGTGCTGTTCAGGCACGCCCCGGACCACTACCCGTCGATGCTGCGCGCTGCGCGCGACGACAGCGAACTGGTCTTGTTGGAAGTCACCGGCTTCGGCGTCAGCCATGATGCATTGGGCGCCGCGTTGTGCGAAAGCTGGGGTCTGGGTGCCGCAGCCGTGGCCAGTGTGCGCCACCATGTGCAGGCCCAGGCAGGCGGCGATCTGCCCGAGCCGCAGCCGCGTCGCGCGATCACGGCGCTGTCGGTCATCGCACACGCCATCATGGGCGAGCCAGACAGCCTCGACGACGTGGTCGGCCGCATCGCACCGCTGGCCGAGATCGACGTGACGCTGGCGTTGCGCTCGGCTCGGCGCGTGCTCGAACAGCTGCAGGACGCCGCGGTGCGCTCGCGCTGACCCCCGCGGATGCTGCATCGCGGGGCGCCCGAAGCGATTTACGGGTAGTCCTGCTGTACGCCGCGCCGGAGTTTGGCTAGGCTCAAGCTTTACATTTCGACCCTTTGCAAAGACTCGATAGGAACCTGCTCATGCCTTCATCCGCACTGCCAGAAA
>JAABRA010000271.1 GCA_011391155.1 Burkholderiales bacterium
AATATCACCCCGCATTTCACCCGCATCGACACCAACAATGATCCGCCCAAGGAACAGGGCATCGATGTCTGGCTGGCGCTGGAGGCGTTCGACCTGGCCGTCAGCGACCGCTGCGACGTGGTGGCGCTTGTGGCTGGCGACGGCGATTTCGTGCCTTTGGTGAAGAAGATCAACGCCATCGGCAAACGCGCGTTGGTGGTGGCGTGGGGCATGAAATCCGAAACCGGCACCGAAGTGCGTTATTCGACCGGCCTGGCCGGGGCGGCGGCCTATTTCCTGGATATGGCCGACCTGATCGACAATCCGGACGACGAAGAGCAGCGTGCCCTCGTCGACCAGCTTTTTGTGGACAATTGAACATGGCTATCGATGTGACGATGCCCGCCCTGTCGCCCACCATGGAGGTGGGGACGCTGGCCAAATGGCATGTGAAACCCGGTGATACGGTGAAATCCGGCGACATCATCGCCGAGATCGAGACGGACAAGGCCACCATGGAAGTGGAAGCCGTGGACGAAGGCACGGTGACCGAATTGCTGATCGCCGAAGGCACGGAAAATGTCGCGGTGGGCGTGGTGATCCTGCGCCTGACGGGTGATTACGAGCCGGCTGCGCCCGCGCCGCAGGCAGCACCTGTTGCTGCGCCGGTTGTTGCCGCGCCTGCGCCTGTCGAGGCGCCCAAGGAACCCGCAGCCGCACCCGCACCGCAAACCGGCGACCGTATCGTCGCCAGCCCGCTGGCACGCCGGATCGCCGAACTTCAGGGCGTGGATTTGGCCAGCGTGACGGGCAGCGGGCCACGTGGCCGCATCGTACGCGCCGACGTCGAAGCCGCCGCCGGCAAGCCGGTCGCTGCACCCGCGCCCGTTGCCGCTGCGCCCAAGCCCGCTCAGGCTGAACCTGTCGAAGCTCGCGCACCTGCCGCGCCCGTCACCAGCGACATCCCGCACAGCGTCGAAAAGCTGGGCAATGTCCGCAAGGTCATCGCCCGCCGCCTGACCGAGGCGAAGCAGTCAATCCCGCACATCTATCTGACGCTGGACGTCGAACTGGACGCGCTGCTGAAACTGCGCGGCGAATTGAACAAGGCGCTGGAACCGCGCGGCATCAAGGTCAGCGTCAACGATTTGGTGATCAAGGCGCTGGCCGTGGCGCTGCGGCAGGTGCCGAAATGCAACGTGTCGTTCTCAGGCGACAATCTGCTGGTGTATGACCGCGCCGACATCAGCGTCGCCGTCGCCGCGCCGTCGGGCCTGATCACGCCGATCATCACGGGAGCCGATACCAAGGCCGTCAGCCAGATCGCGTCCGAAATGAAGGCGCTCGCCGAAAAGGCCCGCGCCGGCAAATTGCAGCCGCACGAATATCAGGGCGGCACCGCCAGCCTGTCCAATCTGGGCATGTTTGGCATCAAGCAGTTCGAAGCGGTCATCAACCCGCCGCAGGGGATGATCCTGGCCGTGGGCGCGGGTGAAAAGCGCGCTGTAGTAAAGGGCGACGCGCTGGCGATTGCGACCGTGATGACGATCACCGGCAGCTTTGACCACCGCGCCATCGACGGGGCGGACGGCGCGCAACTGATGGGCGCGGTGAAGGCGCTGATCGAAGCACCTCTGGGCCTGGTGGCGTGACCATAGCTGCGGGAGAGGAATTGTTCCCCTCTCCCCTCGCGGGAGAGGGTCGACTCGCCGCAGGCGAGCGGGGTGAGGGGGCGCTGCGCAACCGTGCCAAGGCAATGCGCAGGGCACCGACTCCGGCCGAAAATTCTCTATGGTATCTGCTGCGCGACCGTCGATTTTCATTGTACAAGTTTCGTCGGCAGGTTCCGATTGGCCCCTATATTATTGATTTCCTGTGCCTCGCCGAGCGGTTGATCTTGGAGGCTGATGGTGGACAGCACGCCGACAATCCGGCAGATGATGCCCGCACCCGCTGGCTGGAAACGCAAGGTTTCCGGATACTGCGCTTCTGGAATCATGAAATCATGGCGCAGCGCGATGCCGTGGCAGACCGGCTTTTTCGCGCGCTCTCGGACCCCTCACCCCGCTCGCCGTTGGCGAGTCGACCCTCTCCCGCAAGGGGAGAGGGGAAGGAAAAGGCATGACCACGGATAATTTCGATCTCGTCATCATCGGTTCCGGCCCTGGGGGCTATGTCGCGGCGATCCGTGCCAGCCAGTTGGGACTGAAAGTCGCCATCATCGAGCGGGAGCGCCTGGGCGGGATCTGCCTGAATTGGGGCTGCATTCCGACCAAGGCGCTGCTGCGGACCAGCGAGATTTATCACTACATCACGCACGCCGATGCCTATGGGCTGAGCGTCGAGAAGCCGTCGTTTGACCTGAAGAAGGTGACGGACCGTTCCCGCAAGGTGGCGGCGCAGCTGAACAGCGGTGTAAAATCGCTGATGAAGAAGAACAGGATCGAGGTGATCGAAGGGCAGGGGCGGCTGACCGGGCCGACCAGCGTTTCCGTTACCACGGCCAGCGGCGA
>JAABRA010000272.1 GCA_011391155.1 Burkholderiales bacterium
GACTGACCGCGCTCCAGGATCTGGTTGTCGTCGCTCATGATCTCCACCTTCACCAGTGGGTTGGGACGTCCCACCGAAGACAGGCGTGCGTCAGAGGCGACCCTTGCACCCTGGAGGTGCTCGTTCGGCGGCATGGTGGAAATCGCACCGGGCGCCTCGGTCTGGCCATAGCCACCGGCCATCACCGGACCGAAGACCTCGATCGCCTGCTTGAGCTTCTCCACCGACATCGGGGCTGCGCCGTACAGGAAGTACTTGAGCGAAGAGAAGTCAACCTTCTTCTGCAAGTCCGGTATGTCCAGCAGACGATAGATCACCGTCGGCGGCAGGAAGATTTCGGTCACCCGGTACTTGGCGATCGCGCCCAGCATGAGGGTGGGATCGGGCTTGGCCAACACCACCACCGTACCGCCGCGGGCGGTCACCGGGATCGACAGCAGTCCCGAGGTATGGGTCATGGGTGCTGCCGCCAGCGTGACGGGCCGGTGCTCGTCGTCGTAGGGGCAGGCGATCATGAAGTGCGCAAACGCCGTCTGGTAGCTGCGGTGGGTGTTCATCACCCCCTTGGGCAGCCCCGTCGTACCGCCGGTGGGCGAGACCACCACCACGTCGTTCAGGTCAACCGCCACATGGGGCTTGGTGGCGGGTTGGTCCTTGATCCAGTCGGTCAGGCGCAGCGCACCGGCCACGCCCGGGGAGTCGCCGTCGATGCAGATCCAGCGCCTGACCTTCGGGAGTCTGGGCTGGATCTTGGCGATGTCGTCGGCGAAAGCCTGCTGGTAGAAGAGAATTTCACAGTCGAACTGTTCGAGGATGTATTGATTCTCGTCGGCCGAGTTGCGCGCGCCCACCGGCAGCCAGCACATGTTGGCGCGCCACAGACCCAAGGCACAAGTCCACGCGGTGGTGTCGTTCAGTGCCCAGACGGCGCCCTTGGTT
The DNA here is from genome assembly GCA_011391155.1 of Burkholderiales bacterium. Taxonomy (GTDB): domain Bacteria; phylum Pseudomonadota; class Gammaproteobacteria; order Burkholderiales; family Burkholderiaceae_C; genus JAABQG01. Next base: position 940 of record JAABRA010000272.1, read on the forward strand.
TCCTTGGGCAGCCCCGTGGCCAACAGCGCGTTGGCGATGCGGCAAGACAGTTCACCCACTTCGTTGAACGAGTAGCTGCGCTCATCCTGGATGTAGGCCGCGCCGTGCGGGTTGATGCTCCAGCCGCGGTCGAAGAAGTCGATGATGGCCATGGGGTCTCCTGTTTACTTGGGTGTCGCATCCGGGGCGACGCAGGGGTAGGGCGACCGGGCATCCAGGCACTCGGCGTGGAGCAATCAGTTGCCGTCAATGAGGGGTGGACTTTCGGCTTCGGCAGCCGGAGCGTCTATCGGATTTCCGCAGGCCGAACAGACCGTGCCCTGGGATCACCCCTGTAGTGCGATCGCACCGGGTGGATAGAATTTTTTGGGCAAGGTCGTCACCGCTGTGCGACCACGCCCATCGACCGGGATGGGCGCGACCGGCTCCTCCATTCCTGCAAGCGGATCGTCCCCGGGAACTACACGGAACTCGAAAATGGCCGAACCCTCCGGATCCGACAACCGTCCTGCCGTTTCGGTGGTCGAGTTCACCGATCCGATCGTCGCCGGCCAGGACTTCGAACTGATCGCGCAGGACGCCGTGCAGCTGCAGTCGAACCCGCTGCTCGTCAGGCGCGTGGTCGTTCGCCTGGGTGATGCCACGGTGGCCTTCCACTCGACCAACCTGCGCGTGCGCACGCGCACCGCCGCCCACGAGGGCCTGATCGCCTACGTCAACTTCGGCCCGCAGGCAACGGGCACGGTGAACGGCTTGCCGGTACACCCGGGCATGCTGCTGGCCATCGAGCCGGGCGCCCAGGTCCGGTTCGTCACCAACGACGGCTGGGAGAGCATTGCCTTCCTGCTGCGGCCCGAATATGTGGCCGCGCACCTGAGCGCCCGGCAGCGCAGCGAAGAATTCCGCATGCCGCGCGGCCTGGAGACGCTGCACGCCGACGCGGCGACGGTGCAGGGGCTGTTCGATTGGGGCAAGCGCCTCGTGGACGCGGCGGCGGTCGAGCCGGCACCCTTCAACGACAGCGCCGACCGCAGGGCCGCGGCGCAGGTCGAGCTGGTCGAGACACTGCTGGCGGCGCTGCGCGAGACCGCGGACCGCCCGCCGGACCGCGGCGAGCTGGCCAAGCAGGAGCAGAGCCGCATCGTCAAGATCGCCGAGGACTACTCGCTGGCGCACGTGGGCGAGCGCCTGTACGTGTCCGACCTGTGCCGGGTCACGGCGGTCAGCGAGCGCGCGCTGGAGTACGCCTTCAAGGCGACGTTGGGGCTGGCCCCGGTGGCGTACCTGGCCCGGCTCAGGCTGCACCGGGTGCGCAATGCGCTGCAGACGCCGACGCGAAGCACCAAGACTGTTTCGGCCATCGCCCTGGACTGGGGGTTCTGGCACTTCGGCGAGTTCTCGCGCGCCTACAAGGCCTGCTTCGGCGAACTGCCGTCGGAGACGCTGCGGCGCCATCGCGCGTAACCGCCGCGGCAGCCGGGCCGGACCGGCGTCGGTCGGCACCGGGCCCGCGACAGGGGTCGCCTCAGAACGCTTCCGGCTCCAGTTCCT
>JAABRA010000273.1 GCA_011391155.1 Burkholderiales bacterium
TTTCAAACCGCAGTAGCTGCGGCAGAAAATAGAATATGCAACAACTTCCCGGCATCGCCGATATGCGGCGCATCCGATCTTTCCGGCGCCAGCGAAGACTCGCTCGCCCCCACCCAGTCGCTGGCGAGCAACGAAGGGGTACTGGATCAGGCGCGCAAGCTGGCACAGGACGAGCCCTCTGGCGGCAAGCTCGAGATCGGCCCGTTCAGCCTGTTGCTGAACGGCCGCGCGAGCTGGTTCGAACGCGACTCCAGCACGCTCGAGCGTGGCTACGACGGCGATGCCTACAGCGTGCAACTGGGACTGGATAAACGCCTGTCGTCGCACACGGTGGTGGGCGGGTTTCTGGTCTACGAACGCAGCCGCTCCGAATTCGCCCCCGATCTGGCGGGCCTGAGTTCACAACCCAGCGAAGGCCAATCCGACGCTGACACCCTCTCGCTGTTGGTGTTTGGCGCGCACAACCTGAACGACGCGCTGTACGTCGAAGCAGCGGCGGGCTACGGCTGGAGCGACTACGAATTCAACCGCAGCGTGTATTACCAGCCAACAGGTGGCGGCGCGCTGATCCCGGTCAACACCGCAGGCGAAACCGACGGCAGCAATTACTGGCTGAGCCTGGGCACTGGATACGAGCTGGCCAGCGGCGCGTCCAGCCTCGTACCGTATACGCGGCTGACCTATGCTCGTTCGACCGTCGACGGCTACAGCGAGAGCGAGCTGACCGCCACGGGTCTGGCCATGCGCTATGACGATGCCGACCGCAGTTCACTGACCGTCACCCTGGGGCTGCGCGCGGGCATGACGCAAAGCTATAGCTGGGGCGTGCTCGTCCCCTTTTTCAAACTGGAGTACGAACACGAGTTCAAGAACGATCCGCAGGAAGTCAGCACGTCCTTCGTGCTGGATGACGCGAACACGATCTTCACGCCGGCAGGCCAGGAACCCGACCGCAACTATTTTCACCTTGGCGCAGGCACGCAGTTCCTCATGCCGCATGGCTGGATGAGCTTCATCGAGGTCGAAGCCCTGATGGGACATAGCGAGCTTGAGCGCAGCCGCTTGCTGCTTGGGCTCAGGAAGGAACTCTGATGCGTGTGTGGGCGACACTGGCGGTGGCGTTGGGTTGCCTGCTGGCTACGCCGGCAGCCCAACCGGCGCCTGCCGTGCCGCAGGTGGTCGACTGCCTGTTGCCGGGCCAGGTGCGCAAGCTGGGAGCGATGGTGACCTACCTCTCGGCCCGCCGCCCGGTGCGCACCACGGCAAGCGACTGCGAAATCCGCGGCGGCGAATATGTGCTGTATGACCGCGCCGACACTGGCAGCGCACTCAAGGTCTGGCTGCCGCAGGCCGAAGCGGGCGACAAGGCTGCGCAGGCTTACGTCGGCGAGATTTACGAAAAGGGCATGGGCACGCCGCCCGACTATGCGCTCGCCGCCGCCTGGTATCGCCGCGCCGCCGAACAGGGCGACAGCCGGGCGCAGATCAATCTCGGGCATCTCTATGAAAAGGGGCTGGGGGTGGCGCGCGACCCGGCCGAGGCGCTCAAATGGTATCGCCTGGCGACCGGGCTGCCCGGTGCGGTCGCGCTCGACAGCGGGACGGTCGAGGCGAGGCCAGCCACGGCGTCCAAAGCCAGACGCGACGAGCGCGTGGCGCAACCGGCCGCGGCACCGGCAGCGGCGCTGTTCGCAGGCCCCAGCATCGAGCTGATCGAGCCCCCGCTGCTCGCCACGCGTGGCGCGAACGACATTCCGGTCACGCCCGATTCGACCCGCGAGATCGTCGGCCAGGTCATGGCGCCCGCCGGACTCTTGAGCCTGACCGTGAATGGCCAAAAGCAACCCACCCAGGCAAACGGTCTGTTCCAGACCCAGGCGCGGATCGGGCGCCAGCCCCTGCCGTTGAAGCTGGTGGCGGTGGATCGCCAGGGCAAACGCGCCGCCCTCGAATTGCGTCTGCTGCCCCAGGCCGCAGCGCCGCCGGCCGACCTGCGTCCGGCTCCGCCACCGGTCGATTTTGGCCGCTTTCATGCTCTGGTGATAGGCGTCGACAGCTATCGCGACAGGCAACTCGCCAAGCTCAAATCGCCAGTCGAGGACGCAAAGGCGCTGGCAAAAATACTGCAGTCGCGCTATGGGTTCGACGTTCAACTGCTCGTCAATCCCACGCGCTATCAGGTCATCTCGGCGCTTGCCGCCTATCACCAGAAGCTTGGCGACAACGACAACTTCCTGCTCTATTTCGCCGGCCATGGCACCCTGCTTGAAGGCGGCGCCATCGTGCGCGGCCAGTGGCTGCCGAGCGACGCCGAAAAGAACAATCCGGCGAACTGGATTTCCAACGTCGAGATCACCGATCACGTCAGCATCTTCCCCGCCAAGCAGGTGCTGGTCATCGCCGATTCCTGCTATTCCGGCGCGCTCACCCGTTCCGCCCTGGCCCGAATCGGCGCCGACACGTCCGACAAAGATCGCCAG
>JAABRA010000274.1 GCA_011391155.1 Burkholderiales bacterium
CGGCGACGATCTCGCCGATCCGGCGCTGGGGCACGCCAATTTCCTTCGCCAGGCGGTACTGGGTCAATCCCATGGGTTTGAGAAATTCCTCCAGCAGGATTTCGCCGGGGTGCGGCCAGGGTACTTCGCGCGGCATGGTTTTTCCTTTCAGTGGTAGTCCAGGATTTCGACGCTGCTGGCATGGCCGTTGGCCCAGACAAAGCACACACGCCACTGATCGTTGATTCGAATGCTGTGCTGGCCCTTGCGGTCGCCCTGCAGCGCTTCCAGACGGTTGCCCGGCGGGATACGGAGGTCTTCCAGCAAAGCCGCCCGATTGAGCATCGCCATTTTGCGCAGGGCCACGGCTTCGATGTTGGCCCAACGTTTGATCCGAATCCCGTTGAACAGGCTCCCGGTGTCGGCACACTTGAAATCGAGGATCATGCGGACAATAGTAACGTGTCTCGATAGTAACGTCAAACAGCGTAGGGCCGATGAACCTGCACCCAACCCCGGGGTCATGACGAGAAAAGGAATTCGCCTTAAACTCATCAGTCACTTTTCAGAACAGGTCGTTAAATGTTTTCCATCCTGCGCTCCAGTCGCCGCGCGGCCGGACTGCCTGCCGTGATGTTCGCTGCTGCGATCCTGCTCGCCAACCCGTCCGCCCAAGCGCAAGCCCAGAGCGCGGCACCGCCGGCGGCCAGCCCGGCCTGCCCGACGCTGCTCCAGCACACCTTCCCGCGGCTGCAGGACGAGAAGCCCCAGGCCCTGTGCCAGTTCTCGGGCAAGGTGCTGCTGGTGGTCAACACCGCGAGCTTCTGCGGCTTTACCCCGCAGTACAAGGGGCTGGAGGCCTTGTCCGCCCGGTACAAGGACCAGGGTCTCGTGGTGCTGGGTTTCCCGTCCAACGATTTTTCCCAGGAAACGGGCAACAACCAGCAGATTGCCGATTTTTGCGAAAACACCTTCGGCGTGAAGTTCCCGATGTTTGCCAAAAGCAGCGTCACGGGGGCGCAGGCGTCGCCGTTTTACAAGCAGCTGGCGGTGTTATCGGGGCAAAAGCCGGGTTGGAATTTCCACAAATACCTGATCGGCCGTGACGGTCGCGTGGCGGGCAGCTACAGCAGCAATGTCGCCCCTCAAGACCGGGTCTTGCTCAAGGATGTCGAAAGGGCGCTTTCGGCGAAGTGACCCGGGGGCGGATGCGGCAGTGTGCCCGGCTCGTCAACCCAAACCACGTCGCTTTACTATCAATAGCTGCTAAAGACCGTCCGACGCTGGGAAGAGGCACTTTTCACTCATATTTTTCGTCCAGAAGGCCTGCAGGCCTCGCGCGGTCAGCCGGCCATCACTTCCACGGCACCGGCGCCTGCTTCAAGATTTTCAGCACGGCCGGCAGATGCGCCGCAGATTCGGCCAAATGTTCACCCAGCGCGGCCTGCAGCCGGTCGGCACCACCCTTGGGGGCCGTGGCCAGCAGGCTTTGCGCGGTGATCAGGTCGTTCATCGCGCCCAGCAGGTCCTGCGCCTGGGCCAGCGCACCGGCGCAGGCGGTCAACTGTTCGGGTGGCCACAGGCCGGCCAGGAAATCCAGCGCGTAGCGCAGTTTCTTGGCCTCGATGCGCACCTGGTGGCGTTCGACCGGATCAAACAGGTTCGAATTGCGGATCTGTTGCAGCAGCTTGCGATGGCGCTGGCGCAACCTTTGGCGCGCCCAGCGCGGGAGCGGGTGGTCCGGCGATGCGGATGTACCGCCCTTGAGCCGCAGTACGGCCCGCGTGAAGACCAGCAGGTGATCGCTGTAGTCGCGGCTGGAGAGGCTTTCCCGCGCGGCGGCCGTGGCGGCCGCGCCTTCCCTGCGCGCCCAGGCCTGCAGCCGGGCGGCGTCGCGCGGGCCCAGCAGCGCGGCCAGGCCAGGCAACAGCGTGGTGCGGAACACGTCGTGGTCGCGCGCCGCGCCCAGGCTTTGCGCCAGCGCCTTCCAGTCGGCGCTCCATCGCGCCACGAACTTGACCGGCAGCGCTGGCGTGAACACCCGCAGCGCGGCCCGCAGGCGGCGAATTGCCACGCGTGCCTGGTGCAGGTACTCGATGTCGTCGCCGGTCAGCACGCCGGCCTCGTTGGCCTGCAGGTGCGCCAGGCAGGCCAGCGTCACGGTGCGAAACGCGTTCACCGGGTGCTGATCCGGCTGCAGCAACACCGGCGCGGCCTTCACCGGTTTGACCTTGCGGCCCTGAAACAGCGCGTAGCCGCGCTCGGCCTTGCTGGCGGTCACCGGGTGCAGGTGCGCGGCCTGGCCCAGCTTGCGCGCCAGGCTGAACAGAGCGTCGGCCGGGCCGTCTTTCAGTTCGAGTTCCAGCTCCAGCAGGGGCTGGCGGCGCGGGCCGTCAGCGGTCACTGAGCAAATTCGCCCGCGGTCCAGCGCCACCTCGATCCGCGCCTTGCGATGGGTGATCAGCCAGCTGCGGCGTGTGAAGTCGGTGGTGAAGA
>JAABRA010000286.1 GCA_011391155.1 Burkholderiales bacterium
CTACACCAAGGAAACCACTGGCATGAAGCTCGGGCCGCTGGAGCTCAAGGTCCAGGAGCGCGAGCGCATCAACATCCCGCTGATCGCCAGTGCCGGCGCCATCGTCGCCGGCGTGCTGCTGCTGGCCCTGGGACGCAAGTAGCCTCGGCGGTGGCGCGCGGGGTTCAGAAGCCCGCGCTTCTGTACCCCGACTCGCGCTGATGGCGCACGGCCAGCACCAGCACCCGTTGCCGGCCTGGCAAAAAGCGGTACAGCGCCAGGTAGCCCGAGCGGCCCCTGGAAATCACCAGTTCGCGGTTGCCACCGCGGATCTTGCGGCCGATTTCGGGGCTGTGGGCGAGGATATCGAGGGCTTCGAAAATGAGGCCGACGGTGGCCTGGGCCGCCGCCGGGTCGCTGGCCAGCAGGAATTCGCTGAGCCGTTCCAGATCCCTCAGTGCGGGCTCCGAAACCAGGACCTCGTTCATGCCTCGTTGTCCGGCTTCGCCGGTTCAAGGCTCACGGCTTGCGGGCGCGCCGCTTGAGCGCCGCCCGCGCGGGCGGTGATGTAGGCCTTGACGTCTTGCGCCCGATACGCCACGCCGGTGCGCACGGTGTCCTGGTATGCCGCCTCGCCATCGGCGTGAAACTGCTGGCGCTCCAGCGCATCGTCCATGGCAGTCTGCAGCGTCTCCACCATCAGCGCGTGGGCCGTTTTGCCTTCGCTCGCCGCCACTTGCGCAATCGTGGCCTTCAAGGCGTCAGGCAGCTTCAGGGACGTGGTGGATGTCATGGGATTCTCCATAAAAGTAGCACCATGGTAACACCGGGAAAAAAGCGATCGACATGCCGGTGGGGCGAGATGCCATGTGTTTTTGCATGAAATCGGCACTTCCCCAGCGTCAATGGGTCTTTGGGTGCTATGGATTCAGGAAGAACCCAGGCACCCGCCGGGCCCGCTCGCAGGGTTGGCACCGATGGGGCTCATCGAACCAAACTGCGCCGTTTCGGTTGATCCCGGCGCCCAGAACGGCGGGAGTCGCTCCTGGATACAGAGCAAACTATGACCTATCCATGTTGGGAAAAGGCTTATTTGGCTATAAAAGTGCCGAAGTCAGCGCCTGTGGCCCCTTCGGCGCCTCCCGCGCCGGCCTTGTTGCGGCCCAGTATCCCGGACGCCCGACGTGGCTCAAAAGTCGTAGTGAAACCGGCAGGCAATCACGTCAATATCGCGGTCGTCCGCGGCGTACACCAGCCGGTGGCGGTCATCAATGCGGCGTGACCAGTAGCCGGACAGGTTGGACACCAGTGGCTCGGGCTTGCCGATGCCGGCGAACGGATCACGCGCCGCGGCTTCAATCAGCAGGTTGATGCGCTTCAGCGTCTTTTTGTCCTGCCCCTGCCAATAGGTGTAGTCCGCCCAGGCGGCGGGTGTGAAACGGATGCTTCGCGCCATGCTCAGGCGTTGTCCAGCGCGCGCCGGGTGGCCTTGCCTGCGCGGTGCTGGGCGATGGATTGCGCCAGGTGCGCAGCGTTGGCCGGTGTGGACAGCAGGTGCATGGTCGCCATGAGGCTCTGATAGTGGTCCAGCGACATGACCACCGCGTCGTCGCCATCCCTGCGACTGATGACCGTCACGTCGGCATCTGCGTTCACGGTATCGAGCACGGTCTTGAGCGAGTTTCGCGCTTCGGAGTAGCTGATCGTTCTCATGGTGTGGCCTTACTTGTTCAGAATGTTGTGCAAGTTTAGCGCAAAGCGTCCTGTGCCGGATATCGCTGGCAAGCTTGTAACGTTCGCACTGCAAAAATGAAACCTGCCTGCCAGGGCGCAGTTTTGAAGCCGCTTTTTTCGCCGCGGTGGCGATGGTTTGGTGGCTGGCGACTCTGGGTAAAATCCCTGCAAAGGCTGCTGTCCCGGCGGCCTTTTGCTTTTCAGTCATCCCGGGGCCATGTAGAGGACCACCATGTACAAAAACCTCGTGCCGGCGGGCGCTTTGGCGCTCGCGGCCGTCTGTTTTTCTTTTCCCGCTTTTTCCCAGCCACAACCTGCGCCCTTTGAGCCCGTCAAGGCCGGCTTCGTCTATGTCTCGCCGATCACCGATGCCGGCTGGACCAAGCAGCACGACGAAGGCCGCAAGGCCGTCGAGGCGGCGCTGGGCAGCAAGGTGAAGACCACCTTCGTCGAAAACGTGCCGGAAGGGGCCGACGCCGAGCGCGTGATCCGCGACCTGGCGCGCCAGGGCCACCAGATCATCTTCACGCCGAGCTTTGGCTACATGGAGCCGACGCTCAAGGTGGCCCAGGACTTCCCCGGCGTGAAGTTCGAGTCCATCACCGGCTACAAGACCGCGCCCAACGTGGCGGCGGCCAATGCGCGCTATTACGAGGGGCGTTACCTGGCCGGGATCGCCGCCGGGCGTTTGACGCAGACGAATCTGGCCGGCTACGTGGCGGGTTTTCCGATCCCCGAGGTGCTGCAGGGCATCAACGCCTTCACGCTGGGCATGCGCTCGGTGAATCCGAAGGCCGAAGTCAGGGTAGTCTGGCTCAACGCATGGTTCGACCCGCCGCGCGAGCGCGACGCCGCCATGGCGCTGTTCAACCAGGACGTGGACGTGATCGCCTTTCACACCGGCTCCACCGCCGTGATGGCCGCCGCCCAGGAGCGTGGCAAGCTGGCCGTGGCCTACCACTCCGACATGCGCAAGGTCGCGCCGGACGCGCAAATCGTGGCCGTGACGCACCAGTGGGGCGACTACTACCTCCGCCGCATCCAGGCGGTGATGGACGGCACCTGGAAGAGCGGCACGGTCTGGGGCGGCGTGAAGGAAGGCATGATCCGCGTCGGCGATTTCGGATCGAAAGTTCCCAAAGCCGTGCAACAGGAGGTCCTGGCGCGCCAGAAAGACATCGCCAGCGGCAAGCTCCGGCCCTTCACCGGCCCGATCACCGACAACGAGGGTCGCGAAGTGCTGGCCAAAGGCCAGGTCATGACCGATGCGCAGATACAGACTATGAACTTTCTGATATCAGGCGTGATGGGCCGTATCGCAAAATGACGTGAACAACGGCATCCCGCTCCAATCTGTCATTCCCGCACCCCTCTGTCATTCCCGGCTTGACCGCGAATCCATCCCTCATGAAAGCCTGGCGCGCCTCCCTGCTGCGATTTGACGATGACGGCCGTGCCGTCTTTGACACCGACGGCCTGCTGATCACCGGGCCCGACGCCACGGGTCGGCGGGTGGTGATTGCCGCAGGCGACCACGGCGCGCTGGCCGGGCGCTTCCCCGAGGTGCCGGTGACGCACCTGCCGGGCCGCATCCTCGCGCCGGGTTTTCTCGACCTGCACATCCACTACCCGCAGACCGACGTGATCGGCTCGCCCGCCGAGGGCCTGCTGCCCTGGCTGGAGCACTACACCTTCCCGCACGAGGCGCGGTTTTCCGATGCGGCCTACGCCGCCGACGTGGCGACCTTCTTCCTGGACGAGCTCGCGCGCAACGGCGTGACCACGGCGCTGACGTTTGCCACCTCGCATCCGACCTCGGTGAATGCGTTGTTTGGCGAGGCGCAGCGGCGCGGGTTGCGGCTGATCACCGGCAAGGTGCTGCAGGACCGGCACAGCCCCGACGGCGTGCGCGACCAGACCGAACAAAGCCTGATCGACACCGAGGCGCTGATCAAGCAGTGGCATGGCGTAGACCGGCTCGGCTATGCGATCACGCCGCGCTTTGCGCCGAGCTGCAGTGCGGCGCAGCTGACGGGCGCGGGCGAGCTGGCGGCACGCTACCCGGACGTGTGGATCCAGTCACACGTGGCGGAGAACCTCGATGAAGTGCGCTGGGCGCGCGAGCTGTTTCCGGCCTCGCGCTCCTACCTGGCGGTGTATGACGACCATGGCCTGATGCGGCAGCGCGCCATCTACGCGCACTGCATCCACTTCGACGACGACGACCGCGCGCTGATGCGCGACACTGGCACGGCAGCGGCGGTCAGCCCCACCAGCAACCTGTTCCTGGGCAGCGGCTTCTTCGACTATGCCGGCGCCGAGCGCGTCGGCTTTCGCTATGGGCTGGCCAGCGACGTGGGCGGCGGCACCAGCTTCAGCCCGTTCCACACCATGCTGGCGGCCTACACGGCGGGCCGCGAGGGCCAGACCAAGCCGGCCTTAAGTCTGAGCCCGCAGCACCTGTGGTGGCAGCACACGGCCGGCGCGGCGCGCGCGCTGGGCCTGCACGGCGTCGTGGGTAACCTGCAGCCCGGCTGCGAGGCGGATTTCATCGTGCTGAACCCGGCGGCCACACCGCTGCTGGCGCGGCGCACGGCGCAAGCGCAGAGCCTGGACGAACTGCTGTTCGCGATGATCGTGCTGGGGGACGACCGGTTGGTCGAAAAAACCGTCATTTCAGGGTAAAAATGGCGCTTACCCAGCATCGAATGGTCACTTTTAGCTACTATTTAGTAGTTCGTGTCGCCTGCTCGTGGGTTGTACGGCCTGCTGCCGCCGCCCTGAGGCGCATCAGCTGACCAATTTTTTCTCGCGCAGGTGGCGGGCGAGACCGCAGTAGCCGTCCCTGCCCAGGATTTCGTTCTCCACCTTGGCGGGCAGGAGCTTTTCCTTGACCTTGGTCGCTTCCTGCGGGCCCTGCGATTCGCGGATGAAACTGATCACCCGCTCGAATTTCAGCACTTCAGACTGGCACTGGCCTTCGCTTGGCAGGGACGGAGCGGTTGTGACGGCGCGGGTTTGCGCCTGGGCCGGCAACAGGCAGGCCGCCAGCGCCAGTTCGACACCGAAGATCATGCTTTTGTAGTTCATAGGTGATAACCCTCTCAACAAAAGTACCCAGTCTGAAGTAAGAGTGTTGCAAATTTGTGATGGTGCGTTGCAGCAAAGTCGGTTACCCAGGCTGGCGCAGGGGCGCAACCGGTCAGCCTGCGGCGGGCCGGGGCGGCCGCCTACAATGCCCGCCAGACTTGAGAAGAGAACGATGAGCATCAAAAGCGACAAATGGATCCGCCGCATGGCCGAGCAGCACGGCATGATCGAGCCTTTCGAGCCGGGCCAGATCCGCCAGGATGCGCTCGGCCACAAGATCGTCAGCTATGGCACCAGCAGCTACGGGTATGACATCCGCTGCGCGCCGGAATTCAAGGTGTTCACCAACATCCACAGCACGGTGGTGGATCCGAAGAATTTCGACGAAAAGAGCTTTGTCGATTTCAACGACGATGTCTGCATCATCCCGCCCAACAGCTTCGCGCTGGCGCGCACGCTCGAATATTTCCGCATTCCGCGCAACGTGCTGACCATCTGCCTGGGCAAGAGTACCTACGCGCGCTGCGGCATCATCGTCAACGTCACGCCCTTCGAGCCCGAGTGGGAAGGTTATGTGACGCTGGAGTTCTCCAACACCACACCGCTGCCCGCCAAGATCTACGCCGGTGAAGGCTGCGCGCAGGTGCTGTTCTTCGAGAGCGACAAGGACGACGTCTGCGAGGTGTCCTACAAGGATCGCGGCGGCAAGTACCAGGGCCAGCGCGGCGTGACGCTGCCGAAGGCCTGAGTCGCCCGGGAGAGGATTGGGTTGCGGGCAATGTCAGTCACACGGTGCTGCGCTGCCACCGAACACCCCCGATGGATGGGAACTTTCCCCGACATTGACTGAGCTGCACTCACGCCGCCAACGGCTCAATTTCTTTCTCGACCCGTTTTGCCAGCATCTTGCTCGCCACCTTGATGTCATGGGCGGTTTGCAGGTTCATCCAGCTTTGCACGTCGCCACCGAAGTAGCGCACCAGGCGCATGGCTGTGTCCACCGTGACCCCGCGTCGCTCCAGCACGATGTCATTGATGCGCGAGGCCGGCACCTTGAGCGCCTTGGCCAGCGCGTTGGCACTCATCTCCAGCGGTTTCAGGTATTCCTCGCGCAGGATTTCGCCGGGATGCACCGGCCGCATGCCGTTGGCGGGGGCTTGGATGGTCATGGTGGCTTCCTTTCCTTGTTCAGTGATAGTCCACGATCTCGACCGCCTGAACGCCCTCGGCGCGCCACACGAAGCACAGGCGCCATTGCTCGTTGATGCGCATGCTGTGCTGGCCCTTGCGGTCGCCGCTCAGCACCTCAAGCCGGTTGCCGGGCGGCACCCGCAGGCTTTCCAGCGTCGTCGCGCTGTCGAGCTGCTGCAGCTTACGCGTCGCCACGATCTGGATATTGGCCCAGCGCCCCACCCGCTTGCCGGCAAACAGGTCAGCCGTGGCTTGGTCGGCAAAGGTCGCGATCATGTCCGAGTATACCGTTTACCGGTAAATGGTAGATGCCGACTTCAAGTCCTGCCCAGCCGCGCGGCGGCCAGGTCCCAGCCGGCCCAGCCGCAGCTCTTGAACAGCACTGGCCCCGGCGTCCGCGCCGCTGGCCCTCTTTTTGGAGTGGCGGCAGCGACCACGGCCGCGAGCGTTTCAAACCGGTTTACCTCCAGCCCCGCCTGCAGCAGGTCGCCGGCTTCGTGGACGGCGTCGCCGGTGTCCACCACCACGCGGCCGTGGAGGGCGACATGGCGGCACAGTTCTGGGCTGAGTTCCACCATCTTCGGCGTGAAGGCGCCCACGGCCGCGATGAAGTGATGCGGGCCGGGCCGGGCGCGCAGCACCACGCCGCTGGCGGGGGTGCAGGTGACCACCAGCGCGCAGTCCGGCAGGGCGGCGTCGGGGTCGCGGGTGGTGCGGGCGCTCAGGCCGCGCGAGCGGGCGTGGCGCGCCAATGCCTCAGCGCTGGCCTCGCTGCGCGAGGCAATCACGACCTCGCGCACGCCCAGACCATCGGCGAAGGCGTCGAGATGCGCGCGCCCCTGGACCCCCGCGCCGATGATCAGCAGTGGCCCATCCAGACGGGGCGCCAGGTGCTGCGCCGCCAGCGCTGACACGGCGGCAGTGCGGCGCGCCGTGACGGTGGGGCCGTCCAGCACCAGCGCGCGTGCGCCGGTTGCCACATCGAACACCACCACATCGCCCTGGATGGCCGGCCGGTTTGTGCCGGCGTTGGCGGGCGTGAAGGTGATGAGCTTGGTGATCGCCACGCGCGCATCGTGCGCCGGCATCACGAACAGGCTGCCACCGCCGGGCAGCGGCAACACCATTCGCGGCGGCACGTGCACCGTGTCGTCGCGCAGCAGCCGGGCGAGTTCTTCGACCAGGGCGGGGTAGGGCAGGGCCGCAGCGGTGTCAGCGGGGCCGAGGACCCGGGAAGCAGGATGAAGGGCGGTCATGGCCGGACTTTACACAGGGCACCGGGCTCCCACGCCTTTCGGCCGGGCATTTGCGGCGCCCCGGGACGCCGCACCTCGACGCCGAACCCGGCCGCTCAGCTGATCTGGCCCGCGGAGACCTTCACGTCCTCGCGGGTGGTCAGCGCCACCCGCACCGCCAGGCGCAGGCCACGCACCAGGTCGTCCAGCGCCATCGACGGCGCGCCCTGCTCCGGCAGCCACGGCACGTGGATGAAGCCGCCGCGCGTGCGACGGTACGCCCGCCGTGTGGCCAGGGCGTGCATCAGCCCGTAGAACACGTGGTTGCAGACGAAAGTGCCGGCGGTCTGCGACACCTCGGCCGCAATGTGCGCGCGCTCTAACGCGAACAGCATGGCCTTGACCGGCAGCGTCGTGAAATACGCCGCCGGGCCGCCGGGCACCACGGGCGTGTCGATCGGCTGCTGCGCCGCGTTGTCGGCGATCCGCGCGTCGTCCAGGTTGATGGCCACGCGCTCCAGCGACAGGGCCGCGCGCCCGCCGGCCTGCCCGACGCAGATCACCAGCGCCGGGCGATGCTGGCGCAGCAGCGTGTCCAGTCGGCTCAGGGCCGCGCCAAAGACGGTGGGCAGCAGCGCCGCCACCACCCGGTGACCGGCGATGCGCCGCCCATGCAGGGCCATCACGGCGAGCCCGCTCGGGTTGACGGCTTCGCCGCCAAACGGCTCGAACCCGGTCAGCAGCACCGAGGGCAATTTTTCGACGGGTCTGGGCGGGGCAGCTACCATGGGCCGAATTTACCGCAGCACGTCTGCATGAGGAGCATCGGCATGAAATGGGAAGGCAACCGTGAATCGGACAACGTCGAAGACCGCCGTGGTGGGGGTGGCGGGGGCGGCGGCGGGCTGGGCGGGCTGATCGGCGGGCGCGGCATCGGCGTCGGCACCATCGTCATCGCCTTGCTGGGGGGCTGGATGTTCGGCATCAACCCGCTGACGATCCTGGGGCTGCTCAGCGGCGGCGGGGCGCCGACCGAACAGGTTCAGCAGCAGGCGCCGGCCCGCAAGCCGCCGGCGGACGACCGCATGGCGAAATTCGTGTCCACGGTGCTGGCGGACACCGAAGACGTCTGGAAAGACGTCTTCGCCAGGGGCGGGGCCCAGTACCAGGAACCCCGGCTGGTGCTGTTTCGCGGCGCCACATCCACCGCCTGCGGCACCGGCCAGGCGGCGATGGGGCCGTTTTACTGCCCGGCTGACCGCAAGGTCTATATCGACCTGGGCTTTTACGAGACGCTCAAGAACCAGCTCGGCGCACCCGGCGAGTTTGCCCAGGCGTATGTGATCGCCCATGAAGTGGGGCACCACGTGCAGAACCTGCTGGGCATCAGCGACAAGATGGAGCAGATGCGCGCCAAGGTGAGCCCCGCCCAGTTCAACGCGCTGAGCGTGCGCCTGGAGTTGCAGGCCGACTGCTTTGCCGGCGTCTGGGCGAATCATGCGCAGAACGCCCGCCAGATCCTGGAAAACGGCGATATCGAGTCGGCCATGAACGCAGCGGCGAAGATCGGCGACGATGCGCTGCAACAGCAGAGCCAGGGCCGCGTGGTGCCCGAGAGCTTCACCCACGGCACCAGCGCCCAGCGCACCCGCTGGTTCAACAACGGACTGCAGAACGGCAGCGTCAAGGGCTGCGACACCTTCAGTGCGAAGACTCTATAGCCAGATCAGCGCATTCCCAGCGTAATCAGGTCATTTTCAGCTATCAAAACAGTAGCTTTTTGGATTGGGCGACGGCCGCCACGGCGCCGGGCCATGGCCCCGGGTTGGCAGGGTTTGCCCTGAATGAGACAATACCGGGCTAAATGACATCTTCTTTTTCAAACCTTTCGCTGGCCGAGCCGCTGGCACGTGCCGTGGCCGAAATGGGCTACGAGTCCATGACCCCCATCCAGGCCGAGGCCATTCCCGTCGTGATGACGGGCAAGGACGTGATGGGCGCCGCCCAGACCGGCACCGGCAAGACGGCGGCGTTTTCGCTGCCCCTGCTGCACCGCCTGCTCAAGCACGAGAACACCTCCACCTCGCCGGCGCGGCACCCGGTGCGCGCGCTGGTGTTGTTGCCCACGCGCGAACTGGCCGACCAGGTGGCCCAGCAGGTCAAGCTCTACGCCAAGTACACCAACATCCGCAGCGCCGTCGTCTTTGGCGGCATGGACATGAAGCCGCAGACGCTGGAGCTTAAAAAGGGCGTCGAAGTGCTGGTGGCCACGCCGGGGCGCCTGCTGGACCACATCGAGGCGAAAAACGCGGTGCTGAATCAGGTCGAATACGTGGTGCTCGATGAGGCCGACCGCATGCTCGACATCGGCTTCCTGCCCGACCTGCAGCGCATCCTGAGCTTCCTGCCCAAGCAGCGCACCACGCTGCTGTTTTCCGCGACCTTCTCGCCCGAGATCAAGCGCCTGGCCAGCAGCTACCTGCAGGACCCGGTCACGATCGAGGTGGCCCGGCCCAACGCGACGGCGTCCACCGTGGAACAACGCTTCTACAGCGTCGGCGATGACGACAAGCGCCGCGCCATTCACCAGGTGCTCAAGACGCGCGGCGTCAAGCAGGCGTTCATCTTCGTCAACAGCAAACTGGGCTGCGCGCGGCTGGCCCGCAGCCTGGAAAAGGAAGGCCTGGTGACCACCGCCCTGCACGGCGACAAGAGCCAGGACGAACGCCTGAAGGCGCTCAACGCCTTCAAGGCCGGCGAGGTGGACCTGCTGGTGGCCACCGACGTGGCGGCGCGGGGGCTGGACATCAAGGACGTGCCGGCGGTCTTCAACTTCGACGTGCCCTTCAATGCCGAGGACTACATTCACCGGATTGGCCGCACCGGTCGTGCGGGCGCGTCCGGGCTGGCGGTGACTCTGGTTTCCGGCAGCGATGGCCGCTTGATGGCCGACCTGGAAAAGCTGCTGGGCAAGAAAATCGAGGTCGAAGCCCTCGAGTACGACGAAGACAAGCCGCGCGGGCGCATCAATACCGGCCGGCGCGCCTGGGGCGAGGACGATCCGCGCGACG
Source organism: Burkholderiales bacterium (assembly GCA_011391155.1). Lineage (GTDB taxonomy): Bacteria > Pseudomonadota > Gammaproteobacteria > Burkholderiales > Burkholderiaceae_C > JAABQG01. The sequence goes on from JAABRA010000286.1 coordinate 10,301, forward strand.
TGCTGGATGCGCCTCCGCGTGAAAGCCGTGAGCCGCGCGAGCGCCGCGAACCCCGCGGCTTCCGGCCGGCGGTGGCCTCACGCGACCCGTTCTTCGACAAACCCTATGAAGCACCCGCTGCCGAGGTGAAGCCGAACTGGGAGGCCATCCCGGGCGTGGCGCCCGCGCGCAACGGTGTTTCGGCCAACATCAAGTCCCGGCGCAAGGTCGCGGCGCTGTTCAAGGCCACGGCCTGAGCGATCCCGGGCGTGGGGCGCGTCAGCGCCTGTCCATCACGGGTTTCCAAGCTTTTTTGGCATCAACCCAGCGTCAATGGGTGATAGTTTGCTATCGATCAGTGACTGTTTGTGTCAAAGACCCGCTCCCGGCTTCTGGGCTTGCGGGCATTTCACCTGAATCCGTTCGTGCGGCCCGTCGTCATTCAGGCGGAGCGCGCTCAGATGGCCGCCCCAGACACAGCCGGAGTCCAGCGCCAGCACATCGGACCGGCCCAGCCAGCCCAGGGTGGACCAGTGGCCAAAGGCCACGGTGACCTCCGTGGTTCGCCGGCCGGGCACATCGAACCAGGGCAGGTAGCCTTGCGGCGCGCCGCCGACGCCTTCCTTGGTCGCGAATTCCATGACGCCATCGGTGGTGCAAAAACGCAACCGGGTCAGCACGTTGACGATCACGCGCAGGCGCGACAGGCCGGTGAGGGTGTCGTCCCAGGCGGCCGGTTCGTCGCCATACATGTGGCGCAGGAAATGGGCGATGTCCGGCCCACGCAGCACCGCCTCCACCTCGGCGGCCAGCGCCAGCGTCTGGGGGCAGGTCCAGCCGGGCAGCACCCCGGCATGGACCATCAGCACACCATGTTTGAACAGGGCCATGTTTTGATGGCGCAACCACTCCAGCAGCGCGCGGCGGTCTGGCGCGTCGAGAATGTCGTCAAAGGTGTCACTGCGGCGCTGCCTGCGGGCGCCGTGCGCCACCGCCAGCAGATGCAGGTCGTGGTTGCCGAGCAGGCAGCGCGCGGCCCCGCCCAGGCTGATCAGCAGGCGCAGCACCCCGAGCGAGTCCGGTCCCCGGTTGACCAGATCGCCAAGCAGGTACATGGTGTCGCGGCTCGGCGAGAAAGCGATCTCGTCGAGCAGGCGGCCCAGCGCGGCGTTGCAGCCCTGGACATCACCGATACAGTAAAGTGACATAGTGTTGATTTTCCACCGGCCCCGGGCCGGTCTTTCATGGATTTCCTGCTGATAACGTTTCTGACCCTGCTCAACGGCGTATTTGCGATGTCGGAACTGGCGCTGGCCTCAAGCCGCAAGGCGCGCCTGGCCGCCATGGCCGAGTCGGGCGACAAGGGCGCTGCGGCCGCGCTCAAGCTGCTCGAAGACCCCACGCAGTTCCTCTCCAGCGTCCAGGTGGGCATCACCTCGATCGGCGTGCTCAACGGCATTGTCGGCGAGGCGGCGTTCAGTGGCGGCGTGGCCCTGTGGCTGCAGGGCTTCGGCATGGCTGAAAAGGCGTCCGGCATCGCGGCCACGGCGATCGTGGTCACGATCATCACCTTCACCACCATCATCTTTGGCGAACTGGTGCCCAAGCGCATCGGCCAGCTGTACCCCGAGTCGGTGGCGCGCTGGGTGTCACGGCCGATGCGCGGGCTGGCCACGGCCACCAAGCCGTTCGTGCGGCTGCTGTCGATGTCGACGCATGGCGTGCTCAAGCTGCTGCGCATCGACACCACGGGCACCCGCCCCGTGACCGAGGAAGAGATCACCGCCAGCCTGGAGGAGGGCGTGGACGCCGGCCTGATCGAGGAGCACGAGCACCAGATGGTGCAGAACGTCTTCCACCTGGACGACCGCCCCCTGACCTCGTTGATGGTGCCGCGCACCGATATCGACTGGCTGGACGCCTCCAGCACCGTTGCGCAATGCCTGCGCCAGGCCGGCAAGGGCGGCGAACGCGGCACGCATTCCTGGTACCCGGTCTGCCGGGGCAGCCTGGATGACGTGCTGGGCCTGATCAGCGTGGCGCGGCTGCTGCAGCTCGGGCCGGAGGAACCCGGGCCGATCGAGCCCCATGTCGTGCCGGCCACCTTTGTGCCCGAGACCCTGACCGGCATGTCGCTGCTGGAGCAGCTCCGGGAGCGCTCGGGCCGCATGGTTTTCGTGGTGGACGAATACGGCGTGGTGCAGGGCCTGCTGACACCCCGCGATTTGCTGGAGGCGATCACCGGCGAGTTGCAGCCCGGCGCGCAGATCGACGCCTGGGCCACGCGGCGCGACGACGGCTCGTGGCTGCTCGATGGACTCATGCCGGTCAATGAGCTCAAGTCGCGTCTGGATATCCGGGAACTGCCCGAGGAAGACAAGGGCCGGTTCAATACCTTGGCCGGGTTGCTGATGTCGGTTTCCGGGCGTCTCCCCGCCACGGCGGAGCGTATCGCGTGCGCCGGCTGGATATTCGAGGTGGTGGATCTGGATGGCAAGCGTGTCGACCGGGTTCTGGCCTTCAGAAATGATGTACCTGCCGACTGAATCGCCAGCGCGACAGACCAGGGGCGCTTTTGGATGACCGGATTTCAGGATTTGATTCCCGAATCGATAATCATCTTTATAATGCGACTTCTTATTAATTCCATGGAATGGAGCGAGCATGACCACCTATAAAGAGCTTCTGCAGCAACGTGAAGCCCTCGAGAGCCGGATCGCAGAAGCCCGACAGCGCGAAATCAGCCAGGCCGTGAGCCAGGTTCGTGCCCTGGTGGCGGAATTCGGCCTGACGGCCCAGGATGTCTTCCCGACCGGGAAAGCCCGTTCTGCAAGCTCCGGCAACAAGGTTGCGGCCAAATACCGTGATCCCGCCACAGGCAGTACCTGGACCGGACGCGGCAAGGCGCCAAAATGGATTGATGGCAAGGATCGCACGAAGTTTCTGATCGCCTGATTATCGGAATTTTCCCAGACTAGGGGTCGGCGCACCGCTTCCCCTGGGATCAGCAACAAAAAACCCGGCGTGTCGGCACGCCGGGTTTTTTTATGGGTGGGCGTGAATGCGCCGGGCAATATTTCGCAACGGTTTCTGCGGGCCCGTTTATCAATCAATCGTAATGCCGGTGCGCTTGATCACGGGAGTCATCACGCGCAGTTCCTGGCGCATGAAATTCTGCAGCGATTCGGATGAGCCGCCAATCGGCTCCATGAATTGCGCATGCAGTTTCTCGCGGACTTCCGGCATGGCCAGCACGGCGTTGATTTCCTGGTTCATGCGCTGCACGATATCGGTGGGCGTGCTGGCCGGCGCCATGATGGCCATCCAGGCGAGGTTTTCGATCTCGGGCAGCCCGGCTTCCTTCATGGTCGGAATGTCGGGAGTCAGCTGGCTGCGCTGGGCGGTGGAAACCGCCAGGGTGCGCAGTTTCCCGGCCTTGACCTGGGGCATCACGGCGACCGCCGGCACGCAGGCGAACTGCACGTCGCCCTGCAGGAGGGCCAGGATCGCCAGCGGCGAAGAGGCATAGGGGATGTGCACCGCATAGGTGTCGGTCTTGACCTTGAGCAACTCCACACCCAGCTGCGACAAACTGCCGACGCCGGTGGACGAGAAGTTGAACTTGCCCGGGTTCTGCTTCATGGCGGAAACCAGATCCTGCAGGGTCTTGATGCCGGAGTCGGCGCGCACGGCGCAGATATTGGCCTGGCCGCCGGCCAGCACCACGGGCCGCAGTTCGGTGAAGGGGTCGTAGGGCAGCTTGCGGTACAGCACGGTGTTGTAGACCAGGGGGCCGTTGGTGCTGATCAGGAAGGTGTAGCCGTCGCCCGCCGCCTTGGCCACAGCGCCGGTGCCGTTGTTGCCACCCGCGCCAACCCGGTTTTCCACCAGCACGGGCTGGCCCAGGCGCGGCGCCAGTTTTTCGCCGACGATGCGGGCAATGACATCGGGTGACGATCCGGCCCCGTAGGGCACGACCAGCTTGATGGGTTTGTTCGGCCAGGCCGTGGCCTGGGCCAGGGCGGACGCACTGGCGATGGCCAGGCCGACGGCAAAAACAGCCTTCAACACGGCAAGGGCGGGACGGGGCTTGAAGTTCATCATGGCAGGATCAGCTCGGTTTCGTGGAAGAAGCGCTCTTCGCCGGCAATACAGCCTGCGACCAGCGTACGGTAAGTGGCCTCGACGATGTCAGGCAGGCCGGGGAAATCGCTCTCATGCCGGGTCGCCAGAACGCGGACCCGCGCAAACACGGCGGCCTGGCGTTGTGGGGCGGATACCTGGAAGGCATCCAGCTTGAAGCGCGTGGCGTCGCGCACACAGAGCGCCCGCTGCGCTAGAAGCGCCACGATCTGTTCGTCCAGGGCGTCGATCTTGTCGCGCAACTGGCCCAGTGTCTCGGCTTGCGGCACATGCCCGTGGGTCACGAAACGGCGCACCGGGCCGGTCGACGTGGCGGGTTCCTGGGGGGCGTTCATGGGGTTCAACGGGGGTGGGGCAGGGATGACTGGAGGGGAGCTTATCAAATCGGCGGACCACCGGGGAAAACGGGTCAACCCCGGCGCACCTGGCCCGGTGTTCACCGCCGCGCCTTGAGCAGCCCGGTGGACAAGGACGTTCCCAGCAGGATGACGGCGCCGCAGGCGATCATCCAGGGGGTGATGCGCTCATCCAGAAAGACGCTGCCGTAGAACAGCGCGAACACCGGGACGACGAAGGTCACGGTCAGCGCCCGCACGGGGCCGGCGGACTCGATCAGGCGGAAATACAGCACATAGGCAATGCCGGTGCACACCACGCCGACGAACAGCAGGGCCAGCCAGGCGCGCAGGCCGGGCGGGTGCGCCGGCCAGAACACCACGGCGGGCACGGCCAGGCCCAGGGTCGCGCCGAGCTGGCTGCCGGTGGCGGTGACCAGCGAGGGCATGCCGGCCAGGTAGCGCCGGGTGTAGCTGGCCGAAAGGCCGTAGCACAGGGTGGCCAGGAGGCAGGCGGCCACCGCCAGCGTGGGGCCCCAGGCCTGCAGCCACGTGGCATCACCGGCGCTGGCCTTGGTGCCGATCTTGTCCGAGGCCAGCAGCGCCACGCCGGCAAAGCCGATCACCAGCCCCAGGACCCGTGACCCATCCGGGCGGTCCTTGAGCCAGAGCCAGGCCACCAGTGCGCCGAACAGCGGCACGGTGGCGTTCAGGATCGCCGACAGGCCGGTGGTGAGGTACAGCAGGGCGAAGGCAAAACACGCAAACGGAATGCCCGAATTCAGCAGGCCGACCAGGAACACCGCTTTCCAGTGCTGGCGCAGCTGCGGCCCATGCCCGCGCAGCAGCAGCAGGGGCAGCAGGAACAGCGCGGCAATGGCGACGCGCAGGGCGGCGGTCGGCAGGGCGCCGAACTCGACCACCGCCAGGCGCGTGAACAGGAAGGACGAGCCCCAGATGGCCGCCAGCAGCAGAAATTCGGGGAGCCAGGGCCGGGTGGCCCCGTGGGGTGCACTCACGGGCGCCCCTTCGCGCTGCGCACTGGGCTGCGGTTCGCCGTGGGAGCGGCACGGCCGCTCACACCACCCCCTCGATCCGCAGCAGCGCGGTCTTGCGCCCGAGCCCGCCGGCGTAGCCGGTGAGCGAGCCATCGGCCCCGATCACCCGGTGGCAGGGCACGATGATGCTGACCGGGTTGCGACCCACCGCCGCACCCAGCGCGCGCACGGCTTTCGGCCGGCCGATGCGCCGGGCGAGTTCGCCGTAACTCGTGGTCTGGCCGCTGGGAATGGCCAGCAGTGCCTGCCAGACCGCCTGCTGGAAAACGGTGCCGTGGCTCAGGTCCAGCGGCAGATCGAAGTGCTGGCGGCGGCCCAAAAAATAGTCGGCGAGCTGCGCGATGGCCTGCTGCAGCACGGGATGACCGGGTGCGGCGGTCCACGCGGCGCTCGCTTGCGCTTTGGGCGTATCGCGCTGACCCTCGACGAACCAGGCACCGGCCAGGCCGCGTTCTGATGCAGCCAGCAGGAGCGGGCCGAGCGGGCTGTCGGTGTGGCTGCACACCCATGAATCGGGGGTTTTCATGTAAAAAGTCCTTCATCCCAGCGTCTTTGGGTCATAGTTTGCTATTGATAACGGAGTGATATGGTCGGAAGGCGCTGCCCCCTGGTGCCAGGCGCGCACCACGGCGTAGCTGCGCCACGGCTTCCAGACCTGTGAGGCGCGCTCGGCCTCGCGCTCCGAGGCCACGCCCAGCGCCTTCTGCAGCGCGACATCCCCGGCGGGAAACGCGTCGGGCCAGCGCAGCGCACGCATGGCGATGTATTGGGCGGTCCAGTCGCCAATGCCAGGCAGGGCCTTGAGCGCGGCGACGGTGGCGGGCACGTCCGCGTTGCCATCGAGCATCAGCTGCCCGTCCGTCACGGCCTGGGCCAGGGCCACGATGGCCGCCTGCCGCTGGCGCACGATGCCGAGCTGCCCCAGCGCGTCGCCGCTGGCCTGCGCCATGACCTGCGGCGCAGGAAACAGGCGGCTGAGTGCGTTCCACGGCGTGGCCAGCGGCTCGCCGAAGCGTTCCACCAGGCGCTGGCCCAGGGTGCGCGCGGCGGCCACCGTGATCTGCTGGCCCAGGATGGCGCGCACCGCCAGCTCGAAACCGTCCAGGCAGCCCGGCACGCGCAGGCCGGCCAGGCGGTCGTCGAGCGCGAAGGCCGAGCCGTGCGCCGCCGCCGCGCTGGACAGGCCCGCGTTGATCGCTTCCGGGTCGGCGTCCAGGTCGAGCAGGGCGCGCACCCGCGATATCACCAGCGGCAGCACCTCGCACAGCGAATCGCTGATCCGCAGCAACACCGCGTGGCGGGTTTCGTCGAAGCGGGCCGTCAGCCAGCCGGTGCAGGTCTGGCCGCCGGCCTGCAGGCGCACGGTTTTGCCGAACCAGGCGGCAGCCGGCGCCGCGGTGACGAATTCGAGGCCGCCAATCTGCCGCCGGGCGAAGAAGCGCAGCATCGTTGCCGTGTCATACGGTGGCCGGTAGCCCAATTGCACGGCCACGCCCGGGCCTTCCCGCGTGCGGCCCTCGCGGCGCAGCTGCGTCGGGTTGAGGCCGTAGTGGCTGGAAAAGGCCGCGTTGAAACGCCGCAGCGAGGCAAAGCCGCTGGCCAGGGCGACGCGGGTGATGGGCAAGTCGGTGTCGGTCAGCAGTTGCTTGGCCGTCAGCAGCCGCCGGGTCTGCAGGTATTGCAGCGGCGAGACGCCGAGCTGGGCTTCGAAAATGCGCCGCAGGTGCCGGTCGCTCACGCCCAGCCGGGTGGCCAGCGCGGTCATGGCGGGCGCGGCGTCGGGCCAGCCGGCCGGGTCGTCCAGCAGCCGGGCCGCCTGGCGCGTCAGCATGCTGGACGCATCCTGCGTGGACCAGGTGTTGGCGCCGGGGGCCAACTCGGGCCGGCAGCGCAGGCAGGGCCGGAAACCCGCCTGCTCGGCCTGCGCGGCAAGGCTGAAGAAACGGCAGTTCTCGCGCCTGGGCGTGCGGACCCGGCAGACCGGGCGGCAGTAAATGCCGGTCGAGGTGACACCGGTGAAAAAGCAGCCGTCAAAACGCGCGTCGTGCGCCTTCAGCGCCCGGTAGCGGGCGTCATCGTCGGGGGGCAGGGCGCAGGTCGGCATGCGTTGCATGGTACACGGGCCCCGCGCGCGGACTCGCCGTTTCCGGACATCTGGCCCGCCAGCCCGGCGGCCTACAATGAATCGACCGGGATGGTCCATTGGCCCGCAAACACGGTCGTTCCCGCACAGGCGGGAATCCACCAACCCGTCGCACCAGGTGCCCGCCCATGGATTCCCGCCTGCGCGGGAACGACAAGGCCCTGATGGACAATCCGGCATTACCATTTCATTCATCACCCAGGGGACTTTTCCATGCAGCTGGCAGCTTCCATCTTCAAGGCCTACGACATCCGCGGCATCGTGCCGTCCACCGTGGACGAGGCGGTGGCCGAGGGGCTGGGCCGCGCCTTTGGCACGATTGCCCGCGCCGAGGGCGAGACCACCGTGGCGGTCGGGCGCGACGGGCGCCTGAGCGGCCCCTCGCTCAGCGCGGCATTGATGCGCGGGCTGGTCGCCGCGGGTCTGCAGGTGATCGATGTCGGCATGGTGACCACGCCGATGCTCTACTTCGCGGCCAGCACCCTGTGCACCAGCGGCATCCAGGTCACGGGCAGCCACAACCCGAAGGACTACAACGGCTTCAAGATGGTGATGCGCGGGCGCGCCATCTATGGCGATGAAATCCAGGCGATTCACACCATGATGGCGGCGGAAAGCTGGGTGCTGCAGGGCGGCGGCGCGGTCACGCAAGTCGATGTGCTGGCCGCCTACACCGCGCGCATTGTCGGCGACATCCAGCTGGCCCGCCCGATGAAGATCGTGGTCGATTCCGGCAACGGCATTGCCGGGGCCTCGGCGCCCGCCATCCTGCGCGCCATCGGCTGCGAGGTGATCGAGCTTTTCAGCGAGGTCGATGGCAACTTCCCCAACCACCACCCCGACCCCAGCAAGCCCGAGAACCTGCGTGACCTGATTGCCGCGCTGCGCGAGACCGGCGCCGAACTGGGCCTGGCGTTCGACGGCGACGGCGACCGCCTGGGCATCGTCACCCGGGACGGCAACAACATCTACCCGGACCGCCAGATGATGCTGTTTGCGCAGGACGTGCTCTCGCGCGTGCCCGGTGGCACCATCCTGTTTGACGTGAAATGCTCGCAGCGCCTGGCGCCGGCCATCGAGGCCGCCGGCGGCGTCGCGCTGATGTACAAGACCGGCCACTCGCTGATCAAGGCCAAGATGAAGGCGATCGAGGCCGAAGGCAAGGCGGCACCGCTGGGCGGCGAGATGAGCGGCCACATCTTCTTCAAGGAGCGCTGGTACGGCTTCGACGATGGCACCTACGCGGGCTGTCGCCTGCTGGAGATCGTGAGCCGCCACCCGGACGCCAATGCCGTGCTCAACGGCCTGCCCACCAGCTTCTCCACGCCTGAACTCAATGTGCGCTGCGCCGAAGGCGAGCCGCATCGTGTGACGGATGCGTTGCAGAAGGTCGCGGCCACGGCGCTGGCGGCCGCGGCGGTGGCCCAGGGGCGCGACCCGGCGCTGGCGCACATCAACACCATCGACGGGCTGCGCGTGGACTGGCCGGACGGCTTCGGCCTGGTGCGCGGCTCCAACACCACGCCGGTGCTGGTGCTGCGGTTCGAAGGCCACACCCAGGAGGCGATGCACCGGATCGAGGCCGACATGCTGGCCCTGCTGCGCAGCGTCAAGCCCGACGCGGCCATCGAAGCCGCCGCGCATTGATCGGCTGAGGCGCGAACCCTGTTCTGACCATGGTTCGCGCGCTGTATTCCCTGCTGATGTGGCTGGCCCAGCCCCTGTTGCGTCGCAAGCTGGCGCGGCGGGCCGTGGCCGAACCGGGCTACGCCGTGGCGGTGGACGAGCGCTTCGGGTACTACCGCGCGCCGGCCGATCAGGGGCGGGTGTGGATCCATGCCGTGTCGCTGGGCGAAACGCGCGCCGCCGCGATCCTGCTGGAGCGCCTGCGCGCCCGCCACCCCGGCCTGCGCCTGCTGCTGACGAACGGCACCGCCACCGGCCGCGCCGAGGGCGAAAAGCTGCTGCGCCCCGGCGACGTGATGGTCTGGCAACCCTGGGACACGTCCGGGGCCGTGGCGCGGTTTCTGGACCACTTCCGCCCGCGCATCGGCATCCTCATGGAGACCGAGATCTGGCCTAACCTCACGGCGGCCTGCGCACAGCGCGGGGTGCCGCTGGTGCTGGCCAACGCGCGGCTGAATGAGCGCTCGTTCGTCAATGCGCTGCGCCTGGCCTGGCTGGCCCGCCCGGCGTACCGGGCGCTGGCCGCCGTCTGGGCGCAGACCGAAGGCGATGCCGTCCGATTGCGGGCGCTGGGCGCGCCGGTGCAGGGGGTCTTCGGCAACCTGAAATTCGATGCCACACCCGACGCGGATCAACGGGAAACGGGTCGTGCCTGGCGCGCCGCACTCGGTCGGCCGGTGGTTCTTTTCGCCAGCAGCCGAGAAAGCGAGGAAGCCTTGTTTTTGAAGGAAATTAGGGCTTATCCCAGCGTGGAACGGTCAGAGTCTGCTATCAATCCTGCGAGTCCCGAGCACATCCACAACGTCCAGTGGCTGATCGTGCCGCGGCACCCGCAGCGTTTTGACGAAGTGGCCGCGCTGATCGTGCAGCACGGGTTCCAGGTTTCCCGGCGCAGCGCCTGGGACGGCGCGCCGGGCGCCGCCCCGCACGCCCCGGCGCCGCAGCACCTGACGGGCGATGCGCCTGCGGTGCACCCGCCGGCTGGCCGGTCCACGGTGTGGCTCGGCGATTCCCTGGGCGAAATGGCGCTGTACTACGCCCTGAGCGATGTCGCCCTGCTCGGCGGCAGCTTTGCGCCGCTGGGCGGCCAGAACCTGATCGAAGCCGCCGCCTGCGGCTGCCCGGTCATCATGGGGCCGCACACCTTCAACTTTGCCGAGGCGGCTGAACTGGCCCGTGCCAGCGGCGCGGCCCGGGAGACCGCCGACATGGCGGCGGCTTGCCGCGCCGCGCGGGCACTGGCGGCCGATCCTGTGCAGCAACGCGACATGGCCGGTGCGGCCGGTGCGTTTTCGGCCGCGCACCGGGGCGCCGCGGACCGCACGGCAATGGCGATCCTGGCCTTGATACCCCGGCCAGTCTGAACCGGGTCTGCCGGCCGCCCGCCCACAAAAAAGCCGGGACGCGCCCGGCTGACGAGAATCGCGCAGGACCCCCAGCCTATTTGACCAGCAATGCGTTCAGCGCATCGAGATCTTCGGGCTTGAGCGTGCCTGCGGCCTGGCGCAGTTTCAGGCTGTTCAGCAACACGTTGTAGCGCGTCAGGTCCAGATCCCGGCGGGCCACGAACAGCGCGGCCTGGGAGTTCAACACGTCGAGGTTGATCCGCACGCCGACCTGATAGCCCAGGAGGTTGGCGTCCAGCGCGCTCTTGGTCGAGATCTCGGCGGTTTCCAGGGCCTTGACCTGACCCAGCCCCGACTTCACCCCGAAAAAGATGGCGCGCGTGCCTTGAACGACGGTGCGTTCGACGCCGTCCAGATCTGCCTTGGCCTTTTCTTCCAGCGAAAGGGTCTCCTTGACCCGGTTCTGGACCGCGAAGCCGGCAAAAATCGGTATGTTCAACGCCAGCCCGACCGTGCCCGCCGTGGTGCGGGTGTAGAACCCGCTGGTGGCGTTGCCGCCCGGATAACGCGTGTTTCCGTAGCTTGCGGTCAAGTCCAGGGTGGGCTTGTGCCCCGCATAGGCTTTCGCCGTTTCAAGCTGCGCAACGTCCACGCCGAGGCGGGCCTGGCGCAGCGTGGGGTTGTTGACCACGGCCTGGTTGACCCAGAAAGCGTCATCGGTCAGGGGGATCGTGGGCAGGATCACGGGCCGCGCCAGCGGCTTGGGGTCGCTGTCGACCTTGCCGACGACCACCTGAAGCGCGAGCTTTTTCACGCGCAGGTCGTTCTCGGCGCCAATCTCGGCCGCCACGACCAGGTCAAAGCGGGATTCGGCTTCGCGGCTGTCGGTGATGGTCGCGGTGCCGACCTCGAAGTTGCGCTTGGCCGAGGCCAGCTGCTCGGCCACGAATTTTTTCTGCTCGCGCACCAGGAACAGGTTGTCCTGCGCGGACAACACGTCGAAGTAGGCCGTCGAAACGCGCACGATCAGGTCCTGTTCGATGGCGTCGAGCTGGGCCTTGGCGATATCCACCTGTTTGCGCCCTTGCTCGTAGCCGGCCAGGTTGGCGGGCCGGTACAGCGGCTGGGACGCCGAGATCGACGCGTTTTCCGTGCCGAAGCTGGTGTCGATCACGATGTTGTTGCCGGTCTTGTTTTCGAACTGGGTCTGGGAATAGCCGGCGGCCGCGCTCACCGTGGGCAGGATGAGCGCATTGGCCTGGTCGGCCCTGGCGATGCTGGCGTCGTACTGCGCCCGGGCGGATTGGTAACTGGCGTCGTACCCGCGCGCCGCTTCATACATTTGCACCAGGTTCTGGGCCTGCACCGAGCCCGCGAACAGGGTCGCCAGGGCCAAAACGAGGGGCAGGGGACGGAGCAGCTTCATGGTTTTTCCTAATGGGTTGGGGACAGCGCGAAATTCACGGCGAAGGGTTGTTGGGCGTTCCGCCAGGTCTCGCGAAAATCGGCAGGGTCGGCATGAGGGCGGGGTCAATAACGGGGCACCGTCGGGTCGACCTCGCGCGACCAGGCATCGATGCCGCCGGCGATGTTGGCCACATGCTCGAAGCCGTGGTGCTTGAGGAAAGACGCCACCTGCATGCTGCGTCCGCCGTGGTGGCACAGGCAGGCGATGGGACGGCTGGGGTCGAGCTCATTCATGCGCACCGGCACCGCCCGCATCGGCAGGGTCAGCATCTCGAAGCCCTCGGCGCGAATGCTGGCGAACTGCCATTCGTGGGGTTCGCGCACGTCCAGCACCAGCGGCTTGCCGTGCAGGGCCGTCGCCTGGAGCCAGGCGGCAAGATCGCGGGGATGAACCTGTTCAATCATCGAAGGAATGTCCGGCGGTTGCGTCTCAGAACCTGAATTTCGACGGCTCGACAAAGTTCAGCAGGCGCGGCACCACGGTGTCCCATTGCTGAACGGTGGTCCAGGTGGATTCGCCGGTGCGGGTGACCACCGTGGCGTACATCATGGGTTCGTCGCCGACCACGCCCACCAGCCGGCCGCCGATCTTGACCTGGGCGAGCAGGACCTGCGGCACCTCGATCACCGATCCGCTCAGCACGATCACGTCGAACGGGCCGTCGCCCTTGACGCCGGCGGCCCCGTCGAGTTCCAGCACCTCGGCGTTGTGGATGCCGGCCTTTTGCAGGTTGGCGCGCGCCATGCGGGCCAGTTCGGGTTCGATCTCCACGGACACCACGCGCTGGGCGCGATGCGCCAGCAAGGCCGCCATGTAGCCAGACCCGGCGCCGATTTCCAGCACCTTTTCGTGGCGGCGCACCTGGGCGTCCTGCAGCAGGCGCGCCTCCACGCGGGGCGCCAGCATCACCTGGCCGCGGGCGCCGCCTTCACGCAACGGAATTTCCATATCCACGAAGGCCATCGCCTTGTGCGCCAGCGGCACGAAGTCTTCGCGTTTGACCACCGCAAGCAGTTCCAGCACATGGGCGTCGAGGACGTTCCAGGGGCGGATCTGCTGTTCGATCATGTTGAAGCGTGCGGTTTCGATGTCCATTTTTATACTCCTAGGGGTATGTTAGCCGATTCTGCGCCATTTTACCGGGCCGGGGTCATTTCGGCCCCGTTTTGGGTGCTGATGTGAAAAGCCTGCGCATCCATGAGGCCAGATCGTCCATGGCGCAGTACACCACCGGCACCACCACCAGGGTCAGCAGCGACGAGGTGATGACGCCGCCGATGACCGCCTGGCCCATGGGCGCGCGCTGCTCCGACCCCTCGGTCAGGGCAAACGCCAGCGGCACCATGCCGAAGATCATGGCCAGCGTGGTCATCAGGATGGGGCGCAGCCGCACCCGGGCGGCCATCAACAGGGCTTCGGTGCGTTCCATGCCATCCTCGCGGGCGCGGATGGCGAAATCCACCAGCAAAATCGCATTTTTCGTGACCAGGCCCATCAGCATCACGACGCCGATGATGGAAAACATCGACAGCGTGGAGTTGAACATCATCAGCGCCAGCACCACGCCGATCAGGGTGAGCGGCAGCGAGGTCATCAGCGCCAGCGGTTGCAGGAAGCTCTTGAACTGGCTCGCCAGGATCATGTAGATGAACACGATGGCCAGCACCAGCGCCGACACCGCATAGCCGAACGACTCGGCCATGTTCTTGGTCGATCCGCCGAACTGGTAGCGGTAGCCGGGCGGAAAGCTGATGCTCTCCAGCGCCGCCTTGATGTCGCTGGACACCTCGCCCGCCGAACGGTTGAAGACGTTGCCGTTGATGGCGACCTCGCGGGTCAGGTCGCGCCGGTTGATCTGGTTCGGCCCGGTGCCCTCGCGCAGCGTGGCGACCTGGTTCAGGCGCACGATGCGCGGGCTTCCGTCGGCGTTGGTGCCGGTGGTGAACGGCAGGCGCTCCAGATCTTCCAGGGCATTGCGGGCATCCGGTGCCAGGCGAATGTTCACGTCATAGGTCTGGTCGTCGCTGGCGCGCCAGTTGCCCACCGTCTGGCCGGCGATCAGGATGCGCAGCGGCCCCGCGATCTGGCTGACCCCCAGGCCCAGCTCGGACGCCGCATCGCGCCGGATGTCGACCTCGATGGTCGGCTTGTTCGCCTTGATGCTGGAATCGAGGTCGACAAGCCCTGGAATCGGGCGGATCTTGTCGATCACCAGGCGGGTCAGGCGGTCGAGTTCCTTCAGGTCCGGGCCCTGCAGCGAAAACTCGATCTGCTTCTGCCCACCGACCGGATCGAGCAGCCCGACGTGGGTCACGGTGACGCCGGGGACCTGGCGCAGTCGCTCGCGCAGCACGGCCGACATCTCGTCCACGCCACGCTGGCGCTGGT
>JAABRA010000276.1 GCA_011391155.1 Burkholderiales bacterium
CGATGACGCGCTTCTGTTCGTCCTCCAGATCAGGGATGCCGATCTGTACGTCGAGCGGTTCGGTACGACTGACGATGGCGACGCCGTTATAGGTTTTCTGCCCGGCGAAAGCGACGCGATAGCCGGCTGCTTCCAGTTCGGCGACCGGGAAATTGTCATCGGTGAGTTTGGTTTCCTGCAGGCACACCGCGTCGGGCTGGCGGGTGGCGAGAAAGTCCAGCAACTGGGGCAGGCGGACCTTGAGGGAGTTGACGTTCCAGGCGGCGATTTTCACGTATTTCAAATCGCCATTAATTGACGATGTCTCGTTGCGGATAGTTTGTGCATACGCGCGCATCTGGCTATACACAATGGGTTCCTTGACGGCTCATTTTGCCACACAGCATGCTCGGCGCGCTGAGCTTCAAGGGGTTGGGTGTTGATCCGCCCCCACTTTGCCGTCCTGAACCACCGGCCCTGCCATCATGTAGGGGTGCCGCCCGGCACTTTAGATGCACGATCGTTGGTGATCAAGCACTCAGTGAAATCGCCTGATCCGGCCGGCAGGCAGGGCGCCTGTCCCGGCCAACGGCGGCAAAAGTGGCCACAACTTGAAGCGCGACAATCGGCTCGTAGATGCGCGCCAGGCGTCCGGCCAGTTCGCCGTTGCAAAAGACAGACGCGCCAAACCTAAATACCGACGTCATTGCATTTTTCACGGCCCCCAAAACCATGATGGAGTACAACCATATGTTTATAAAAGGAAAAACAATATGGCACGCAATCTGCTTAAAGTCTGGAGTCGTTATGCGGGGGGTGTGGGTGTGCACGTCAGCAGTTGGTTCGATCTTTTTCATGACCGTCCAACCGGCATTACCAGTCTGGTCATCAAGGACGTCGATATTCCCGGAGTAAAGGGGGCGGTGCATGTGGTTCGCTCTGTCGACTGTCTGGGCGCCATGTGTCCGCGGCCGCAGTTGCTGACCATGAAGGTGCTGGGCGAAGTCGGGCCGGGGGAGGTGGTCGAGGTCAGGATAGACAATCCGACCGCGGTCGAGGGGTTTCCCGCGCTGGCGCAGACGCTTGGATGTACACACCTCGCGACGGTCCGGGGGTCTGATTGCTGGTGCGTATATCTACGCAAGGGGCAGTAGGTAAAGGTAATTTGAGGCGGCCTGATGGGCTGCCGGTAACGAGGAGAAGGCGTGTGAGTGGTGTAGCAACAGCAAATACCGTAACGGGGTCAAATGGGCTGCTGCGTAAAAGCAGCCTGCAGGCGATGAGTGTCTTTCTCCTCGTGGTCGTCTGTTCGCTGCTGGCCTTGGCCAAGGACACGCGCTTCGTCTATATGCTGGTTTATGTCTGGTTCGGTCTTGCCTACGGCATGCTGCTCCAGTACGGCCGCTTCTGCATGGCCTCGGCAGTGCGCGACCTGTTCGCGGTGAAGGTTCCGCGCATGGCGGTGGGCATGATGATCGCAGTGGCGCTGTATGCGGTGGTCGCCGCCATCGTGACCCTGGCCGGCTTCAGTACCTTCCATCCCAACGCGATGGGCTGGCACATCATCATCGGCGCCGCAATATTCGGCTTCGGCATCGTATTTACCGGCGGCTGCGCATCCGGTTCGCTCTACAAAGCGGGCGAGGGCAACATGAACTCAATGCTGGTGATACTCGCCATCTCGTTCTCGCAGGCGATCGTCGTCAGCGCCAGCGGCTGGTGGGATTCACTGGTGCCGCAGTCATGGATCGATTCGGCTGTCGCCAAGGACATGCCGGCCGAACTCTCGGTTACCGATGGCTGGTTCGATATCTTCACTGCGGGCCACATCTGGGATCTCAAAGGCTCCACCACTGCCGACATGTTCGACATGGGGGGCACCACTGCCGGCGTCATCTGGATGAACACGATGCTGACCGCCATCCTGCCGGTCACGATCATCCTCATCGCGCTATATGCCTTCTACTACCGCAAGGGCTACCTGCGCCGCAGCGGCAAGGCCAACCCGAGCCTGGGTGACGAGTTCGCCGGCATGTGGGCGATGTGCACGTCGTCGAAGAATACGGCCATTGCTGGCATCGGCCTCGGCATTCTCGCCGGCCTGCATATGTACGTGACCGGGGTGCTGCGTGAGCACTACGACATCTTTAACTTCGGCGAGCTGCTGGTGGCAATGGGCTACACGAATGGCCTGTCGATCCAGGACACCGTGTTCGACCCGGGCTACTGGTACATCACCACCCAGGAAGCACAGTGGGGCGGCTGGGTGATGCAGAGGCTCGGCATCGACAGCATGGACAGCATCTTCTTTGGCCTCGACAACGGGCTGCCGAATCCGCTGCTGAACGCGCCCGGCTTCATGTCGATCGGCATCATTCTCGGCGCCGCCGTGATGGCGCTGGCCCGCCGCGAGTTCAAGTGGAAGCTGCCGAGTTGGGAGACCGCGTTCTTTGCCATCGTCGGCGGCACACTGATGGGCATCGGTGCCCG
>JAABRA010000277.1 GCA_011391155.1 Burkholderiales bacterium
TGGAGGCGCATGTGCTGAAGGCCTGAGCCTGAAAAACCGAAGTTGAACCCACCTGAAAGCGGCTGGAATTCAATATCCATGCGGCTTCCAGAGGATTCTTGCTGACTGGGGAGCCGTTCCAGATGGGTGGGGCTGAAGCGGCTTGACCGTCGAAGTGGGACGACGCTTTACGGCGCAATTTCTGTTTCAACTTCGGTTTTCTGGCTGAACAGGGCGTCTGGCATGCCGCAGTCGCACCGGAACGCTCCGGGACGCCCTTGCAAGGCGAAAATCTTGATGTTTCATGCCCTTTCCCAGCGTGTATGGGTCATAAGACGCTCCTTTTTCAGGAGTATTCAGTAGGCCGCGACGCGGGCAACCCTTCGGATTTTCCCGCGTGCCAGGGCTTTCCTTCTGGTAGCCGGTGAAGTCATGGGAAAATCCGCCCCGCTGACTCAGGGTAATTCCCTATCTGTGCGGGCCTGAATCCTTCATCGGGGCGGCCCCACGCTCCCCGTGGCAAGTCCGCCCCCTTTTTTTGCCGGCCCGGCGTCCGCTGCCGCCGCACCCAGGAACCCTTCATGACCCATCCTGCATCCGTCCCGAATCTGTCCTTTTTCCGCCGCATCCCCATCGCCATCGGTGCGTTCTTCAGCATCCTGTCGGATGCCGGGTTCGCCGGGCGCGTTCTGGGCCTGAGCGCCCCGGCGGCGCCAGCGCCCACGCCGGCCCCGACCCCCGCACCCACCCCCGCGCCGGTGCTGCTGAAGGAAGCCGGCCCCGACGCCGCCTTGCAGCTGCTGGGCTTGCTGCAGCGCGAGGCGCGCCTGATCGACTTCAGCCAGGAAGACCTGAGCGGCTATTCCGACGCCGATGTCGGCGGCGCCGCCCGCGTGGTGCACGAAGGCTGCCGCAAGGTGCTGCGCGAACATTTCAGCCTGGTGCCGGTGCGCACCGAGGCCGAAGGCAGCCGGATCACGCTGGCCCCGGGTTTCGACGCCCAGGCCGTGCGGCTCACCGGCAACGTGGTCGGCCAGGCGCCGTTCCAGGGCAGCCTGAGCCATCGCGGCTGGCGCGCTGCGGAGGTCCGCCTGCCCAGGGTGGCCAGTGGGCATGACCTGACCGTGCTGGCGCAGGCCGAGGTGGAACTGTGAGCGCAGGCGCCCCCCCCGACGCTGGCTTAGCGCCGCGTTTTGCCATCGGCATCGACCTGGGCACGACGCACTGCGCGCTGGCCTACGTGGACATCGCGGCCAGCGACGGCGAAGCCACCCGCTGCGAGGTGCTGGACATCCCCCAGCTCACCGCGCCGGGCACGGTCGAAAACCTGCCGCTGCTGCCGTCTTTCCTCTACCTGCCGCACGAAAGCGAGCTTGCCGAGGGCGACCTGAACCTGCCCTGGTCGGCCGGTTTGACCGATGCTGCGGGCGAGTTTGCGCGCTCGCGCGGCGCGCTGACGCCGATCCGGCTGGTGTCCAGCGCCAAGAGCTGGCTGTGCCACGCCGGGGTGGACCGGCGCGCGGCGATCCTGCCGGCCGACGCGCCGGCCGAGGTGGCGCGCCTCTCGCCGCTGGACGCCTCCACCCGCTACCTGGCGCATCTGCGTGAAGCCTGGAACCGCGCCCACCCCGAGGCGCCGTTCGACGCGCAGGATGTGACCGTCACCATCCCGGCCTCGTTCGACCCGGCCGCGCGCGAGCTGACCGCCGAAGCCGCCCGCGCCGCCGGCTACACCCATCTGACGCTGCTCGAAGAGCCCCAGGCCGCGCTGTACAGCTGGATCCAGGCCAGCGCGGGACGCTGGCGCAAGGACGTCAAGCCGGGCGACATCCTGCTGGTGATCGACGTGGGCGGCGGCACCAGCGACTTTTCCCTGATCGCCGTGCTGGAGCGCGACGGCCAGCTGGAGCTGCACCGCGTGGCCGTGGGCGACCACATCCTGCTCGGGGGCGACAACATGGACCTGACGCTGGCACACGTGGTGGCGCGCAAGCTCGCCGCCGACGGCAAGCAGCTCGACCCCTGGCAGATGCGCGCGCTGACCTACGCCTGCCGCAGCGCCAAGGAGCGCCTGCTGAGCGACGCCGGCATCGAGGCCCAGCCCCTGGTGGTGCCCAGCCGGGGCTCGAAGCTGGTGGGCGGCTCGATCCGCACCGAACTGACGCAGGCGGAGGTCCGCGCCACGATTCTGGAAGGCTTCTTCCCGCAGGTGGACGCCGCCGCTCGCCCGGTCAGCCGCACCCGCGCCGGCCTGACGCAGCTCGGCCTGCCCTACGCGCAGGACGCCGGTGTCACGCGCCACCTCGCGGCCCTGCTGGGGCGCCAGGTGGGCGCCACCGCTGAGCTGCCGGGTTTTGTCGGTGGGGCCGGCGGGGCCGGCACGCCCGCAACGGACGCCAGCTTTCTGCACCCGACCGCGGTGCTGTTCAACGGCGGCGTGTTCAAGTCCGAGCTGCTGAGCGCGCGCACGCTGGACACGCTCAACGGCTG